>JAEMQQ010000075.1 GCA_016463775.1 Ilumatobacteraceae bacterium | reverse complement strand
GTTGAAAAACGAAGAGCTCGCCTGCCGAGCGCGACAGATGGGGAATGCATTGCACGGCCGTTGCACCAGTACCGATGATGCCGACGCGTTTATCGGCAAGGCCCGTCATCAGTGCACCGGTCGGGTCACCACCCGTATATGCGTAGTCCCAGCGACTGGTGTGAAACGCGTGGCCAGCAAACGAGTGGATGCCCGGGATACCCGGCAGTTTGGGCAGATGCAACGGCCCGGTGCCCGTGCACACATACTTGGCACGCAACACGTCGCCACGGTCGGTGTGCACTATGTAGCGCGACAGCGATTCATCCCAGGCAATCGATTCAACTCCGGTGGAAAGCAATGCATCACGCCGCAGGTCGAACGTGTCGGCAATGCGCCGCGCATGCGCCTGAATCTCAGGTGCTGGCACATACTTTGCCGATGGCACCGTGCCTGTTTCTTCGAGCAGCGGTAGATACACCATTGCCGCTGTATCGCACATCGCACCTGGGTAACGATTCCAGTACCACACGCCACCCACATCGCCTGCTTTGTCGATGAGTCGCACGTCGGTGATACCCGCTTGCCTAAGTCGCGCCCCGATCACCAACCCAGCAAAACCGGCGCCTACCACCAGCACCTGCACATCCGTATGCAGCGGCGCACGTGGCACGACAGGCGTGTAGGGGTCGTCGAGCAAATTGGCGTAGCGACCACTTGCCTCCAGATATTGGGTGTTGCCATCGGCACGCAACCGCTTGTCGCGCTCCGCTCGATATCGCGCTCGTAGCCCTGCGCGGTCGCTGTCGGTGAGCTGGCTAGTCACGACGTCAGAATAGGGGCTGCTACGGTCTTGGGCATGATCCGAGCAAGCGTCTATTACCCATCAGCCGAGGGTTCTACCTTTGACCACGAGTACTACAGAAATACCCACGTACCGCTCGTACAAAAAGCGTGGTCTCCGTTGTCTGTCACCATCGAAAAGGGTGTCAATGGGCCGCATGTTGCTGCCATTCACGTGACGTTTGCATCAATGGACGCATTCAACGCTGCACTTGGCGCCCCGCTCACTGGCGATGTGATGGCCGACGTTGCGAACTACACCAACATCGCACCCGTCATGCAAATCTCTGAGGTTGTTGAATAACTCTCGTTTAACGAATCTTCTACAACTATTCGATGCGCAAGCCGGAGATTGCACGAGCAATGACCAGTTGTTGAATCTCTGAGGTGCCCTCAAAGATGGTGTGAATCTTGGCGTCGCGGTGCCAGCGCTCGACTGGGTATTCGCGCGTGTAGCCGTAGCCACCCAAGATTTGGATTGCCTCCTCAGTTACTTTCACTGCCATCTCGGATGCAAAGTATTTGCTTTGTGAACCCTCACCGTTTTTGAAGCCACCGTTTTTAGCAAGCCACGATGCACGCCAAATCAGCAGACGCGCCGCATCGATCTGGGTGATCATGTTGGCAAGTTTGAAGGCAATCGCTTGGTGCATGATGATCGGTTTGCCGAACGCCTTGCGCTCTTTTGCGTACTCGAGCGAAAACTCGTATGCCGCTCGCGCAACCCCAAGCGCTTGAGCACCCACGGCTGGTCGTGTTGCTTCGAAGGTTGCCATCGCTGGTTGCTTGCCGCTTGACGTGCCTTCTCGATAGCGCGCGAGTTTGGCATCGAGTTTTTCTTTGCCACCAAGAA
>JAEMQQ010000050.1 GCA_016463775.1 Ilumatobacteraceae bacterium | reverse complement strand
TACGACTGGCCAAGCAAGTCACCAAGTGCCGCGCTGGCACCTGCTGCGATTTGCTCTTTGCCTTCGTTGTCCTTGATTGGGCCAGTGAATGGCAGGAGTGAACCGTCGATGATGGCGGCTGCCTTCGTGGCGATCAGATCTTGTGTTTCTTGCGAAACGCTCGACCCGAATGCACCGAGGGTGATCATGCCGTCAGCCATGGTGCCGTAGTAAGGCGAGTTGTCGCAGATTCCTGCGGCAACATCTTTGCCCAACTTCACGTAGTGCGGTCCCCAGTTCCAGACCGGGCCGGTGAGCCAGGTGTCTGGGAAGTCTGCTGCCCGCACGTCAGAGTTGTAACCAACCCACTTTGCGCCGGCTGCTTTGGCTGCTTCACCCGTGGCTGAAGAGTCTTGGTGCATGCCCAACACATCTGCGCCAGTAGCCAAGAGCGACTCTGCTGCTTCTTTTTCTTTAGCAGGGTCGTACCAGGTTGAGGTCCATGCAACTTGCACGGTTGCCTTCGGGTTCACCGAACGCGCCCCAAGCGTGAACGCATTAATTCCACGCAACACTTCTGGGATCGGGAAGGCTGCAACATAGCCGAGTTTGCCACTCGCTGAGGCTGCACCAGCGGCGATACCGGAGAGGTAACGCGCTTCTTCCATCGCACCGAAGTAGTTGCCCATGTTGTCGGCGTTCTTGTAACCCGAAGCGTGCTGGAAGCACACATCTGGGTACTTCGCGGCAACTTCAAGCATCGGATCCATGTAGCCAAATGACGTTCCCAAGATGAGGTTGTAGCCGTCGCGTGCGAGCTTGTCGTACACGGCAGTTGCTTCGGCACCTTCGGGAATGAGTTCAAGGCGCGTTACTTCGATGCCAAGTTGCTCTTCCATGTAGGCAATGCCAAGGTCGTGCATGTAGGTCCAACCAAGGTCGCCAGGTGTCGTGATATAGACGACGGCGGCTTTGACCATGCTGTAGTCCTCCGCTGGCACCGTTTCAGCTGGTGCTTCGGTTTCTTCGGTTACTTCTTCGGCTGCGTCATCGCCACCGCATGCTGCGGCAACGATCATCGCCGCTGCAGCAAATGCTGCTGCGATTACTTTTCGTCGTTTCATTCGTGCTCCCCTTATGTGTGATTGGTACGCCGAGCGGCGCCCCCAGAGAATAACACGGTTGCAATTCACCCAAGCCCTCGCCACTGCAACTTGTACGAAAAATCAGTTTCAGCACACCAGATGGCGCTTCACCCGTGTCGCTGGGCCTATCGCTGGGGCACCACCCTTTCACGCATAGTGTTTTGGCTGTGCAATCGGCGTTGCGTGGGCTAGTCGACGAATCAGTCACCATCATCCGCGAGGTGGCCGCCGAGTTTGAACGCCCAGTCATGCTGTTTTCAGGGGGCAAAGACTCGGTAGTCATGCTGCACCTGGCCGTTCGGGCATTTGCCCCAGCCCGGGTGCCATTCCCCGTAATGCACATCGATACGGGGCATAACTTCCCGGAGGTCATCGAATTTCGTGACCGTGCTGTGGCCGACCTCGACGTGCGACTCATCGTGGGTTCGGTACAGGCCTCCATCGACGCCGGCCGCATGCCAGACGCAACTGGTCCCCGTGCCAGCCGCAACCCGCTGCAGACCGTCACCTTGCTCGACTCCATTGCCGAGCACAAGTTTGATGCCGTGTTCGGTGGTGCCCGGCGTGACGAAGAACGTGCCCGCGCCAAGGAACGGGTGTATTCGTTTCGCGACTCGTTTGGCCAGTGGGACCCGAAAACGCAGCGCCCCGAATTGTGGGGCATCTACAACGGCCGCCATCAGCCAGGCGAACACTTCCGCATCTTTCCATTGTCGAACTGGACCGAACTCGACATCTGGCGCTTCGTGGAGGAATACGACATTCCGCTACCGAGCATCTACTTTGCGCATCAACGGCGCGTATTCCGTCGCGATGGCATGTGGATGGCCGAGTCGCCATTCTTGTCGGCTGATGCCGACGAACCGGTCGTCGAACAAACAGTGCGCTTCCGCACCGTGGGCGACGCCACCTGTACCGCTGCAATCGAGTCAACGGCCAGCACGCTCACCCAAATTATTGCCGAGACCGCGGCAGCGCGCGTGACCGAACGGGGCGCCACGCGCGCCGATGATCGCATCAGTGAAGCCGGCATGGAAGATCGCAAGAAGACGGGTTACTTCTAAATGGAGCGCCTGCGCTTTGCCACCGTCGGTTCGGTAGACGACGGCAAGTCGACGCTCATCGGGCGGCTGCTGTTCGACTCAAAGAGTATTTTTGAAGATCAACTCGATCACATCGAGGCCGTCAGTAAGCGGCGAGGCACCGATTATGTCGACTTGTCGCTGTTGACCGATGGCCTGCGCGCCGAGCGCGAACAGGGCATCACGATCGACGTGGCCTACCGCTACTTTGCCACACCGAAACGAAACTTCATCATCGCCGACTGCCCCGGACACATTCAGTACACCCGCAACATGATCACCGGCGCATCCAACGTGGATCTGGCAATCGTTCTGGTGGATGCCCGTACGGGCATCGTCGAGCAAACTCGTCGTCACAGTTTATTGGCCTCCTTGCTTGGTGTGCCGCACTTGGTCATCTGCGTCAACAAAATGGATCTTGTCGACTGGTCGCCAGAGGTGTTCAATCGCATTCGTGACGAGTTCGAAGATTTTGCAGCACGGCTTTCGTTGCGCGACGTTACGTTCCTGCCAATCAGCGCGCTACAGGGTGACAACGTGGTGAGCCGCTCGCCCAACCTCACATGGTTCGAAGGCCCGACATTGCTGCATCACCTCGAAAACGTCTACACCGCCAGCGACGACAACCGCGTTGATGCCCGCTTCCCCGTGCAATATGTGATTCGCCCGCAACGCGCCGAGCACCACGACTATCGCGGCTATGCGGGCCGCGTTGCCGGTGGAGTGTTTCGTGTTGGCGACGATGTGATGGTGCTGCCGTCAGGGCTCACCACCACGATTACCGGTATCGACTCTCCCAACGGGCCACTCATCCAAGCCGAGCCGAACGACGCAGCAACCTTGCTCTTGGCCGACGACCTGTCCATCGCCCGTGGCGACATGATTTGTCGGCCGAACAACCGACCACGTCAAGCCCAGTCGCTCGAAGCCATGTTGTGCTGGATGGACGATGCCGCCCCGCTGCAGCCCGATCGCATCTATTCGATAAAACACACGACCAAAGTGGCACGCGCAAAGATCACCAAGGTGCTGTACCGGCTGAATATCTCCACGTTGCACCGCGAGATTGAAGCGCGCGATCTGGCCTTCAATGAAATCGGTCGTGTCGAGTTGCACACCACAGCCCCGTTGTTTTATGACGACTACCACGTCAACCGGTCGACGGGTTCGTTCATTCTCATCGACGAACACAGCGGGCAAACCTGTGCCGCTGGAATGCTGCTGTCGCCCCGCACATGAGCAACGCCAATCAACCCGTCTGGCACGAGCCTGCAGTGGCGCGCGACCAACGCTGGCGCCACCACAAGTTGCACGGGGCCACCGTGTGGCTCACGGGCTTGTCTGGCTCTGGTAAATCCACCATCGCCGACGCGATCGCTCGCGAACTGCTCGACGCCTCAGTGTTGGCCTATGTGCTTGATGCCGACAACTTGCGCCACGGGCTCAATGCCGGTCTGGGCTTTTCTGACGCTGACCGCAGCGAGAACGTGCGCCGGGTCGGCGAAGTTGCGCGACTGTTTGCTGACACCGGCATCGTTGCAATCGTGCCGATCATCAGCCCGTTTGCCGCCGATCGCGCCCGCGTGCGGGTGGCCCATTCCGGTAGCGGGCTCGACTTCGTCGAAATCCACGTTGGTACTTCGTTGGCTGAATGCGAACGACGGGATACGAAAGGCTTGTACGCCAAAGTTCGGGCTGGAGAAATGCACGGGTTGAGTGGTGTCGATGCGCCGTACGAGGCGCCCACCGCACCCGACCTGGTGGTTGCCGTCGATGGCGAGAGCGTGACAGAATCTGTACGTCGCATCTTCGACCACCTCCGACAAATCGGGGTGCTCGGTGCAGTCGGCAACTGAACGATGCATCCCTTCCCCTCAGATACTTCGTTGCTGGCCATTGGTGGGCTGACGCTCGTTGCCCCGAGCTTGAAGATCATGTACACCCCCACGCCAAAAGTGGCGTGTAGCTCGATCAAATTGATGTTGGCCACCGCACAAGAGTCGCACCGTGTCGATTTGATCGATCAGATCACCAACCCGAGCGTGTCACGCCCACAAACCATTCATGACCCCGTCATCAACGGGCTCACGCGGCTGGTCGACCTGCCGCAGCGGGAGATCGACAACATCTTTCGTTCACCCGACTGGGTTCGCGTGGCGGCATTGCGCGACCCCGTTGCTCGTTCGTACTCAGCGTGGGAGAACCGTATTTTTCGCCGCGCCCCTGGCGATACGCAGAAGGCCATCGAGTTGGCGCGTGATGTGTTGGTGGATGGCCGACTGGATCTGGCCGCCAGCTTTGCGCTCTTTGCCCAGATGCTCGGCGAACATACGGATGCGTTCACGATTGACCAGCACTTTCTTCCCCAAGCGCACATTGTGCGTACCGACGTCATCAACTACGACATGCTGATTCAGGTCGACAAACAAGGCGATATGGATCGCCTGTCGACGTTGATTAGTGAGCGTTCGGGCAAGACCATCACCGCCTCTCGTTTGAACGAGGGCATGAAAGTTGACCTCACCAAGATCTGCGACGGGCACACCGCCAACCGACTGATGGCGACGTATTTCATGGACTATGAGGCCTTCGGTTTTGCGCCGCGTACCTACGCTCCGACGGTCGAGCCGTACCTCTTGAGTCAGAATGAAACACAGTTGGTCTATCAATTGCGCGGGGTGATGGAGCGTTTGTTGAGCGTCTCGCAGGCCTCCACCAAGCAGGCCGGTGCGCGATACGGCTTGCGGCAAATTCGTCGCGCTGTGGTGCGCCGCGCCACCGGTGGCAGCGCCTTTCGTGACAACCGCATCCTTGATCAGTGACCTTGCAATGAGTTCGAGCCAGCCACCCTCCGCAACGATTGCGCGCTCGGTGTTGGTGGTGCCGAGCCTCAAGATTCTGTATTCACCCACCACCAAAGTGGCGTGCACCACCATCAAGTGGATGCTGGCCGAGGCCGCTGGGACGCTCAACATCGAGGCGATACCGCGATTGTTGGCGGCCAGTTTGCACCGCAGTCAGACCATCCACAATCGGCATGTGAGCGGCCTGCAACGACTCAACGATCTGCCCCCGCAGCACATCGAAGAAATATTGTCCTCACCCGATTGGGTACGTTTCGCTGCACTGCGCGACCCTGTTGCCCGTGCATATTCCGCCTGGGAGAACCGCATCTTCATGCGGGCCCAGGGCCGCGTTGGTGCAGACTTCGACTCGGTTCCTGATGTGCTCACCGACGGCTGCATCAATATGACCGCCAGTTTTGCGGCGTTTTCGCAGGCTCTGGTCGACCACACCGCCGAGTTCATGGGCGACCATCACTTCGTGCCGCAATCACAGGTGGTGCGCAAGGCCCTGATCAACTACGACATGCTCGTGCGCATCGACGAACCGGGCGGTATCGACAGCATCGCTGCGCTGTTGCGCGAGCGCTCCGGCAAAGACATCCAGCCACGCCGACACAACGAGAGCATCGGGGTGCCGCTTCACCAAGTCTGTGATCAGCCGACCGCGGCTCGACTCATGCAGGTGTACTCGGCCGACTACGAGACCTTCGGTTTTGAGCGACGCCAATTCGCCGCCATAGTTGAGCCCTACGTATTGAGCGCATCCGAGACACAACTCGTCACGCTGGTGCGCCAGTCGGTCGAGCGTGTTACGAGCGTGTCGCGGGCTGCCCAGTCAAAGATGTCGGCACGATACGGCGTCCGCCAAATTCGCAAGGCTTTTTTTCGCAAAGTATCGTTTGGGCGCATGTACAACACCCCACGGGGAATTCACTGGTGACGCCATCAGACGGCGCAGTGTCGCCAGTGGCACGCATCGGCATCGTGACCGTGAGCGACCGCGCCTCGGCGGGTGTGTACGAAGACAAAGGTGGCCCGGCGATTCGTGAATTTCTCGCAGCCCACCTGACCAGCGAGTGGCAAGCGGTGGCCCGCGTCATCAGCGATGACGTCGACACCATTGCGCACACGTTGCGCGAACTCGCCGACGTCGAGCACTGCTGCCTCATTGTCACCACGGGTGGCACGGGCCCCGCACCACGCGACGTAACCCCCGAAGCCACCGAGCAGGTGTGCACCAAGATGATGCCCGGGTTCGGCGAACTCATGCGGGCAGTATCGCTGCAAGTGGTGCCCACCGCGATTTTGTCGCGACAAACCGCCGGCATTCGCGGTGCGTCACTGATCGTGAACCTGCCAGGTAAACCATCGGCGATTGCCGAGTGTCTCAGCGCGGTACTACCGGCGATTCCTTATTGCGTCGACCTCATCGGTGGTGCCCGAATTGAAGTGGGCGGCGGGCTCGCCGCATTCCGGCCAAAAAGCGCTTAGAGCTTCGTGGGGTTCGGCGCGTTGCCGTAGACGACCTGCGGGTCGAACACTTTTTCGGTGATGGTGAACTGCATGTCGAGCGGCCCGT
>JAEMQQ010000049.1:4855-6889 GCA_016463775.1 Ilumatobacteraceae bacterium | reverse complement strand
GTCTCCGTGGTGTACCAAGACCCATCCGAGGGTCTCAAAATGAACGTCACGGCAGGCGGCAACATCGCGGAACCACTCACGGCAGCAGGCTGGAGAAACTTTGCAAAAATTCGGATGCGCGCCAGCGACCTGTTGTCGCGCACAGAGGTGCCGCTCAACCGCATGGACGACCTTGTTCGTGCTTTCTCGGGCGGCATGCGTCAACGAGTTCAAATAGCAAAGGCTCTGGCAAATTCTCCGAGCGTTGTGCTCTTTGATGAACCAACCACCGGTCTTGATGCCAGCGTCGCAGCAGGGGTTCTCGACCTCATTCGTTCACTGCTGGAAGAAAACCGTATTGCTGCCGTGGTGGTCTCACATGATTTTTCGGTCATCGAGATGCTCACCTCCCGCTGTCTCGTGATGCATCACGGTCGCATCGTCGAAAGCGCACTCACCGACCAACTGCTCGAAGACCCACACCACTCATACACCCAGCGACTAGTTGCCGCGGCCCGTTCATGAGGCGTGACCCCGTGCTCGAGGTACGGCAACTCTGCAAATCGTTCGTCTTGCATGCGGTCAGCGGTCGCACGGTCGTCGCCTTCGACGACGTGTCGTTCAGCGTCACCGCCGGTGAGCATGTGGCCCTTGCCGGGATGAGTGGTGCCGGAAAGTCGTCGCTACTCAAATCGATCTACCGCACCTACCGGCCCAGCTCAGGCGAAGTGTGGTTGCAGATTCATGCCGGCGACTATGTCGACATGTGTGCGCTCAGCGACATTGAAGTGGCGACCATTCGCGGCCACGAAATTGGCTACGTTTCGCAGTTCCTTCGTTCTGAGCCCCGCCGTGGCGCACTCGACATCGTGATCAAAGCCGCTCGTCAACGGGGCATGAACGAAGCCGATGCCCGTGATGCAGCCGCAACTGCCCTGCAGCGCGTGGGTATCGAAGAGCGACTCTGGGATGTCTACACATCCGTGCTGTCTGGTGGCGAAAAGCAAAGGGTGAATCTGGCAGCTGGCACGGTGCACCCGCCCCGACTGCTGCTGCTGGATGAGCCGCTCTCGGCCCTTGACCCCGAGAATCGCGAGCGGGCACTGGTGCTCATCTCGTCGTTGTCCCATCGCGGCGTCGCGGTGGTGTCGATTTTTCACGACCTCGAGGCGATACAGCGCCTGGCAACCCGCGTTCTTGTTCTTGAGCGCGGCCACCTCGTGGCCGAACGACGACCAGACGAACTTGATGAACGACTCACAGCAGCCGCCCGATGACATTGCCTAACACACACGTGCGCGGCGACACCTTTGCGATTCGCAACGTCACCGTTGTGCTGCCCGACTCGCTGCTGCAAGATGGCTGTGTCATCGTCGAACACGGCATCATCACCGATGTGCACGCCGGCACGGCCCCAGACGGCGCAATCGATGGCAACGGTTTGGTGTGCATGCCGGGCATGGTGGACACCCACAACGACGGAATTGAACGCGAGTTGATGCCCCGCCCAAATGCGCCGGTGCCGATGGATTTTGCACTTCGGGCGTTTGAAGCGCGTGTACGTAGCGCCGGTATCACCACGCTGTATCACGGCATCAGTTGGGAGAACGATGCAAAGTGGAATCGCAGCGTGGAACTTGCCCGGCGCTTCTGCGACACGATCAATGAGTACCGATCATCCGACGATGTGCTCATTGACCATCGCCTCCTGCATCGTTTGGATGCGCGTGATGGTGATGGGTCGGCCGCCCTGCGCGAATATCTCGAAGGTTCCAGGACCGAAGATGACTTTGGTGCCAGCACACCGTTGGTGTCATTCGAAGATCACACACCTGGTCAAGGCCAATACACCGACAGCGCCGGGCTTGTCAGTTACCTCATGGGCACCAAACAACTGTCATTGGATGCCGCCAATGCAGAGATTCAAAAACTTTCGATCGAACGCGAGCAGAATAAACACCACCGAATTACGGCACTGGAATGGATTTGCAAGGCTGCCCTCGGGGGCCACATTCGCCTGATCGGCCACGACTTGGCAACCCCGCAAGAAGTGGC
>JAEMQQ010000049.1:0-4755 GCA_016463775.1 Ilumatobacteraceae bacterium | reverse complement strand
ATGCGCGGCGATTTGGTGCTGGCTCGCTTCACGGGTCGCATCGGTCAAGTGGTGGCGACGTTCAGTGTGGCGGGCAGCGACGCACTGCTCGGTGTGTAACACCTCATGACTCACGACCCGAAAACACTGCTCGAAGAAGCACTCACCGCCGCACGCCTGGCATTTACCCACGCAACCCACACCATGTCGCGAGCCGAACGCACCGAGACCGTTGGGCTCGGTGGCGATGGCACCCCCACCTACCGACTGGATGTCGTTGTTGAAGCGCCGGTCCTCGATGTGCTGGAGCGCGCAGGCGTGAACGTGCTCTCCGAAGAAATCGGTTGGATTGACCGTGGCTCTGGCACCACCGTGGTCATCGACCCACTCGACGGCACAGCCAACGCCGCAGCAGGGGTGCCGCTCAGTTGTTTTAGTGCTGCAGTCGTGCGTGAATCGACGGTCATCGCCGCAATCACCCACTGGTTCGAAGGCTCCCGTACTTGGCGTGCCGTGCAGGGTGAAACACGCCCACGTTGCGTGTCAGACCGGCGCGAACTGACGGGGGCCGCGGTATCGATGCTGCGTCCGCGCCCGGAAACCACGTTGGCCTGGAATCGGGTCGCGGCGCGTGCCGACCGTGTCCGGATTCTGGGCAGTTCCGTGCTCGAAGCCTGTCTTGTTGCCGACGGTGCGGTGGATGCGTTTTGTGATGCAGGCGGCGACGTTCATCGAATCGTCGATCTGGCAGCGGTTGATCTGGTCGTGCATAACGCCGGTGGTTGCCTGCGCGACGTGCACGGGCGTCCACTCAATTTTGCACCCGATTTACGCCAACGCTGGAGTGGTGTCGTGGCCGCCACCCCGCAACTTGCCGACGAGATTATTACTGCTATTCGCGGGTGAGCAACGCTCGCTCCATATCGAACGCCAAACTGACGGTGTCGCCGATACCAAACTGCATTGCCCGCGTGCTGTCTGATACGCGTACCACGTGATTGGTGCCAGCGATTGCAACGTCCAGCGAGGTTGTGGCACCACCGAATTGCAACCCGTCGACTCGACCCTGGAGCCCCTCGCCACCAGCTGAACTTGTAACACGAATATCTTCTGGGCGAATGAGCAGCCGCGCTTCACCAGACTGCATTTCGGATTGTGGCACCGAAAACTCGAGCGCGTGACCACGCAAACGCACCCGGGATGACGCGGTCATTTCAACTGCGAGATCGTTGACCTTGCCGACAAAACGTGCCACAAACGGTGTTGCTGGTGAGCGATACACCACGTGTGGTGTGGCAATTTGCTCAACTCGTCCATCACACATCACACAGATGCGATCTGAAATGGCCAACGCTTCTTCTTGATCGTGGGTGACGAACACTGTGGCGATACCTGACGTTCGTTGGATGCGTCGAATTTCCTCGCGCACCTCCACCCTGACGGTGGCATCCAGCGCCGAAAGCGGTTCGTCAAGCAACAACACCTGTGGCTCGATGGCCAACGCTCGCGCGAGGGCGACGCGCTGTTGTTGACCCCCAGAGATCTGATGAGGGTACCGCTCAGCCAAGCCCGCGAGCCGCACAAGGTCGAGCAGTTCGCCCACTCGGGCCGTGCGTTGGCTGCGCGACATCTTGCGCACCTTCATGCCGAACTCCAGGTTTTCATGCACGGTGAGGTGGGGAAACAAGCTGTAGTTCTGGAACACCATTCCGATGCCCCGTTTGCTTGCGGGTAAAGCCACGACGCTGGTTCCACCAATGAGCACATCGCCCGAATCGCACACTTCGAACCCAGCCGCAACTCGCAGAGCGGTGGACTTACCACAACCGCTCGGGCCGAGCAGGGTGACGAGTTCGCCTTCGTCAACACGAATGGCAAAGTTGACCAGTGCCCTGACCGCCCCGAATGACTTGGCGACATCACGAAATTCAATGTTGCGATTCATGAACGAACTTTCTTGCCGAAACGATTGGACATTGCGACAAACACGGTGGAAATAACCACAAGAACGATGCCGAGCCCGAATGTACCCTGTGGATTGCTGCCTTGGGCGTACGACAGATACAGCGGCAACGTATTTTTCAGCAGCAACGAAGCAATCGTGAATTCACCGAGTACCACGGTGAAAGCCAAGAACGAGGCTGTGGCGATACTGGCTCGCATGTTGGGTGCGATGACGAACGCGATGGTGCGCCACCAACTTGCACCAAGACTGCGCGACGCATTCACCAGAGTGCGAATGTCAAGGGCCGCCAACCCATTTTCGAGTGTGCGATGAGTGAAGGGCAACGCCGTGATCACATAGAGCGGCACGAGACCGAACGAACTGCGAATCAGAATCGGCAAGGTGTCACGAAATGCGCCGGCAAAACCGACGACCAGCGCTATTGCTGGAACCACAAACGGCAAGACTGCCGAGATCTCGATGAAGCGCCGTGTTCTTGGTGATCCGAGATGGGCAAAGGTCATGGTCGGCAACAACAGTGCGATGGTGGTTAGTGCCGTTGCGATTGCCAGCGTGATGCTGAGGCTTGCGGCGCGCTGAAAGTCTGGCGATCCGAACGAATCAATAATTGGCTGGATTGTCCACTTTTGGAACACATTGCCCCATGACAACTTGATAACTGGTATTCGCTGAAACGCGAATCGTGTCATTGCGAGCATCGGGACGACATAAAACACAGCAACAATTCCAATGGTGAACCACGCGCTTAATCGGGAGATTTTCATCGTCGCCAACGTTCTGCGCGACGCATCAGTAACTGGAACCCTGTCACCAAGACTCCGGTAATGATCACCATCCATGCCGCCAAGGCATAGCCAAGATTCGTCTTGCCGGTGATGGTGTCGCCCTGCAGGAAGAATCTGATCTGCACTGGTACGAGCCGCGAGCCACCCGACGACAGCGCAAACGCCGTGGCATAGGCGGCAAACGCATTTGCTACAAGTAAAAGAAACCCGCCGAGCAGCGCTGGTGTGAGGATTGGTAGCGCTACCAGCCGCCAATACTGCGCCGATGACGCCCCAAGACTCTGTGCGGCTTCTGCCCACGTGCGCCGTAAACCATCCAGTGCTGGCACCAGCACCAATGTCATGAGTGGTATCTGAAAATACAGATAGACGAGCACGATGCCCCAGAAGTCAGAGATTCGAAAACCCCAACCGATGATGTCAACGTTGATTTCTCGCAATAAACGTGTGGCCAAGCCCTGCATACCGAAGGCCGCCAGAAAGGCAAAAGCCAAGGGAATCCCGCCCATATTTGCGGCCACCGCCGAATATCCCACCACCGTGTTGCGCAATCCACCAACAGTGTCGAGTCGCACCACGGCGATGGCCACCAAAGCACCGATTACTGCACCGATTGACGCACTGATAAAAGACAACTGCAAACTGAAAACGAAGCTCCCGCGAAATTGTCCGGTGACCGCTTCGATCATTGGGCTGCTCTCTGCAGTGCCTCTGGCGAACGCCGACCGAAAGACATACAGCCCTGGCCAACCCAAAAAGATTGCAAGAAACGCAACATACGGCAAAAACACCAAATGGCGGACTCGTCTTTTGGACGAGCCCGCCATCCTGGGGGAGATTACAGAATGCGTATTTGTATCAATCAATTATTTATCCGCTACCAATGGACCCCAACTAGCCGCCAAGGCTTCTTTCATCTTGGTGATCTGGTCTTGTGTGGGGAATTTGATCTGAGCAATGAGTTCTGGTGCTGGCAGGTTTGCCTTGGCCTCTTCAGAAATCTTGCCAGATGCCACGAGTGCTTCGAAGCGGGCCGGAATTGCGCCACCTTCGAGGTATCCGAGTGCACCTTCGTCAGAGATGAGGTGATTGATCCACAACTTCGCTGAGTTGTTGTGCGGGGCACCCTTCACGACGCCTTGCGCGTAATAGCCACCGTGAACACCGTCGGTTGGAACGCGGATTGCCAAGGTGATGCCGTTTTCAGCAAGTGTTGGCGCGAGGCCTGGGTAGTTGTACGTCCAGTCGAGCCAGATTGGTGTTTCACCAGCAATAACTCCGGCTGGTGTCACATCGGTACCGGCCAAGTTGCCCGAGGCCTTCAGGTTTGCGAAATACGTGATACCTGGCATGATGTCGTCGAACGAGCCGCCATTGGCTAGCGCTGCGGCAACGACTGCGTTGAACGCGGCCCCTGATTCTCTTGGGTCACCGTTCAGCGAAACCAGTCCTTTGTACTCCGGCTTGGCCAAGTCAGCAAAGCTGGTTGGTGCAACATCCACAACGGTGGTGTTGGTTCCGATTGCCATGATTCCGTAGTACGCAGCAACCCACTTACCATCTGGATCTTTGAGCACTGCTGGGATTTCGTCCCAATTGCAAGGCTCGTACGGCTCCCAATAGCCCTTGGTGTCAACTTCTTGGGCGATCGCAGGCGAAACGTCGAGTGCATCGGGTTGGGTTGGTTGCCCAGCAAGAGTTTCAACGGCGACGAGCTCGTCAGCTGACGAAGCATCGGGGTTGACCACTGGGTTGGCGATGTCTGGATACTTCACGCGATATGCCTCAAGGATGCCCTTGTAGTTGGCCCAGCTGTCGGGCAAGGCAATCAGGTTGACCTGGCCTTCGGCATTGGCAGCATCGACGAGCGCCGTGTTGAGGCAGGCATCTTCGACCACTTCGGCGACAGTATCTTCTGTTACTTCTTCGCTGGCTTCGTCTTCTGCGTCGCTACCACAGGCACTGAGTGCCATGGCGCCGACGATCGCCAGTGCGGCAAAGCCACGCAGGCGAGTTCCGAAACGG
>JAEMQQ010000024.1 GCA_016463775.1 Ilumatobacteraceae bacterium | reverse complement strand
GCACCCGTTGATCGCATTCCACGCGACGCCATTGCAGGTACCCAACCAGCAATATTGCTGGTGCCGCAGGGTGATACGAGTGTTCCGGTGGCAGTCGCCATTTCGTGGGAGATATTTTTCTCGGGCCGTGTCAACGACGGTGTGGCGGCTGGTGGTCAGGTCGTGTTGAACCCCACCAACGGCTCGAGTTATACGGGTGAAATTTTGCAGCAACAACAAGTTGCCACCTCGCAGTTACGCGCAATCGAGTCGGGACGTTTCGTCGTACAAGCGGCCACCACCGGTTACAGCCTCATCGTTGACCCCGATGGCCATGTGTTGCAACGAATTCCGATTGGTCAACAAGCCGCCATCTTTGCCGACGTACCACTGCGCACGGGTCGCTCGATGTATTCGCGATTCGGGTACTCACAGTTCGGCGACCTCCCACTTGTCGTACTACTCGTGGCTTTCATTGCCGTAATGGCGGTGCGGTCGCGCAGAATGCGCAAAGTGCCGTTAGGTGAGTAACGAACTGCGTCTTGGCAGCACTGGCTTTGGTTGTTCGATCGATGCGTTGCGCGGCGCACGATTGTCGTCATTGCGTGTCAACGCACGTGAACGATTACTCACCTTCGCCACTGGTGCCAACCCCACTTTGTGGGGTGCATATCCGATGGTGCCGTACGCCGGTCGTGTGCGCAACGGCCAATTCACCCATGATGGAGTCGCCCATCAACTGCCACTCAACGCCAAGCAGCACGCGATGCACGGCAGCGTGTTCGACATTGCCTGGTCGACCATTGATCAGTCGGCGGATCACGCCGTGCTGATTGCACAGCTTGGGCGACGCTGGCCGTTCGGTGGCAGCGTCACCCACGAAGTCACCGTTGATGCGCGCGAACGCAGCATCACATGCACGCTCACCGTTACCACCACTGCGCCGTCTGCCCCGGCCCAAGTTGGTTGGCATCCGTGGTTCGTGCGCCCGGCGACCCTCGATGTGGAGTTTGCCGAGATGTATGTCCGCGATGTGCACCAAATTCCTGATGGGCATCGCATCACACCACCACCAGGTCCGTGGGACGATTGCTTCACTGGTGCACGTCGCACACCAGCAGTGATTTTTGGCGACGGCACACGGATCAATATTGAAAGTGATTGTGACCACTGGGTGGTGTATGACTCGCCCACACATGCGCTGTGTGTCGAGCCGCAATCGGGACCACCCGACGGTTTTACGCTCGCTCCGCAGCTGATTACACCGCATTCACCGCTGCGACGAACGATGAAATTAATCGCTCGATAAATTTGCAGCGATAGCGTCAAGTCGCATGTCGGGGGCCAACGTGCAGCGGGAACTTGACCGTTTGCGTGAAGGCCCACTGCGACTGGCGTATCTCACCTACCGCGGTAAACCGCACGTGGGCGGCCAAGGTGTCTACACCCGGCACCTCACAAAGGCACTTGTCGATCTGGGCCACCACGTCGAGGTGTACGGCGGTCAGCCCTACCCGGTGCTTGACCCGCGCATCGCACTGCACAAGTTGCCGAGCCTCGATATTTTCAACGACAACTTTCCTGCTCGTTTTCCCGCCTATTGGGAGTTGAACAATTGGCCGAACGCACTCGAGGCGCTCTATTTGCTGCGGGGCACTTTCGGCGAACCACTCACATTCAGCCTGCGCGCCTACCGTGCCCTGCGCGAGCGCATCAACGACTTTGATCTTGTGCACGACAATCAATGCCTGGGCAAACATATTTTGTCAATTGAAAAGATCATTCCGACCATTGCCACGCTGCATCATCCGATTACCAAGGATCGCAAACTCGAGATGGCGCACACGAAAACATATTGGAAGCGAAGGGGTATCTCACGCTGGTACTCGTTCGTGAAGATGCAGGGCAAGGTTGCCAGCCGCCTTCCACGCATCGTGGTGGTGAGTGAAAATTCGATCAACGACATCCATACCGATATGAAGGTCTCGCTGGATCGCATGCGCCTCGTGCCGGTTGGTGTCGACCCCGATTTGTTCAAGCCAATTCCTTCGGTCGTCCGCAAGCCACATCACCTCATCACCACGGCATCCGCCGATGTTGCGTTGAAGGGCCTGTCATTCCTGCTCGAAGCCGTGGCCAAATTGCGCACCGAGCGCGACATCCACCTCACCATCATCGGCAAGCCGCGCGTTGGTGCCAGCGCCGACTTGATCGAATCGCTGAATCTGGGCGACTGCATCACCTACGTATCTGGTGTGAGTGACGAGCGAATCGTTGAGCTCTACGCCGAAAGCACACTGGCGGTCGTACCCAGCCTGTACGAAGGCTTCAGCCTGCCCTCCATCGAGGCGATGAGTGCCGGCATCTGTCTCGTTGCCACCACCGGTGGTGCGTTGCCCGAGGTCACCGGTCGTGACGGTGACACGGTGCTCTCATGCCCACCAGGCGATGCCGACGCGCTCGCAACCGCACTGCGCCGTGGGCTTGACGACGAGCAACTCCGCACCAAAATTGGTGCTGCCGGACGCACTCGTGTCGTCGAGCGTTGGTCATGGCGCCACTGCGCAGCACTCACCGTCGAGCAATACCGAGACGTACTGATGATGCCGCACAACATTGACAAGGTACGTCGACGCCTGGAGCACACCATCCGCTGAGCGGGTCTTCATCATGCTCACCATCCGCTTTGATCGCCTGCCAATTTCCGAACACACGTTGTTTCTCGATGCTGGTGCCGGTTTCGGCCGCCACGCCTACGAAGCTGCCCGCCGCGGGGCAACCGTGGTGGCGTTGGATTACGGGCATGATGAAGTCACCGCCACCCGCCACACGTTTGCGGCAATGGCAATGGCTGGCGAAATTGAATCAGCGCGCTTTGGTGGAGCGATTCGCGGTGATGCCACACGGCTTCCATTTGCTGATGCAGCGTTCGACTGTGTCGTCACCAGTGAAGTTCTCGAACATATCCACGACGACGAAGCAGCACTGCGTGAACTTGTCCGTGTGCTGAAGCCTGGCGGCACATTTGCGGCAACCGTACCGTCGTTCTTTCCCGAAAAAATCAATTGGCTACTCTCCGATGAATACCACGCACCATTCGTCGAGGGTGGACACGTGCGCATCTACCGCGCCAGTGAATTGAAACAAAAACTGGGTAACACGGGGCTGCAACCCACGAGCGAGCATCGTTCGCACGGCTTGCACTCGCCATACTGGTGGTTGCGCTGTGCAGTCGGGCCGGCTCGAGACGACCAACCACTCGTGGCTGCCTACAAAAAATTTCTTGAATGGGACATTGTGAAGGCACCGCGCCTCACCCGCACCCTTGACGCACTCTTGAGCCCGGCTCTCGGCAAATCATATGTGGTGTATGCCGATAAACCACAGGTTGCTGGCGATAAATCGAACGATGCCGCCGTGTTCAACATTCGTCAGGCAGCCGTGTGCACGCCGACACGTGACGAGTTGCGTGTCACCGCGCAGTGGATTGCTTCGTTGCAACTTCCGAACGGCATGATTCCGTGGTTCGTTGGCGGCCATTGTGACCCCTGGAACCACGTTGAAACAGCAATGGCACTCGATGTCATGGGTATGCATGACCACGCGCGGCATGCATACGAGTGGCTGATGGCCACACAGCGCAGCGATGGTTCATGGCACAACTACTACGAGACCACCGGCGCAGTGAAGGACCCGAAACTCGACTCGAACGTGTGCGCCTATGTCGCTGCCGGGGTGTGGCATCACTGGCAGTGCTCCGACGATCTCGGCACGATCGAGCGGTTCTGGCCGATGGTGGAGCGAGCGATGACCTTCGTTCTCAACATGCGTCGCAAAGACGGCACCATTTTGTGGGCCAAGGAACCAGACGCCGAACCATGGTCGTATGCATTGCTCACCGGCTCGAGTTCGATTCGTCACTCGTTGCATTGTGCAGCCAATGTGGCGGCGCTGCTCGGTGAACCACGACCACTCTGGCGCGCCGCTGCTGACGCCATCGATGCCGTCATCAACCACTCACCGGCATCCTTTGAACCAAAGGAGCGCTGGGCGATGGACTGGTACTACCCCGTGCTCTCCGGTGCACTCGTCGGCGACGCTGCCAAAGTTCGGCTCAATGATGCATGGGATGTCTTTCATCTCGCGAACAGCGGGATTCGCTGTGTGAGCGACGAACCGTGGATCACCGCCTCAGAAACTGCCGAGTGTGCAATTGCATACAGTGCGATCGGCGACCAGCAAACTGCCGGTGAACTACTCGCCTTGACCATGCCCCATCGCCAGCACGATGGTTCGTATCTCACGGGCATCGTGTATCCACAAGGCATCACATTCCCACATGGCGAAGTGAGTGCCTACACGGGTGCCGCCGTCATTCTTGCTGCCGATGCGCAACTGGCAATCTCACCTGCACACAGACTTTTTACGCAGCACTAAGTACTCGTCACTTCAGATACGTTGCGATGCGTTGCAGCACCCGTAGGGAACCGCACTGCGAAATTTCAATGAAGTCACCCGACTGCACCGCCGGCAAATAGATTTCTTCGAAGGGCGCCTGGCCGCCATCAGCTGATTGTTCGAAGACATCGTGTATCGCCAGCGAGCCACCAACTGCCACATGTCGGGCCCATACCGCGTAGTCAGCACGTGCCACGTCACGAGCATGTCCACCGTCAACGAAACAAAAGGCAAGAGGCTCGTTCCATGCCGTGCCAATCACCTGTGAATCACCCACGCATTCCCGCACAACGCTGGTGAGGTCGGCGCGTTGCATCGTGCTACGAAAGAATGGCAACGTGTTGATGCGGCCGTTGGTGTCGACGATTTCTGGGTCGTGCCACTCCCAACCAGCCTGGTTCTCTTCTGAACCACCATGGTGATCGACGGCATATACGACCGTGCCGGTGGCGCGGGCAACCGCGCCGAGCCACACCGTCGAGCGCCCACAGTACGATCCCACTTCTACGATCGGCAGCCCAGGCATTGCCGCGCAGGCCAAATGTGCAGCGGTATACAGGGCATCACCTTCGACTTCAGGCATAAAACCCTTCGTTGCGAGTGCAATCGTGCGCAATGGTGTGTCAAGCATGGGTGGTAAAGCGAACGCTAGCCAGGGATGTTCTGGCAACATGGAGGCATAGCAACATCACAACAGCCCCTCGCCGACCTGATCACACTGCTCAATGTCGAGCAGATTGAGGTCAACATCTTTCGTGGCCAGAGTCCGGGCGAAAATCGACAACGGGTTTTTGGTGGACAAGTTGCCGGTCAAGCGCTCGTTTCTGCTGCCCGCACCATCGATCAGGTTGGTCGCGAAGTTCACTCACTGCATGCCTATTTCGTGCGCCCCGGGGATCCGAATATCCCGATTCTTTACGAGGTCGACCGACTGCGTGATGGCACGAGTTTTTCAACCCGCCGAGTCATCGCCATCCAACATGGCAAGGTCATTTTCAACCTGCAGGCAAGTTTCCACGCCGCAGAATCCGGACTTGACCATCAACTCACGATGCCGACTGGCGTGCCAAGCCCAGAATCACTTCCCGACTTCAAAACGCGTATGGCGCCGTACAAGGATCAAATTGGTGAGTGGTACGACCTTCCGCGGCCAATCGACGTTCGATATGTCGACAATGATCCAGCGTCACGCGAGGGCAACCCCCGAACCGGACAGCGCGTATGGATGCGCGCCGACGGCACATTGCCCGATGACAACGTACTGCACACCTGCATCCTCACCTATGCCAGCGACATGACGCTGCTGGATACCGCGCTCTTGCCGCATGGCATCGGCTGGACTGACGGCAAAGTACAAATGGCCAGCCTCGACCACGCGATGTGGTTTCATCGACCGTTCCGCGCCGACGAGTGGATGTTGTACGACCAGACCTCCCTTTCAACTTCGAGCGCACGTGGCCTTGCTAGTGGATCAATATTCTCCAGCAGTGGCGAACTCGTCGTATCGGTCGTGCAAGAAGGTCTGCTTCGTCTGGTAACGAAGCGGTAGATGCAATGCTCGACCTAGGCAATGTCACTCTTGTGGCCATTGGCTTTCTGGGGATGGAGGCGATCACCTATCTCGTACATCGATTTGTGATGCATGGGCTCCTCCAACGTTTGCATCGCAGCCACCATCGCAATGCCGCTGCCGCATTCGCCAGCAAGTCACCCGAGCCCAATGACATGTTCCCGCTGGCATTCTCCGTTCTGGTCATCGTTGGTGTCTGGATGGGCTTCAACGTGCGCAGTGCGGCGTGGCTACTGCCCTTGGTCGTCGGCGTCAGCCTCTACGGCATCGTCTACACGCTGATCCATGACGGAATCATTCATGGCCGCATTCGCTGGATGAAGCGGGTGCAATCTGGTTGGACGACTTCACTCGATGTTGCACACCGCGAACATCATCGTCTCAACGGTGAGCCGTACGGCATGCTGTTTCCGGCGCTCACGATGCGACGCAAGGTCACGCCGCGTCGAGCGGATTCCGGCCATCCCAAGACCCCGTCGACCAGTACGGCGTAAATCGCGCGAACATTTCTTCGCCGTACCAGCGTTCGCTGCGGGTACGCACCACCACTCGATTGTGTTCAGGCTGGCGTTGCGCAAAGGTGGTCATTGCGGCGACGTCACGCCACACGCTGAAGGTGCCGAGTCGTAAAATCGGCGCCTCACCAACGCCGACAACGGCGAGCAATCCATCGCTGTGATGCAATTCTCTGTCGATGATCGCTGCGTCGCGGCTGAATGCCCGCCATGAACGTGCGCGAATATTCGCGCGCGTGATGAAGGCCATGGGGCCCGGTGCCGGCGGCACAGATGCATCGTGCATGATGCGCGGAATCTGCACACCGTGCCACGACCCATGCCCGCCTGCGCCACGCAATTTCACGTGCCACGACTCAGCCAGGCCGTTTCGCCGTGCCACCTGCGCAATGTGTGCATCAGCCGACTGCTCGTCATCGAACAAACAAAACAACGCCGTGCGGCCGAACTCGGTGCCTGGTGCCGTACTCGAACCCTTGCCGGTGCCCAGCACACGCAAAAACTGCAGCCCCGTCGTGCGGCGATAACGAACACGGTCGAACACCAGTGCCTGCACCATGCCCAACGTGTTCTGCCAGCGCAGCAAATGAAACGTCGCAACGGCGGGCATGACTGCCTTACAGTGTGTCTGCATGATCGCCGTATTGCTCGCCACCGCAATCGGCTATCTGCTGGGCTCGGTTCCAGTCAGCGATTTCGTCACGCGGCGTGCCGGTGTTCCCAACCTGCGTGACGTGGGCGACAACAACCCTGGTTTCTGGAACTCACGCACCGTGTTGTCTCGCAACCAATCGCTCACCGTGTTCGTCGGCGATCTGTTGAAGGGCGCGGTGTCGGTCATCGTTGCCCAAAGACTCTCCGTGCACTGGCAGGTGTGGTTTCTGGCCGCCGGTGCGGCGATGGTCGGCCACGGGTGGCCGCTGTTTGCCCGCTTCAAGGGTGGGCGCAGTGTGCTCACCTGGGCTGGCGCTGTCATCGTGTTGAGCCCGTTGCCCGGGGCATTCAGTGTGTTGCTGATCGTGTTGTTTTGGGCCGCCACCCGCGATTTCAGTCACGGTGTGCGCATCGGAGTGGTGATGTACCCATTTGCCCAGTGGTACGCCGACGGTGCGTGGTGGGCGGCTGCCACCGGTCTGTTGATGTCGATCATTGGTGTGCGCTTTGCTATGGCAATCGGCCTCGACTCAATATTGGCGGCCACGCCAATGTCGCGCTGGCGCAAGAGCACGGCGCACGACGACGACCCAGGCGAGTAAATCGGCCACGGGCGACAGCCAGTAGCCGACACCAGCGCGCTCGTACGCGCGACGCGCGCCGACCAACGTGCCGAGGCGTACCGCCAGCAACACTGCCGTGAGTGGCGTCGCCACCCCACCGAACGAAAGCCACAAGGGTGCCACCGCACCGATTGCGGCAACTACAGCATCTGCCACCTGCCGAACGGGGCGATCAACACCGCTCAGCGATAACGACCGGCCCCACCCCCGCCAGGTATTGGCAAAACCATCGAACATCTGCACCGTTAACAATGCGGTGCCGTCGAACATCTCCACCTGCTTGCCGTCGGCCACCACCATGCGCACCATCGCAACGTCTTCGATGATCGACCCACGCACGCGCTCACACCAACCGTTGCCCACGGCGTCAGCACGCCGAAACACCATGCACTGGCCGTTGGCAACTGCGTCTTTTGTCGCGCGCCCCGCACCAGCACCGTGCCGGTAGACGAGCGACGTGAGCATCGCTGCATGCAACCACTGGCTGCTGCGCGACGTCGTGCGAAATCGTGGTGCCACCGTGGCCAGTGCGGCACCCGACTCCACCAGTGCGCCCACCGCAGCTTGGGGAAGTTCTTCGCTCGGTCGCGCGTCGGCATCAAGCGTCACCACCACATCACCAGTCGCAGCAGTGATGCCCTGCTGCAGCGCCCAAATTTTGCCCACCCAGCCCTCTGGTAGCGGGCTCCCAGCGACCACCGTGGCACCGAGGTTGCGGGCAACCACTGCAGTGTCATCGCTGGATTCATCGTCCACCACGATGACTTCATAAACACCGGGTGCGTCTTGCAACGGCGCCAAGCACTCCGCAATTCGCGCAGCCTCGTTGCGGGCCGGAATGACCACACTGATGCGCAGGTCTGCACCAGCAGCGACTCTGCCGCGTTGCAGGCGTCGGCCACCGCGCGCAGCACGCCACAAACGTGGAATCACTACGACGAGTGTCGCCCCTTCAACTACAAAAAGAATCCACCACCAAGTTGGCGTGGTCACGCATGTACGGCTGGGCGCCGTGCCGCCCACGGTGCGGCTGCCTCAAGTTGGGCCGCGAGGCGAATCAACACATCCTCGCGATACGGCGCACCAACGAACTGCACTCCCATCGGCAAACCGCTCTTCGACATGTGCAACGGCAGGCTGATTGCCGGTTGGCCCGTCATGTTGAATTGCGCTGTGTACTGCATGATTTCACGCAAGCGTTCGGTGGAGTCATCGCCTGACAACTCACCGATCTTGGGCGGTGGGCCGGCCAGCGTTGGGGTCACCAAAATATCGAACGGCTTTGCCGTGTCACGTGGCAACCACCACGACACCACTTTGCGGCTCCACGAGTACAACCACGTGACAGCCTGCAGATACGTCACAACATTCGTGGCGTTTCCGAATTGGGCCATCAAGTGATTGCCCGGCTCGATGTCGTCGGTAGTCAACGACACCCCAAATTGTTTTTCGAGTGTTGCCACATCATTTGCAATATGGGCAATAACAACCGCCAAGAACATGTCGCCGAAGGTTGCATCATCGAGTGCTGTTGGGTGGGCCACTTCCACATGGTGGCCCAACGACTCGAGCAGTTTGCCGGTCGCCACGATCGATTCGCGCGCATCTGGGTGGTCCAACCCACCGGGCAACAACGGGCCAGACAACAGACCCACGCGTAGCTTGCCCACGTCTGCACCAACCTCACTTGCATACGGTCGCAACGGAAGCGGCGGAGTATTCGGATCGCCTGCTTCATATCCCGAGATTGCATCCATCACCGCAGCAGTGTCGCGCACCGACCGAGTGACACAACCTTCCACCACTCCACCAAGCCATGACTCGCCGAGTGCTGGCCCCAAACTCACGCGACCTTTGCTTGGCTTCAACCCAACCAATCCACATTCGCTTGCCGGAATACGAATGGAACCGCCACCGTCGTTGGCATGCCCGACCGCCACGCAACCTGCGCCAACGGTTGCCGCCGAACCGCCACTGCTGCCACCCGTTGAGTGTTCGGTGTTCCACGGGTTGCGCGCCGGACCGTAGGCGAGCGGCTCGGTGGTGATGGTGCTACCAAACTCGGGCACGTTGGTGCGCCCGATGGTAATGAAACCAGCACGACACAACCGCTCGTAGAGATACGAGTCTTCGGTGGCTACGTACTTACGATTTTTCAAAAACCGTGTGCCGAGGTGATACTGCTCGCCTTTGATTGAACAGTTCAAGTCTTTCACCACGATTGGCACGCCGGCGAATGCGCCACCACGGGCAGCCTTGGCTTCGTCGCGCGCACGTTCGAAGCGAGGGTGAATCACGGCATTCAATTGCGGGTTCACACGCTCTACTGCGGCAATCGCCAGGTCGACAAGCTCGGTGGCCGAGATGTTTCCGGCACGTACCAGTTCGGCTTGGGCGGTGGCATCAAGGTCAAGTGGGTTGCTCATATTCCGACACACTAGAAGCCATGCGAGTACTGGCGGCAGTCGACAAGTTTCGTGGCACCGCCACCGCCCAAGAAGTGGCCCGCGCCATTGCCGATGCATGTTGGACCACCGGGCATGAATGCGTTGAACTGCCTATCGCTGACGGTGGCGAGGGCACGCTCGCCGCCCTCGGTGGCGCAAACCGAACCTTGCAGGTTGAGGGCCCGCTTGGTGCACCAGTGGAGGCACCGTGGCGATTCCATCGTGGCACTGCGGTGATTGAAATGGCGCTGGCCTCGGGGCTGCAACTCGTCGGTGGCGCCGCACACAACGATGTGATCGCCGCATCCACCATCGGCACGGGGCAGCTCATTGATGCAGCGCTCAATCTTGGCGCAGACCGCATCATCGTGTGTCTCGGTGGTTCAGCGACGACCGACGGTGGGCTTGGTGCGGTACAGGCCATCACCGTGCCGGCCCGACTCAAACGTGTCGAATTTTTGGTGGCCTGTGATGTTGGCACCAATTTTCTCGACGCAGCTGAAGTCTTTGCCGCACAAAAAGGTGCCACGGCAACGCAGATCAAATTTTTATCGACACGCCTGGCCGGCACCGCCGAGCACTACCGACGACAATTCAATGTTGATGTCACGGCTATCGATGGTGGTGGTGCTGCCGGTGGCTTGGCTGGCGCCCTGTTCGCGCTGGGTGCCACCTTGGTGCCCGGCTTCGATCTCGTCGCCGAAGAAGTTGGCCTTTTTGAGGCAATCGACGACTGTGACGCGGTCATCACCGGGGAGGGCCGCCTCGACGACACCAGTTTTGATGGCAAAGTCGTTGGTGGTGTCGCCGCAATTGCCAAACAGCGTCAAAAAATCGTGCACGCGATCTGCGGTGACGTGCAGACTTCGGCCCGCGCTCAGATGAAGCGACTCGGTCTCAGCGTAACGAGTCTGCGTGAAACGTTCGGAGCAGACGCTTTGACCGCAACGACACGTTGCGTTGAACAAGCCGCTGTGCACTGGCTGACGGCGCGCGGCGCCTGAATCAGCCTGTCGTTGTGGTGGTCACCACTACTGGCGGAGCCACTGCACCACCGGCGATGATCGACAGGGGTTTGCCCGCCAGATCGGTGCCGAGCAAGATCAACACACTGGCCTCACCCAAACTTGCGGTTTCTGTCGGTATCGGGGTGGGCATTGGCAACGTTGCTACACCACCGAGGTCACGCGCAACTTGTGCAGCGGGTGCCTCACTACCGAGCAGGTAGTACACGATCGTGACGGTTTGCTTCGGGGTGACCTCGCTCTTGTTGATCGCAGGTTGCACGAGGTAACCACGACCCTGCATCTCGGTCGTCAGCAAGCCGGCACTTCCGCTGATTCCTGAGCCGTTGGCGATTTGCACCTTGAACCCCGTGAGCACCACAGGCACCATGGTCGTTTCAACGGGAAGCGTCTCGACAGTCGTGTCCTGCGGTGCTGACTCGTCAATTGATCCTGGGTCGGTGGCTGCAATGCCACTGTCGTTGCGCAGGTCGCGCAGGATGAAGAAGCCGAGCAATACCGCGAGCACTGCAACAGCGATGGATAGCACCGAGTTGACACTCGCGGTGCGGGGTTCGGGTGTTGGGCGGGGACGACGTTGCTCTTGACTCATGCGTTCCACAGTAGTCAGACAGCGCAGGCGAAGAGATGAATTGAGCCGAGAGTGGGAATTGAACCCACGACCTACCGCTTACAAGGCGGTTGCTCTGCCACTGAGCTACCCCGGCAAATCGCACGAGGCGACTGTCATTGATACTACGCGCGAAGTGATTATTGGCGCCGGGCGCGCACGACTTCATAGGTGGCGAGTGCTGCAGCAGCAGAGACATTCAACGACGAAAGCGCACCCAGCATCGGAATGGAAACGATCAAGTCGCACCGTTCGCGCACCAGGCGGGACAGCCCCGGGCCTTCGGCGCCGAGCACCAAACAAATATGTTCACGTGCCAAATCACCGAGGCCAAACACGGGTTTGTCGGCAGCATCATCGAGACCCACGACCCACACGTTGGCATCACGCATCAGTTGGATCGCCGTGGGAAGCCCGGCGGTCACGCACAGCGTGAGGTATTCGATTGCTCCTGCTGCTGCTTTGGCCGCACTCGGCGTGATGTGCACGGCACGGTGTCGCGGCAAAATCACTGCATCAACACCCGCACCCTCACACGAACGCAGGATGGCCCCGAGGTTGCCCGGGTCGGTGACGCCATCAACGGCCACCAAGAACAATTTGTCGGTCGTTGCGCGGGCGAGCACGTCGTCGAGCGACGTCTCTTCCAGCGGGTCGGCGAATGCGATCACTCCCTGCGGGGCCTCGCTGCGGGCTTGGTCATCAATCTCTTTGCGCGACACCTGCCGAACGGTGACCCGCTGGGCACGAGCAATATCCATGATTTCACTGATCACCGGGTTTCGTTCGGTGTCGTCAGCGACGAGAATCTCACGAATGCGACGGCGGGCGGCCGTGAGCAGTTCGCGAACCGCTTGACGACCTTCGATCTGTTCGCCACCGAGCGAACGATCCTTTGGGCGGGGTCGCGACGGACGATCACCGTGCTGGCCTCGCTGGTTACCGCGATCAGGCCCGCGATCTGGGCGCCTCGCACCTCGGCGTGGACGACGGTTCATGCGGTGAGCAACACCACGGCGAGACAGGCGATGCCCTCAGCGCGACCAATGCTGCCGAGCCCCTCTGCACGACGCCCTTTTACGTTCACCGGCGCACCGACCACCGCCCCAAGATTCGCTTGCATCGCATCGCGATGTGGCGCAATTTTCGGCCGCTCACAAATCACGTTGACATCGACGTTGGCCACGTGCCAACCAGCAGCAATCACTTTGGCGACGACCTGACGCAAGATGTGCATCGAATCTGCGTCTTTCCACTGCGGATCAGTGTCAGGAAAATGTTGACCGATATCACCGAGACCGGCCGCACCAAGCAATGCATCACTCACCGCGTGGGCAATGGCGTCAGCGTCGCTATGGCCCTGCAGACCACGCTCGCCCGCGATTCGTACACCGGCCAACACCAACGGACGATCGTCATCGGCAAAGCGATGAATGTCGAAACCTTGTCCAATGCGCATCCCTAGTGCCCGCTCTGCTGGGCCCGCGCCCATTCGAGGTCGTCACGGGTGGTGATTTTACGATTCAGAATGTCACCGTCGACAACTACCACCCTGCCACCCTGTGCTTCGACCAATGCGGCATCGTCGGTACTCTCGCCGCGCCCCGCGTGGGCACGACGGAGCATCTCGGCGCGGAACGCTTGTGGTGTTTGTACGGCACGCAGCGAACCACGTGGCGGGGTGCGCATGACCTGACCGGTGTCGTCGACGACTTTGATGGTGTCGGCCACGGGAATGGCGGGTACCGCACCATCGGCACCTCCGACCACTGCCTCAATCACTCGCCGAAAATCATCTTCGTTGGCGAATGGCCGGGCGGCATCGTGCACACAAATGATCGTGGCGTTCTTTGCCACCGCAGCCAACCCACGTCGCACCGACTCGCTGCGGCTGGCACCCCCGGCGACACCGCCTTCTTCTTCGGCAACATCTGGCGGAAGAACCACCACTACCCCGTCACTCGACTCACGGGCAACGGCAATCGACCAGTCCATCACACGACGATCGCCGAGTGCTTCGAACTGCTTCGGGCCACCAAAGCGACTGCCAGCACCAGCGGCAACGACGATGGTCCAAATCACCTCGCCAGGTCTGCGCAGTTCTCCCGTGGGCATCGACTTTTAGGGTAGTACCGTGAAGCAAATGACACATGAAGAACTCCTTGCTGCCAGTGCCTTTTTTGCCGCCACATCACCCGAGTCGTTGAAGAAGATTGCAGCCGCTGGGTCGGTGCGCCAACTGCAACGAGGTGACGTTTTGTTCAACGAAGGTGACGCACCCGACGCAATGTTCGTCGTACTTTCGGGTCGAATCGCCATCGCCATCGGAAATCGCCCACTCGACGCCCGCGAAAGCATGCTGGCGCTCATGGAATCGGGCGATCTCTTCGGTGAGCTCGGCTTGTTGGATGACGGGGCACGCAGCGCACTGGCCCGCGCACTTGAACCATCGGGTGTTCTGCAAATTCCATACTCGGCAGTCAAGGCCGAACTGCAAGGCAACCCGTCGATGCTGTGGGGTGTCACGAAACTTCTGGCTTCGCGTTTGCGCGTGATGGACGAGGTGCTGTCTGACAGCGTGTTCCTCGACGTCACCGGTCGCACCGCCAAGCGTCTGCTTGAGCTGTCCGAAGGCAATGACGAATTCGTCTTGCCGGTCACCCAAGAAGAGCTCGCCGGAATGGTTGGCGCATCACGTGAGCGGGTGAACAAGGCAATCGCCAGCTTTATCCGCTTGGGCTGGCTCGAGCAGGCAGACCGTCGCTACCGCATCAAAGAGCGCGCAAAAATGACGGCGCGCTCGTCGTAATACGGCTACTCGCCAACTAGCCAGGCCCGCGTGCGGGCAAACGCATCAGCGGCATCATCTTTGCGATGAGCAGGCCGTGCCGCGTCATGCGCAAAGCCGTGCTCGGCACCCGTGTATTCCACGACGGTGCAGCCAGTCGTGCGCAAAGTCGCCACATCGGCTGCCGGCGTATACGGGTCTTTGGTGCCGATGATCGCCAGCACTTTCGCGGCATCACCTTGCGCCAAATAATCAAGGGGTTCACCCTGGGTTGCTGACTGCCAATTCGGTGGCACACGGATCATTCCGTAGAAACTGGCGATGCGTGCAAAACGATCACTGCCTGCCGACTTGAAGCAATACATACCACCCATACAAAAACCCATCAGCCCGACCCGCGCGGTCCCGAGTGCATCGGCAGCTTGATGCAAATCGCGAAGATGTGCAGCGTCATCCAGCGATGCAACTGCTGCCATACGTGGCTCTATCTCTGCACCAAGTGGGCGACCAGGAAACGGTTCGACCGCGCAGACCGCCATGTTCCATTCATGCGCAAGACGGGTCACCATGTCGATGAAGAGTGGACGCAATGAAAATATGTCAGGGCTGATCACCAACCCCATGGTGGGTGACGCGACGGTCGTGTCGATCTCTGCTGGCGTTCCCGACGGCAAGATGACGCGCATGGGCCAAAGTCTTGCCGATTGGCGTGCGGTGAGAGTACCGGTGAGGCGCATCCTGACGCTGGGGTGGTATGACCACTCAACAATCCATCACCAGTGTCCACCGCAACCCCGTCACGCTGCTCGACGCCGAATGGGCCCGCATGAACTACTCCTCCCGGGTGCTGCGAACCGTCAACTCGTGGGGTATCGGCACCATGCCGTTCACGTCGCTTGACGAGTTGCTGCGCGCCGCGGGCTTTCGCGGTGCAAAATGCGACTCGATCGCCGATCAGGTGCTCGCCCAGCTCGTGCGTCGTGCCGCCACCGATCAACTTGCTGCACGCATCGTGCTGCAGCGAGTCGTGCCGCCGATGATGGCCATTGCCCACCGCCGTGGTCGCGTTCGTGCGACCGGCTTTGATGACGCGATCGGCATGGTGCTTTCCCACGCTTGGGAAGTCATCCGCACCTACCCGATTACCCGCCGACCGACCAAGATTGCCGTCAACATCGTGCGGGACATCGAGTACTTCGCCTTCGTGCGCACCGAGCGTCGGCGACCGATGCATGAATCACTCAATGTCGAACACGATGCAATGTTGGATACCCGCAGTGCCGACTTGATGAACCACGAAGACCCGTACGGCTCACCCCTCAGCAGTTCGAACGCCGAAATTGAACTTGCCTTCCTCTTGAAATCGGCCCGCGCCCACGATGTATCCGCCAAATCGCTGGCAGTGCTGGAAGCACTCACTCATCAGTCACTCGACGAATTCGCTGCCGAACACTCCGTCACACGGCGCACCGCACGCAGCTGGCTGAATGATGCGGCTAACGAGTTGCGTGTACGAACGCAGTGTGCGGCGTAAGTTTCGTCGTCCGCAGACGCAAGCTGTTCGTCACGACGAACACACTTGAAAACGCCATCGCCAAACCAGCCCACATCGGGTTGAGCAACCCCAGCGCGGCGACCGGTATCGCAGCTGCGTTGTAGATGAATGCCCAGAACACGTTGGTGCTGATGGTGCGCAGCGTCGCGCGCGACAGCAAGATGGCGTCGGACACCAGACGCAGGTCACCACTCACGATCGTGAGGTCACTCGCATTGATCGCCACGTCGGTACCTGTGCCCATGGCAATGCCCACGTTGGCCTGCGCCAGCGCCGCAGCATCGTTCACGCCGTCGCCCACCATCGCCACGGCATAACCGCGTTCTTGCAGATCGGCGACCACTCGCACTTTTTCCTCGGGCAACACGCCGGCGATCACATGTTGTTCGTCGGGTTCGATACCCACCTGCTTGGCCACGGCGAGTGCAGTTGCGCGACTGTCACCAGTGAGCAAAATCGGACGGAGCCCGAGATTGCGGAGTGCGGCGATGGCGGCGGCACTGTTGGCCTTCGGTCGATCGGCAACCACACAGACGGCCCGCACCGAGCCGTTGATTGCGACCAGTACGCCAATGTTGCCGTCGCTTCGGGCAGCAACGAGCGCATCGTTCATCGCTGCTGGAATGAGCACCAGTTTTCGGCGCATCAGCGTTTCGTTTCCCACCATCACGCTCGCGTCACTGACGAGGCCAATCGTGCCCATTCCCGGCAGGTTCTCGAAGTTGGCCACATTTTGCAGCGCACCGACCTCGGCCCGGGCTGACGCTGCGATTGCCTTCGCCACGGGGTGCTCACTGGCGTGTTCCAATGCCCCAGCCAACGAGAGAATGTCGGTGCGAGTTGTGCCCTCGGCGCACACCACATTGACCAACTGCATCACCCCGGTGGTGACGGTGCCAGTTTTGTCGAAGACCACGGTGTCAACACGACGCGTGCCCTGCAGCACGTCGGCACCCTTGATGACGATTCCCATCTGTGCAGCACGCCCGCTACCGACCATCAGGGCAGTTGGTGTCGCCAACCCGAGTGCGCATGGGCAGGCAATGATCAACACGGCGACGGCAGCAGTAAAGGCCTGCGAAATATCATCCCCAAACACCCACCAGGCCAAGAACGTAGCAATGGAAATCACGATCACCGTCGGAACGAACACGCCACTCACACGGTCGGCGAGTTTCTGTACAGGTGCTTTTGTGGCTTGGGCGTCGCGCACGAGGCGAGTCATCTGCGCGAATGTCGACTCGGCACCTACGCGAGTCGCCTGCACCACGAGACGACCGGTCAAATTCACCGTGGTACCCGTGACGGTTGCCCCGACTGTTGCGTCAACCGGCACGCTCTCACCCGTGAGCATCGACACGTCAAGCGACGAGCTGCCTTCGCGCACCACCCCGTCTGCGGCAACGATTTCCCCTGGTCGCACAATGAACAAGTCACCGACCTGTACTTGAGATGCTTCGATCAGCACCTCCTCGCCGTCACGAAGAACTGTGGCATGTCGCGCACCCAACGCCAACAACGAACGAAGTGCATCGCCGGCGCGGCGTTTGGCGCGGGCCTCGAAGTACCGCCCGGCCAGCAAAAAGATGGTGACGGCCACCGCAACTTCCATATATATGTGGTCGATATCCATGCCGGTCATATCCATGCCGTCGTGGTCGGCGGCATCACCCCACACCAATGCCCACACCGACCAGCTCATTGCTGCGATGATGCCGACAGAAATGAGCGTGTCCATGGTGGTGGCGCGATGACGGGCATTCATTGCTGCTGCCTTGTGGAATGGTGCCGCCGACCACAAGACCACCGGCAGCGAGAGTGCGAGCGCCCACCACTTCCAATTTTCGAACTGCAGGGCAGCAATCATCGACAAGGCAACGACTGGCAATCCAGCAAGCAGCGACACGCCAAGCCTGGCGCGCAGCATTGCCACACGATCGAGGGTTTCTTTGTCGAGCATCTCGGGTGTGGTGTCTTGCAGCAACCGCGCACCGTAACCAGCTTTTTCGATTCGCTCAATCACCTGCTGGGTGGAGACCGCATCGGTCAGGGTGACACGGGCAGACTCGGTTGCAAAGTTCACCGCGGCAGTGACACCAGCAATCTGATTGAGGGCTTTTTCTACTTTGACAGCACAAGCCCCACACGTCATGCCCGAAACCGAAAGGTCGAGTTGTTCTAATTGAATTGACACGTGGGTCGCCCGGGGCTCGAACCCGGGACCTGCGGATTAAAAGTCCGTTGCTCTACCAACTGAGCTAGCGACCCGTGGAATGCTCAGGCTAGTTGCAGTTACCGCAACAGCAGCGCAGTCGCTGCAAATTGACACACCACGGCAATGACGGTCATCACATGCCACACCTCATGAAACCCGAAGACTTCCGGCCGTAGTCGCGGATACCGGCGAGAGAACATCACCGCCCCAGTCGTAAATACGATGCCGCCACTGGCGTACAACACCAGCGTCGATGCCCCTGCCCGCTGATACACCCATGGCAGCACGATGACGACGATCCAGCCCATCACCAAATAAAGCGACGCAGAAAATCTTCGTGCCTTCCACATCACCTTCAACACGATGCCCAGAGTCGCTATCGACCACACCACAACGAGTAGTGAAATGCCCAGCGCACGTGGTAGCGCCAGCAAACACACGGGGGTGTACGTGCCTGCAATCAACACGTACACCATCGAGTGATCGACACGCTGCATCACGTATTGCACCCGATGACTACGCGCCAACAGGTGGTACGACGCCGATGTTCCGAACAGTGCCACGAGCGATGCCGAATAAATTGCGGTTGCCGTCGTTGCCAACGGGCCCGATGCCAACACTGTCAGCACCACTCCGGCGGGCAATGCAACGAATACGGCGCCCGCATGAATGCGACCACGCCACCGTGCGCGCCATTCGCCGGTCACATGATGAAATACCGGTGTATGTGGCACGCGCACCTCCTGAGAGCGAGCGTAATCACCACTCCATCGCGGGAAGGCCTGCGCGTCATCTGCAACGATGGCGCCGACTATTGCCGGCAAAACCCTTACTTTTTAAGCTGGCCTCGCCCAGGAGTACAGAAGTCGTGCTCGCTGCCGACGTGCCGTCGAGCGGCGCTTCCATGCCTTCATCTTCCAATGCCGCGACTGTCGACCATGTGCTGCTCGCTCATCAGCGTGATGGTCATCGCTGTGATGCAGGGGTTTCCATCCGACGGCTGGTTCATCACAGTCGTCAGATTCACATGACCGACCAACCCGGGTGGAAAGGGCGTGAAGTTCGCCCTTTATCCGGTGCCGCTCAGCGTGCGCATGTGCGCGCAACTCGGCCCTAGAAAGTGGTGCGACTTCATCACCACGATGACGTTTGCCCATCCCTACCTCCTGTGCGAAGTGGTGTGTGCTCCCCGTAGAACGAACAGTACTCCTCGGCACCATGAAGTCAAGGGGCAATTATGCGACCTGAGGGGTTCTTATTGCTGCGGGTCGGGCTGGTGGGTGCCGCTTGGTGCACCATCTCGCTGCCAGTCACGCCAGCTGCGACCCCAGCGGGGTGAAGTTCGGCGCAAATAGTTGGCCAAGCGCGGCAGACGGCGTTCCAGCAGTTCCGGCACGACGATATGGGCGAGTACATCTACCTGGCGTACGAATCGACATGGGGAGCCAAACCAAAAACGGCTGAGGACCGGCTTCTCCACGGCACGGAGCAAATGAAGCGTCTCGCGAAGCGAGAGTTTGGCTTCCAGCACACCTTCACCGTATGTCATGGTCTCGACCGATTGCGTGTCGTCAACAACATGGCTGTCGCTACTGCCAGAGGTCTAGCCTCGGCAGATGACCTACGACTTCGACCGTTTCCTGCGCTACGACGAGATGTCTGCATGGCTCCGCACACTTGCCGGCGCACACCCCACGCTGCTCACCGTCGAAAGCTACGGGCAATCACATCTCGGTCGCGATCTGCTCGTGGCCACGATTACCGATTCGAAAACCGGTGAGCATCACACCAAGCCAGCGCATTGGATCGACGCGAACATCCATGCAGTTGAGGTCACTGGTGGTGTGGCTGCGCTCTACATCATTCACCATCTTGTGACGAAATATGTGGCAGGTGATGCAACCGTCATCGAGGCACTGCGCACCCGCACGTTCTATATCGCCCCCCGCGTGAACCCCGACGGCGTCGAGGATGCGCTGGCTGATCGACCGCTCTTCCATCGGTCGAGTGTGCGATCGTGGCCGTGGCGTGACGGGCACCGTTGGCCCGGGTTGCACATGCAGGATGTCGATGGTGATGGTCGAATTCTCACAATGCGCATCGCCGACGATGACGGCGGTTGGATGGAGCACGCCGATGAACCACGGGTGATGATTCCCGTCGGGCCGCTCGGTGCGCCCAAGGGTGTGCGGCGTTACCGATTGCTTGCCGAAGGTCTCATCGAGAACTACGACGGCTTCACGATTGACCAGCCACGCGATCCAGCCGGGCTCGATCTCAACCGCAACTTCCCCGCCAGCTGGGGGGTTGACGTCCTTGGTTCTGGTGATCACCCCATGAGTGAGCCCGAGGTGCACTCACTCGTGCGCGCCGTGAAAGCCCGACCAAACGTATGCGGCTACAACGCGTTCCACACTGCGGGTGGTTTCATGTTGCGACCCAGCAGCAATCTTCCCGATGCAAAATTGCCGCCGAACGACTTGTTCATTTTCAAAAAACTTGGTGAGCACTCCACGCCGCTCACGTCATATCCCGTGCACTCGGTGTACGAAGATCTCACATGGGACAAGTCGAACGTGATGGGTGGCGCCGGTGACGACTGGGCGTACGACCATCTCGGTGTGTACTCGTGGACGACCGAGTTTTGGGATGCGATCTATCACGCAACGGGCGAACACTCACCCACCGATGTGTGGTACGTCGGCCCAACCCCCGCACAAGACCTTGCCGTGTGCAAGTGGAGTGACACCCACGCCGCAGGAACCTATGTTCCGTGGTACTCGTACGACCATCCACAGCTTGGCGCGGTGGAATTGGGTGGCATCAATGCCCTTTATATATGGACGAATGCCCCGTCGTCGTGCTTGAAGGCCGAAGTTGCCCCACATGCTGAGGTGGCGATCTACCAGGCGATGGCCTCGCCACGACTCGAAATCAAACTGGCTGATGCCACGTCACTTGGTGGTGATGTATGGCGAGTACGCCTCGGGGTTGCCAATACTGGTTGGCTTTCCACCACCATTACACAGCATGCCCGCAACAAAAAAATCGTGTTGCCTGCCGTGGTCGAAATTGCCAACGTAAGCGGTGCCACCGTCAACCTCGTGGAAGGTGAATCGCGCGTGCGAATCGGTCAACTTGACGGCCGTGCAAAGTTTTTGTTGGATGGGGGCATGTTGTCGGACGGCACGCCCGACCGACACCTGCACACCTGGTTGGTGCGCGCCAGCAGTGGCACCAAGCTTGTGCTCACTGCGTCGCATCAACGCGCTGGCACAGCGTCAACGACCATCACTCTCGCCTAGTTGACGGCTGTACGCGCAGCGCGACGCTGTGACGACCAGGCTTTCCATGCGATAAATGAAGCACTCGGAATGAGCACAAGATTTGGGTACGACACGATCGCATCACCGATCAACATGCCGTGGGTAAACCATCCGACACTCATCGACGTGAGCAAGAGGTACGACGAGGTGGATATCCCGAGGAGGTACTGGGTGCGAATGGCCCGCCACACTTGCGGCAAGATTGCGGGAGTACCGACGAGCATGCCGGTAATCCCCACCACGGATGGTGCGACGACGCTGAACACGACGCAGAACAGCACCGTGACCCCGAATACGGTGACCGGCATCCAAAGAGGTAACGCCCGTTTGCGCACCAACATGACCATCAAGGCGATGATTGCAATCTCGATATTTGCATTCGAGATCAACATCGGTGTGCTTTCCGTGCTGATCGCATAGGTGAACCACATCAAGGTTCCCGATAAGCCGATGAGGTGTGACGATCCGGACACGCCTTCGACACTCTGCTTGGCATACACCCGAATCACCTGCGGCCAGATGAACACCACACCCAACAGCGCAGCGATTGATCCAGACAGCGTCGCCAAAGTCACTGCGCAACAGTAACCTGCGAGGCATGTCACCGCGTACGAAAATTGCGGTCGTTATCGTCGGTGTAGCACTTGTCGTATTCGTTGGCGCGCCGTGGGTCTACATCAACGTCATTCGTGAACCAGCCGTAGAAAGTTTCGTCGAGCAGATCACCGCAACCTCACTTGCCGAGACTTCGTCGGGGACGAGTGGCTTTTTCGCCCTCGACCCAACCGGCACGTGGAACGTCGCTGCCGATTCACAGGTCGGTTACCGCGTCGATGAGGTCTATTTCGGGCAGAACATCACGGCAGTCGGACGTACGAAGGGCGTTACCGGCAGTGTGACGATTGCTGATCTCACGGTGGTTGATGCTGAATTTACCGCCGATATGGCCTCTGTAAAAAGTGACGAGCCCAAGCGAGATTCGCAGTTTGAAAGCCGAATCATGGATGTGCTCAATTATCCGACGGCCACATTCGTACTCACCTCGCCGATCACGATTGCGCCGACCGCGCTTACTACAACGGTTACGCACGCTGCAACCGGCTCACTCACCCTGCGCGGCGCCACCAAACCAGTGGAGGTGACCGTCGTAAGTACGATCCGCGACGCAGGCATCGTGCTTGCCGGCAAGATCGTCATCGTGTTTGCTGAATGGGGCATTCCCAACCCGTCACTCCCGGGTATCTCTACGGAAGACTCAGGTGTGCTCGAGTTCCAACTGATCCTGAATCGTTGAGCCGTGCTGACCGTCTACGGCGTCACGCTGATCGTGCCGAAGCCCAAAGATGCCGTCGCCGAAAACGTGCTGCGAGAAACAGTGGGTCAACTCATTGAGCCATGGTTGGAAGACACCTGGCCGAACGACAAACGCACCAATACCACGCAAGTCATGATGCACAGCAGCGTCAGCGACAAGGTGTTCCGCTGCGAAATCAGTGAACAACACCAGACCGACGATGCACGCCAGGTCACACTCGTCTCGATGTTCGGCACACGTCGTGGTGATTTATGCATCGATGTTCGGCGCGAAGTGCGGCCGACCGGGCCCCTCATTTTGCCGCGCACCCGCACCGAACGACCGCTGCCCGCCCTCACTTCACTGGTCGCCAAACTCGCCCACCAACTACGTGTACGTGATGCGCAACAAGTCATCTCACCGAACCGCAATCAAGCATCAACGAGCGACGAGGGGGCTGCCGTAGGAGCGTTCATCGAAGCACCCTCCCGACGCTTACCGTTGGTCATTGAGTGCACCAGCACGAAGGGCGCCAACGCAGTCACCACGACAGAAACCGCGCGCGTGCTCACCGGTATTGCGCATGTCTGCCAACTCACCACCATCGAGGCCGAGCGTGGGTTCAACGACTACTACGGCACGCGCAAGGCCAGTTCGAGTTGGGTGCTCGTTGCTTGGCCACGAACGACACGGGGTGTCACCCTCACCGATTATCCCCAGAATGATGATGGGCGTTTGGTCGATGATCTGATTGCTGCTGCGGTTGGTGCGCTGCCCATGCTGCCGCGGCCCACGAGCCGAATCCAGAGCACACCAAACGTGCCGATTCAGCAGGTGGTCGCCAGCACATCGTCCCCCGAAGTTGGCGATTTGCGCCGCAAGAACCAAGAACTCGAACAACGCGTCACCGAGGTGCAGTCGGACTACGACGAGCTGTACGAAAATCTGACCACGACCGAGCACCTGAGCGCAAAAATGGCCGAGGATCGTGATCGTTACCGCGACCAGCTCACGTCATTTCTTACGTTGCGAGATGACGCAAAGCAATGGAACAACACCGCCCAGGTATTGCTGCTGGCAATCAAGTCGTTCACGCTGCTCGATTTTCAGCCTGATCTCGAACGACGATTGAACCAACGACAGTATGCACCCGCCACCAATCAACGCATCTTCGAGAATTTGCTCGAGCTCAACAACCTGGCGGCACGTCTACGACGCGGCGATATCGAACCCCATCTGTTCAATACCTACTGTGCGGACAAGTTCAACTTTGCGCCATCGGTGAGCGACAACGCCATCAATAAGTTCGGTAGTGACTACACCATCCAATGGAACGGTGCGGCGGTTCAACTCGGTCCACACATCCGTTGCAACGACGCGCGCATCTATTTTTATATAGATACTGCGGCACGTCGAGTCGTGATCGGTCACGTCGGTGAACACCTGCGCGACAAGGCGAATCAGTAGCCAGACCTGGCCGCAGGCAGCGTTACGAGCGCCGTGTCAAACGCCCCCACACCCGTTGTGCCGAGCGTGACGACAAAAACGGCAGGGCCAGGCGGTACACCACACCCGGCACGATGACCGTTTTGTTACGTGTCAACGCCCGCATCGTTGCGCGCACCACATCATCCGCGGTAAGCCACATCCACTTCGGCACTTTACGGCTGAGATGATCGAGCCCGGCGCGACGATGCAGATCGGTTCGCACATACCCCGGGCAAACGGCGACGACACGCACGCCCTTGACATTTACCTCCAGCGCGAGACTGCGCGCATACGCAGTCGAGTGGGACTTGGCTGCCGCATATGGGCCGGCTTTGCGCATCGGAGTGAACGCGGCGATGCTGGAGATGATCACCACATCACCACTCCCGCGCTGCACCATGCCCGGCACCACCACTTCACATAGTCGCACGACACCGGTCGACATGAGATACGCCAACGCATCGAGCTGATCGCGATCTGACCTGCCGAGTGCCGCTGCGTGGGTGAGCCCGGCGTTCAACACCAGAACATCCAACAAGCCACAGCGTGCGCCAACTTCTTCCACTCCATCTTTGTTCGAAAGGTCGGCGACGATCACCTCGGCACTCGCGCCACGCGCCCGCACGGTGGTGGCAACTCGGGCGAGCTCGGCGGCATTTCGGGCGGTCAGCACCACGTCGTAGCCGTGGTCGGCATACCACAGGGCAAACGTTTCCCCGATGCCCGATGATGCACCCGTCACCAACACCCGCTTGCGTACCGCAGTTTTCGCCACGGATGGAGCCTCGCACATTGCACCGCTTAGGGTGACAGCCATGGCATCACCGGTCTTTGCACTTTCCGACGCATACATCGACCGCCTCGCTGAACTTGACCCGGGTTTCGCAACCAGCCTCGGTATCCCCGGTAGCGACCACCTGATGACCGACTTCAGCCCCGCTGGTCACGAGGCACAAGAGTCGCTCAGTCGTCAAACACTCGCCAAACTAAACACACTGAATCAGTCGAGCGACACCGATCGCCTGGCAGCGGGGGTGCTGCGCAACTCCCTTGAGATGTCCGAACGGGAGTTCGCCGCTGGCGAACATCTGCGCTCAATTCGTGTACTGGCCGGCAACGTCGACTATGCCCGCTCGGTGTTCGACCTGATGCCCACCGATACTGCCGAGCAGTGGCAGACGATCGCTGCGCGTATGTCTGAGGTGTCGCGCGCCTTCGCCGGCATGCGTGAATCGTGGCAGCTCGGCATGCAACGCAAGGTTGTGGCACCGCAACGACAGGTACTTGCCGTTGCCAACATGCTCGAAGGCTGGGCCGGCTCACCAGCCACACCGGGGTTTTTTACTGCACTTGCCGCTCAGGCTGATGCAGTGACTGGCGCACCAACCGACGCGCTACGGTCCGCAGCCCGCGAAGCGTCGGCGGCGATGGCCGCCACCGCGGCGTTTCTGCGCAATGACTACGCACCGGTTGCCGACCCGCGCGACGGAGTCGGTGAAGAGCGACATGCTCTTGCCCGTCAGCGATACATGGGCATGCACGTCGACGCCGATGACGCATACGAGTGGGGATTCGCAGAAGTTGGGCGGCTTGATGTCGAGCTGAAGAAATGCGCGGCACTCATCAAGCCCGGTGCATCACTCGATGAGGTACGTGGATACCTCGATAAGTCACCGGAACACTCCATCCAGGGTGAAGAACACCTCCGCGCATGGCTACAAGACCTCATGGACAAAGCGATGGACTACCTCATCAGCAACGACCATTTCGACATCCCGCAATCCATCCGCACGATCGATGCCAAAATTTCCCCACCAGGTGGTGCAGCGGCGCAGTACTACATGCCGCCCAGCGAAGATCTCACGCGACCAGGAAGCACGTGGTATCCGGCCAATGGTCGCACCAGCTTTCCGCTGTGGAGCGAGCCCACCACCGCATATCACGAAGGCGTACCTGGGCATCACCTGCAAATCGGCATGGCGGTCGTGAATCGCGAGAAGCTCTCGCGCTTCCAACGCAACGAGTTCGTCAGCGGGCACGGCGAAGGATGGGCACTGTACGCCGAGCGATTGATGGACGAATTCGGTTTCCTTGACCGTCCTGAATACCGACTTGGGTATCTCTATGCGCAGGCATTCCGTGCCGCACGGGTAGTCGTTGACATCGGTATGCACTGCGAAAAAAAGATTCCGAAACACTGGTCGTGGCATGCCGGCGAAGCGTGGAACCCACAACTGGCGTTCGAGTTCATGTCGGCACGGTCGTCGAGTGATGAAGCCTTCAATCGTTCGGAGATCGATCGCTACCTCGGTTGGCCGGCGCAGGCAATTTCATACAAGTTGGGTGAGCGCGTCTGGTTGCAGCTACGCGACGAGGCCAAGACCCGACACGGTGCCAATTTCGACTTGCGTGCTTGGCACACCTACGCGCTCGGCTTGGGCAACTTGGGCCTTGATCTCTTCAAACAAGAAATGGCGCTGTTCTAGCAACCGTGCGTTAGCGCGTGACCACCACTGGCGTGCCTTTTTTGGCCCACTGATACAGAAACTTCACGTCCATCGTGGTCATCCGGATGCATCCCGAGCCGGCGAATGACCCGAGTTGGGCTTCGGTCTGCATGGCTTTGCCGTCTTTGCGCGGAATTTCATGAAAGCCGATGTTGCCACCAGCCGGGCCCTTGGCAAAGCGAGTCATCCAACGAAAGTCCACGCCTTCGAAATCAAGACTGTACGACCACGTCGACTGTGAGGTGACTTGGTAGGTACCCACCTCAGGCACGCCACGGCGTCCCGACACTGGCATCGAGCGCACGATATTTTCATCTTTGTCGATTGCCCACACCCACTGCAGTGTGTTGCTGTACACGACCCGTCGGCCGACACCGGAATTTCGTGGCAGTTTCGGTTTGAATCGATACGTCTCGGCGATGGCTTCAGCACCCGTGTCTTGTGAGGCAAACGTTGGGGCAGCGGGCATCGCCAACGCCCCACACAACAACAGCAGGGCAACACGACGCATCATTCGGTGTCACCATCCGCTTCATCGACGACCTCATAGCGACTGCCGACAGAACTCAGCACTCCTTGAATCACCGCCGCAGCGGGCAACCCAAGAATTGCCCCCGTCGGGCCGAGCACGGCACCGCCGATTATCGCCGAGGCAAATGCCACCCCAGCATGCAATTGCATGGTTTGGGCGGTGATTTTCGGCGCAATGAGGAAGTTTTCGATCTGCTGGT
>JAEMQQ010000023.1 GCA_016463775.1 Ilumatobacteraceae bacterium | reverse complement strand
AGGCAACCACAGCCGGCAAGCTCGTGCAACGAGAAGGTGTGGGTCGCACCCTGCGCGCGATAGCCGCCAGTGGCAAAGCAGCTTTCTATCAAGGTGAATTCGGTGCAGGTCTGTTCACCCTCGGCAAGGGCGTCTATTCACATACGGATCTCGAAACCGCCAGCGCCGACTGGGTAACGCCACTTTCGCACGCGGTGTGGGGTCACCATGTGTGGTCGATTCCTGCCCCGTCGCAGGGATACCTATTTCTTGCGGCACTCGGTGTCGTCGAACAACTTGACCTGCCCGACGACCCGCTCGACCCCCAGTGGGCGCACCTGCTCATCGAAGCAACCACGGCGGTGAGCCACGACCGACCCAACGTGCTGCACGACGCCGCCGACTTGGCATCGCTGATCCCACACCTCATTGCGCGCGCCACAGAATTCGACCCGTCGTTGGCATCCGTGCGACCGATGCTCACCAACGATGGCGACACCACCTATCTATGCACGGTGGACCGCAACGGCATGGGTGTTTCACTCATCAACTCCAACGCATCAGGCTTCGGTTCGCTGCTCGTCGAGCCGTCAACGGGCATCAACCTGCACAATCGCGGGCTTGGCTTCAGCGTGCAACAGGGTCACCCAGCCGAGGTTGCCCCTGGTCGCAAACCACCACACACGTTGTGCCCGGCACTCATCACGCGGGCCGACGGCTCGCTCTTTTCTGTTCTCGGCACGATGGGTGGCGACGCGCAACCACAAATCATGTTGCAGATCATCACCCGCTTGTTGCGCCACGGTCATTCGCAACCTTGGCAAGCGGTGGATGCCGGTCGTTTCGCCCTACGTGGCCCCGTCACTGGTTTTGACACATGGACTGCCTCCCGCCCGGCGAGCGTGCAAGTCGAGGGCCACGCACCCGAAAATTGGACGAACGGCTTGGCGGATCGCGGTCATGCTGTTGAACGTCGTGCCCGATTCGACTCAGGCTTCGGCCATGCACACTGCATCGTGGTCCGCGATGACGGCACCATGGATGGTGGCGCAGATAGTCGCAGCGTCGTCGGTTCCTGCGCAGGGCTATAAACCGCCGCACAACTTCTAGCTAACTATGTTCTAGCTAACTATGTTCTAGCTAACTATGTACGACACCTTTGCGCTGAACGGTTTGTACACAGCGTCACCCTTGGCCGTCACGTTCAACGTGCAAGTGCCCTTCGAGATGAAACGCACCGTTGTGGTCGGCTTGCCTGGGCTCACCGTGCATACCTTCGGTGTCGCACTTTTGGTCCGAACGTTCGTACCCTGTTCCGTCGACATGCTGTCGGTGTCGAGACGTAGTGATCCACCGACCTTCACACCAGCGCCATCTTTTGCCAGCCCGAACGATCGCATTTTCACGGTTTGTGGTGCCAAGAAAACCAGCGGCACGATCGTGTCAAGTGATGTATCACTCAGACCGCGATGGTCTCGGTAGACGGTCAGAAAACAGTCCCATACGCCGCACGGGTAGGTGGTGCCGCCGAAGGTAACGGTCTCTCGCACGGTGAAATTCAATGGCCCGGCTGCCGATTGCGACCCACGCGAACGATCCATTGAGGCCCAAATCATCACATCGGTTTGCTGCAAACTGCCATTGCACTTGAGCCCGGTCGCTGCACGCTGACCAATCTGGGGCTGAAAACACTGCTGCACATACACACCCTGCGTTGCGGGCACACCGGTGAGCTGAACAGAGACGACCGCACCGTCGACAAGCGATATTTGCTGGCTCAGCGATACGGCCACTGCCGCTGCTGCTGGTGACACAACTGCCAGAGGGGAAAGCGCAACGAGTATGCCACTGATGGCGAGGGATGTTTTGCGGAACTTCTTCATGAACTTACTTCCTTGAGGTACGAGCACCGATTCAGTCACGAATCCGATGCAAAATTGATCGGCACGAAGACATCTTGCGAACGATCATCGCGGCGAGTGTGGTCGTTGAATGCGACGACACCGCATTGCTGCTTGGTGCAGTCAATGAGATTCGTCGTTTCATCTTTTGCTCGCACGAATAAAGTTACGGCGAAAGATCCGTCGGCAGCGTACGGGATGGTGAGACCTGTGGCATAGCCCGGCGGATTCGACGAAATCCACTGTGAGAGCGGCGACGACCCGTCAAGATTTATTCCACCGACACAGCGACGTGACGCATTCCAGGTGGCCTGATTGCACACGAATATGTAGATGCCCTTGGTGATGTCGAACCCCGCGCCACGGACCGTCACCAGACCACCTTTGGGGTCAAGTCCGCTGGTTTGACTCACTGAGATCCTCGGTTTCGGTCGCACCGGTGCACTCGCCGAGGTGGTGGTTGAAACGATTGGCGCAACCGTGGTGGATACAACCGTGGTGGATGCAACTGCGGTTGATGCGCTCGTAGTCGCGACACTCGGGAGCGGTGCAGCCCCAGTCGTACTTGCCGCGACGGTGGTCGGCAATGCCACAGAGGTTGATACGACACTGGTGATTGGCACGACCTCATTTGTCGACGTGACAAGCGTTGATTGCGGGGCAGTCGCAACGGTTCCGCAGCCCGACAATGCCAAGGCCGCCATAACGGTGGGTAACCAACGTCTCAGCGTCAGGCTTCGGTGTGCGTCAACTCGGCTCATACCCTTAGACCCAATGTCGCGGCGAATGTTGTTGGTGGGCGTGGCAGTCATGTTCCTCGTCGCCGGATGTGGTCAAGCCGCTCCATCATCAGACAGTGATGCACGCTTCATTCTGTCGCAGGACTTTCCACTTCCAACGGTCAAACCTGAAGAGGCCGTACTCCCCACCTCAGTCACCGGTGCTGACGGAGTTGTGGTGCAAGTCACTGATACCTCCCGCATCATCGTGCTCAACGAGGCGATCGCTGAGATTGTCGTGTCACTCGGTCTGCAGAACTTGATCATCGGTCGTGATGCCACCACAACACTGGCGGCGCTCGCAGAAATCACCGAGGTGAGCAGTGGTCATGACATCAGCGCCGAAAGTATCTTGTCGCTTCGACCGACCGTGGTCATCGGTGATACGCGAACTGGGCCACCCGAGGCAATTCAACAACTACGCGGGGCAGGTGTACCGGTGCTTCTCGCACCCGAAGTTTGGTCGCTCTCGGCTTTGCCGCAGCGTGTTTTGATGATCGCCCAGGCACTCGGCGTTCCGCGCGCCGGCCAGGATCTGGTTGCGTTCAGTGAAAAGGCAGTTGCTGATGCCCTGCAAGACGTCGCATCGTACGCAGCGGTGCCACGCGTTGCATTTCTTTACGTGCGCGGCACGGCGTCGGTGTATCTACTGGGCGGGTCGGGCTCTGGTGCCGACGAATTGCTGGCGGCGGCAGGGGCAATCGATGTTGGCGCGTACAACGGTCTCTCTTCTTTCACGCCACTCACTGCCGAAGCAATCGTGCAGGCCAATCCCGATGTGTTGCTGGTGATGACCCGTGGGCTCGATTCAGTTGGTGGCATTGATGGGCTACTCGGCTTACCGGGTATTTCCAGTACTCGTGCTGCCAAATCGCGGGCCGTGATTGCAGTTGATGATGATCTACTACTCTCATTTGGTCCACGCACGGGGGCGCTCATCTCTCGATTGGCAGAACTTCTTGACATGTACAGCAGCGACACATGACCGACACCCGACGCACGAGCATCTTCGCCGTTGGGATGTTTTTGTTGGCGCTTTTGGTTGCCACCACATTGCTGTCGCTCGCCTCGGGTGCCTTCCGTATCTCGTTTCTGGATTTGCTGCGCATCATCGGTGATGGGCCGAGTGGTGAACCAATTGATGGTGTTGCCCACAACGTGTTCTGGCAAGTTCGGCTGCCACGTGTTGTGCTCGCAGTCGTTGTCGGCGCCAGTCTCGCCGTTGCCGGGGTAATCATGCAGGGTATATTTCGCAACCCACTTGCTGAGCCCGCAACAGTCGGGGTTTCTGCAGGTGCCGCAGTTGGCGCCGTGATTGCAATCATCATCGGGCTCAACGAGTTTCCACTTGGTGTGCAGATCGCCGCGTTCATCGGCGGAACGCTGTCAACTGCGCTCGTCTACTTATTGTCTCGATCGGACGGCAAGACCGAGGTGGTCACGCTGATTCTGACCGGCATCGCAATCAACGCATTTGCCGGTGCTGTCATCGGTTTCGGGGTGTTCGTCGCCGATGATGACGACCTGCGGTCGGTGACGTTCTGGAGTCTCGGCACTCTCGGCCTCGCCACATGGAAAGCCGTCGGTGTCGTCGCCCCATTGGCACTCGCAGGCATGCTCATCAGCACGAGATTCGCCCGCGTCCTTGACATCCTCGCACTCGGTGATCGACCTGCCTCGCACCTCGGTGTGCGTGTCGAACCCGTTCGACTCCAGGCCATTGCCGTCGTCGGGTTGCTTGCATCGAGTGCGGTTGCAGCAACTGGCATCATTGCATTCGTGGGTTTGCTCGTACCGCACATCATGCGTATCGTGCTCGGGCCACGTCACCGTCATTTGTTGTGGACTTCAGCCCTGCTCGGCGCGACGGTCACCCTGCTCGCAGACCTTGCGGCACGAACGTTGCTGTCACCGGCCGAATTACCGCTTGGCGTGGTGACTGCTTTGATTGGTGCACCATTCTTTTTGCTCCTGCTTCGTAGCACTCGACGAAGCCAAGGTGGTTGGGCATGACCACTGCTCTCATCGCCAAAAATCTCGTCGTTGTGCGCGGTAACTCCACGCTGCTCAACGACGTTTCGCTCGAGATCAAAGCTGGCGAACTTGTCGCAGTTATCGGTCCGAATGGCTCTGGTAAATCGACGTTGCTTGGCGCCGTTGCGGGCGACTTTGCCCTAGATGCGGGTTCGGTGACGCTGAACGGTAACGACCTCGCCACGCTGGCCCCCCGTGAATTGGCGCGCGCTCGTGCGGTATTGCCACAACAGATAGTCATTTCGTTTCCGTTCACCGTTCGTGAAATTGTGGCAATGGGCCGCAGTCCGTGGCGTGACGACAACGATGACGAGCGCATCGATGCCGCGATGCACCGACTTGAGGTCATGTCACTGCGTGAACGTACCTATCAGACATTGTCGGTCGGTGAGCAAGCGCGGGTTTCGATGGCCCGCGTGTTGGCCCAGGACACCCCCCTGTTGTTGTTGGATGAACCAACGGCGGTACTCGATATCGGCCAACAGGAACGTTTTCTGGCGATTGCCCGCGCACTCGTCGACGAGGGGCGTGGTGTGGTGGCGGTGTTGCACGACCTCAATGTCGCCATGCGTTTTGCCACGCGTGTAGTTGTGTTGCACGAAGGTCGTTGTGTGGCCAGTGGTGACCCACAGTCGGTGCTAACACCAGTGCTACTGAGCGATGTGTACCACCAAAAGATCCAGGTTACGACCACGATGGAGGGTCGCTCAGTAATTTTGCCCGAACAGCGCTGAGTATTGCGTCGGTGTACGCTCGCGCCATGTCTGATTTGGTGCTCGACTCGCTACGGCGGCGAATGCGCGCGGTTTTTTCACTGTACGAAGATGCCACGGCAACGATGGATCAACAACACGTCAATTACAAAGAACGAGACGACGTTTTACCGATCGCCTTCAGCCTGTTTCACATCGTCAACATGATTGACGCATCGCTGATGTTGCTGAACGGCAAACCCCCACTGTGGAACGACGAATGGGCCGTGCGCGTTCACCCGGGCATTGCTGATCATGGCAAACATCGCACGGTTGAAGAAATGGTGCACCAACAAATTGGTGACTACGCCGCGTTCAAGGACTACATGTCGCAGGTGTTCGCCCGGATCGAGCAATGGCTGGGTGAGATTTCATCAAGCGACTTGTCACGAGTGATTTTTGCCAAGCCATACCCGGCGCAGATTGCAACCACCTTTTCGGCACGCGTTGGTGGCGAAGTTGGCATCACCGTGCTCGATGGCCTCGAGTGTTGGATCTACCAACACTCCCTGCGCCACATGGGCGAGATCGAATATGCGCGGCACCTTGTGGGCCTGCGCGGCATTACGTCGTAACGCGCGTCGATCAGCCAACCGTCACGCGGTTGAGCGACAACATGCTGCACCAGTAAAAATCGCGACGCGTGCCGCAGGCAGGGAACACCACCGACTGAATCGGCGACCCGGTATCAACCCGCGCTTTTTCGTGCCCGGTTTGCACATCGCGCACCACTACTTGCTCGATGCCACGCTCGGCATCATGATGGGCGCTCACGAACTCACCCGACTCGGGGTAGAGCAACATGTGCGAGCCATGGTTTTGGGCGTGCGACCACACTTGACGCACCGTACGTTCGTCATACGAAAACCCCGCGAGTACACCATTGCCGCTATCGAAACCGATCACCATCTTGCGCTGTGCATCAACGACCGGCGGATTCGCCACCACTCCACCTGGCAGCCCGCAAATGTCGATGAGTGAAACCCGCCCCGAGTCGAGCCGCACACGCACCAGGTGCAACGGCGCCGTTGCAGTGCCCACACCGCGCAGGGTGCCGGCGAATTTGTGGGTCGACTCACCGTTGTCCATGAACCACGCACTTCCATCGGCAATGACCGCATCCCAGCCGAACGTCTGACCAACAAACTGTCGATACTCGGCTCGAAAGTTGTCACGGGTGAGCGACACCCCATTCCACCGCGCCCGCCACAACGACGATGTACCAACGACGTACACGTCATCACCGTCGGCCGAAAGTCGGGCGATTGATGCTTCGGGAAGATCGAGGCTGGCGACAATTTTCAACGCCGTCGGGTCAAGTACCACCAGCTGTGTTGCAGCAAATGGTTCTGCAACTTCACTTCCCGGGCGTGAACCACTGAAGTCTTTGGTAACCAAATGTCCGTCAGGCAACAACACGAAACTGTTGTAGGGCCGCCCACGCGGCAGTGTGCAGGATGCGACCACCTGCAGATCACGGTTCAAACGATGCGCGTGATTGCCGAATACCACGTACAAATCCCCGTTGGGATGCACGGCAATGCCCCCCGGCCAGGCTGGTCCCCCCACCAGCCGCTCACTGGTGGCGAGAGTCTCGAGTGTTTCAGGGTGCACACGCTCGACCCACGACACGGCATCGTCACCACCCGTGTGACACAACACGAATACTTCGTCAGGCGACGCAACGACCACCATCGTTACCACCAACATCGAACGGCTGGTGACCCGCAGCGTTTCACCTGCGGCAATGTTCAGTTGTGCACCAGCCATCCACTGTTGACGACGTGCACCACCGTCTTCTGTCGTCCACGTCACAGCGTCAAATGTAGTTTGGCCGGGTTATGCGTTCGGTAGTCTGAAGATAATGCGAAAAATTCTGCTGGCCCTCGGTGCGCTTGCACTTGTCGGTTGCACCTCGGCGCAACCACTGGCCATTGATCTCACTCCCTCGGCTGCGCGCGGCTTGAAAGTTTCCCAACAGTCGGGTTGCGCATCGTGCCACGGGTCAGACTTCGCCGGCGGCACCGGCCCGACGTGGGTTGGCATCATCGGCCAATCTGTGGCGTTCAAAGGCGGAACCTCGGGGGTGGTTGATCGCGATTATCTCATCGAGGCAATCAAGTATCCCGACAAAGTCAAGCGTGTTGGCTACCCCGTCATGATGCCCTACAACAATTTGGACGATGCCGAAATCTCTGACATCGTCGACTACATCGAGGCACTCTCGCAGTAGAGGGTGACCCTGCACAAACTCGTGTGGGCGAACGCAGTTCAGCGTTGATAGCGAAGATGATCGGGGGTCGGCAGGGCAACGCCCATACCGTCCGATTCCGGTTCGCCAAAAATCGTCCGCACCGGCACCACTCCACCCCAGTAGGGCAGGTCATAATCGCTCGCGGGGTCTTCCGTGGGTGGACCGGTGCGAATTTTTGTCGTCGCGTTGGCGAGCGAAAGTCGCCACACGGCGGTCTGACGAGTTTCTGGGCGACTCGGCCCGCGGGCATGGCCCACTCGTCCAGGCAGTAAGAAATCACTCAGCACCAAAAGCGCCCGGTCGCGTTCCTCGCCCTCGACGATGACCGGCACACCGGTAATGACGACACTGCGATAATTCATCGACGAGTTGAAAAGTGACCGGGCAACCACCAGCCCGTCCAACAGCGTGACCGTCACACAGATCGGTCCGTCGGTGCGCATCAGCCGACTTGCCACCGAACCATGAATGAGAACGCTGTCGCCGTCTGGTGCATAGGCCATCGGTATCACCACGGGTGCGCCGTGGCCATCGATGATGCCCACATGCGCAACCAAGCCTGCAGCGAGTATCTTGCGCACAACTTCGGTTTTGTCACTGCCGCGCTCCGGGTGATGCGCAGCGTCTTGCATGATGCGCCGAGGCTAGACGAGGACTAACCTGCGGTCATTAGTACGCCAGCAGTAAATGCACAGCCAAACCTCAAGTATTCATACCGAGTCTTAGCACTCACCTCCATCTCGGTTTTTCTCGTCTCGTTGGACTTGTCGATCGTCGTTGTCGCCAAGCGAACCATCGACGACGACCTAGGTGGCGGCAGCCTGCTCACCTGGGTATTTTCTGCCTACGCCATCGCCTATGCCGCAGCACTTCTAACGGCTGGCCGCTTTGCTGATGTTTTCGGTCGCAAGCGGAGTTTCCTGCGTGGAGTGTTGTGGTTTAGTTTCGGCTCGCTGCTCTGTGGCTTTGCACCAAGTGCATGGTTCCTCGTAGCAGCTCGGGTGGTGCAAGCCTTCGGTGGTGCGCAACTCACACCAGCGTCGTTGGCACTTGTACTTCCTGAGTTTCCCGTCGAAAAGCGCACGCAGGCAATCGCAGTCTGGAGCGCATCGGGTGGGCTTGCAGCTGCACTTGGGCCGTCGGTCGGTGGACTTCTTGTCGAAGCACTTGGCTGGCGCTCGATGTTCTTCATCAATATTCCCTTCACGGTGCTCATCGTCGTGCTCGGTAGAAAACTTCTCCGTGAGTCGAAAGACCCGAATGCAGAACGACGGGTGGATTACCTGAGTGCAGTGCTCGGATTCTCGGGGGTTGCATTGGTCGTGCTGGGTATCTCACAAAGTGAGGTTTGGGGTTGGGCTGATCGTGCCACTGTCACGGCACTGATCAGCGGTGCCATCCTGTGCGCTGCCTTCGCCCTGCGTTGCCACCGCGCAACCCACCCGATTCTTGATTTGTCACTGTTCCGGTTGCGCTTCGTGGTGGCGGCAAACGTTGCAGGCATTCTCTTCAGCATGGGTTTCATTGGGATGTGGATACTCAACACGTTTTGGCTACAGGCCGTATGGGGTTACAGCGTGGCGACGTCGGGTCTCGCCACCTTTCCGGGCCCCGCCTGTGCTGCATTCGTTGCACCATTCGCCGGAAAGTACGCCGACCGCTTCGGGCACTCGCGGGTGCTGTTCGTCGGGGCGCTTTTGCTCGCCGGAGGTACTTTGGGGTTGCGGGGCACGATTCCCGACTCACCTGCCTACGTCACGCATTATCTGCCGTGGATGCTGATGACCGGTGTTGGTGTCGGGCTCAGCATTTCAACCTTGTCAAGTTCAGCGGTCGCCTTTCTAAGGCCCACTCAGTTGGCGATGGGCTCGGCGCTCAACAATACGTTTCGGCAAGTAGGCACGGCACTCGGCGCGGCACTTTCATTGGCCATCGCAGCCCCTGCGTTCACCCGCATCGATGCTGCCCGACAGGGTGGTGCATCGGTGCTCGACGTATCGAAGGCAGAGATTCGTGGCGCCTGGCTGATGAACGCCGCGTTCTACGGGGTGGCCGGGCTGGCAATGATCACGATCTTCAAACGACCGAGTGAATCACAGATAAACGACGCTCGCGGCGTCTAGTCGCGGTCGCGACGAGCTCGACCCAGCACGGTTGATACCACGCTGATAATTGCACCGGCGCCAAACGCCGACCAAAAACTCCGTACCTCAAGTGCGGCACTCACATCGCCGACCAACATCAGCATCCAGGCATTCACCACAATGCCGAACATTCCCAGCGTCAAGATGAGCGCCGGAAACGCCACCAACCGAATGAGGTTTCCAAGCACGGCGTTGGCCAAACCGAAGAGTGCCGCTACCCACAGGTGATTCCAGACTCCATCGGTGATGTTCACCCCGCTGATCACCACATCGGCAAGCCACACCGCGATGGTGAGTACCACCCAGCGTGAAATGAGTTTCACGTGTTGTCGGCGGGAGCAGCCACGAACAGGGGGATTCGTCGCGAGGTCTTCTCCTTGTACTTCTCATACTGTGGAAATACAGCGACACTGCGGCGCCACCACTCGTCGTACTCTGCCCCATCAACGAGGCGCACGGTGACGAAGAATGGTTCTGGCCCGTCCTGCACCGTCACCTCTGTCGGATGCCCGACCAAGTTGTGATACCACGCAGGATGCTTTGGTGCACCTCCATAAGAGGCAACTAGTGCGTATTCTCCGTCGTGTTCCACTCGCATCAACGCGATCTTGCGCACACTGCCAGACGCTGCACCACGCATGGCGACGATGATGACGGGTATGCCCGTCTCCAGCAGTGTGGCGGCTTCCCTGCCACCGGTGCGCTCGTACGTGTCCACTTGGTCGCGCACCCACTGCATGGTGCTGGGAATGTAGGTTCCGACGAGTTGCGGCATTGTCGAAGCCTGTCAGGTTTTCGGGTAACGCGACCCATCGGGAAAGTTGCCGTACAGGGGGCGCTCGCCATTGGTCATCGAATCGACGAGCAAATCGCCGCCAACAAACGCACCCTTCCACGAACCACCACGCCCGCCGAACACTTCGTCGCGATCACCACGCGAGCGTGGTTTGTTGATACCTACCTTGAACGACTGAATCTCGTCGGACACCCGCTCGGCAAAAGCCATGTCGTCCGTAGCCACTGACGCCACCAACGAACCGTTGGAGGCATTCATCGCGCTCAAGAACTCTGCCTCGGTATCCACCACAACGATGGAGTCGATCGGCCCGAATGGTTCGGCATGGTGCAGCGACCAGGCCGACGGTGGCTCGAGCACGCACGACGGCGCAGCATATGCCGACGTGTCTTGACCATCTATGAACCGACCCTTGTTCAGTGCTGCGTGCAACAGTGGAATACCACCGGTGCTGATGGCCTCTTCGAATTGGGCGGCCAGATTTTCGGCCTTCGACCGCTGAATCACGGGGCCAAAGTCGAGGTCGGGCAACGCGTCACCATCATTCTCGACCGCACATGGGTGTCCGAACTTCAGTGACGCCACCACGGGGTAGTACATCTCGAGAAAATCCGGCAGCAAACGTCGCTGCACGACATAGCGCGGATACGCGGTGCAACGCTGTTTGGCGTAGGCAAAACCTTTTTTGAGATGCCCAGCCAAATCGTTCCACTGCGAATAGTTCCACACCCCCCAGGCGTTCAGACCTTCTTGTTCGAGCACATGTCGCTTACGCAAGTCGGCAAGACGTGTGGCAACTTTGCGGCCATTCGTTCGACCACCAACGAAGACCAACGCACCGAGTTCGGGCGAACTGATGAGCGCTTCGCTGAGTTCAGCACCGCTGCCCGACACCAAAGTCGCGGGCAAACCGGCGCGGGCCATCATGGCGTGCGCCAATGTGAGTGCATGAAAGCCGCCCTGCGTCGGGGTTTTGGCCACCACCGCATTACCGGCCAGCAGTTGCACCAGTTCGGCATGCACCAACACACTGAGCGGATAGTTCCACGAGGCAATGTTCGATACTGGGCCGTCAAGCGGCACGCGATCTTTGATCTGGCGTTCAATCTGCGTGAGGTACCACTCGACACCATCCAGACAGCGATCAATGTCGTCGCAGGCAAGTTTCCATGGCTTGCCGATTTCCCACATGAGCAGACCAGCAATCACTTCGCGTTGCTCGCGCAACAGTGCAACCGCCTTCGTCACCCGGCGCATGCGTTCATCGAGTGGTGTCTTTGACCATTCGGCATCTTGTTTGACGGCGAGCGCCATGGCACGGTGTGCTTCGGCAGAGGTGATGACGGGTGCACCAATAATTTGTGAGCCGTCTACTGGCACCACATGCGGTCGCGTGGTACCACCACTCACCCACTCGCCACCAATCAGATTGCGCAGTGACTGCGCATCAAAAGCCTCGGGCGCGACTGCACGAGCCCGGCCGTGGAATTCACCGAACGATGTTCCTGGTTTTACGTGCAACGGCATGACGACACGCTACGAGGATTGCCCGCGAAGCACATCTCCAAGCGAGTCACTTCGGTACGCTCATCACAATGGCAAACCAGACAGCGGCAATACACGAGCAAATCGGCCACCGTTTACGCGAATCCGGCCTTACCTACACGACGGGTCGGCGCCAACTTGTTGATCTGTTGCTCAAGCATGGTCGGCCCGTCAGCATGCCGGAATTGCTGAAGGCACGGACACGTTTGACCCAAAGTTCGATGTACCGCAACCTCGCCGATCTTGAGCGCGTCGGCATCATTCACAGGGTCGCCGGCAGCGATGACCACGCACGTTACGAACTTGATGAGGCACTCATCGGTCACCACCATCATTTGATTTGCGACAAATGCGGGTCAATCGACGACTTCGAAGTCACACCCGCTGCCGAGCGGGCGCTCGACAAGGCACTACGCAGCGCCGCCAAGTCGTCACGCTTTTTGCTCACCAGCCATCGTCTTGATGCCATCGGTCTCTGTGCGAGTTGTCGGTAAATACCCATGCGCCTCGGGGATGCTCGGCTCTTGAGTTTTGACTGTTACGGCACCCTCGTCGACTGGGAGCTCGGTATCACCGAGACCGCCACACGACTCGCCAGTCAGTACGACGTGCGACCACTCGAAACTGAAATTCTCTCGCTCTTTGCTTCGCACGAAACCCACGTGCAGGATTCCAACCCGTCATGGTCATATCCAGTCATCCTCGCCGAGACCTGGCGTCGCATGGCTACGAGCATGGGTTTGGCGAACCCTTCCAGCAATGCCGCACAGTGCGAATTCGACGCACGAACTTTCGCCGCGTCGGTGCCATCATGGCCGGTGTTTGCCGACAGCCATCAGGCGCTGCTCGATTTACAACAACGGTGCAAGTTGGTGATTCTTTCGAACGTCGACAACGAGAGCTTCGCTGGTTCGAACACACAACTTGACGTCACATTTGATGCCATCCTCACCGCGCAAGATATCGGCTCGTACAAACCCGATCTCAACAACTTCCGCGTATTGCTGAAACAAGCACGCGAATTGGGCATCGCACCCGAGCAGCACCTGCACGTGGCGCAAAGTTTGTTCCACGACCATGTTCCCGCCCAGCAGATTGGCCTCAACACCGTGTGGATCAACCGTTACGGTGCGAAACGTGCTGCTGCCGGATCACTCGGGGCCACACCAGCGGCCGCACCGATAGTGCCCCACTGGGAGTTTCCAACATTGCGCGCGTTCGCCGACGCGCTACTTGCCGACGCAACATAACTCCACCCGAACATCTATTCGATTCGCAAGACCCACACCGGTGTGTCATCCGGTCGCACGGGCAACGTCAGACGATCCCCCTTGCGCGGCACACGGGCGCCGTTGTGCACCAGGCGAACATCACCTTTCGGTAGACCCACGATCTGTACGACCGCAGAGTCGGGGCGCCCGCACACCATTGCATAGGTGGCACCATCGGTGCCTCTCGTAAGGCGAACTTCGGCACCAAAGTCGGTGGTAAGTCGCGACTGCTCGTGCGGTCGACTGCCGTAGATGGCGGCGCCGTTGGTTGCCAGCCATTGTCCGATTGCCATGACCCGTATCTGCTGTGCCCACGGAATGTAGCCACCGGGCATCGCACCGATGTTCAAGAGCAAATTACCGCCGTCGGCGACTACGTTCACCAACATCCGTACAAGTTCGGGAATACTTGCATAGGTCGACTCATTTTCGAACTGCATGTAGCCGAAACTGCTTCCGATGCCACGACAGACCTCGAATTTTTTACCGACCTGCGGCGCTCCGGACGAGTATTCGGGCGTTGTGAAATCGGCGTGGCTGGTTCCACCCATCACCCCGAAAATGTCGTAGCGGTCGTTGACCACACCATCTGGATTGGCGTTGTAGTAGTCGGCAATCAATTGCACGGCGCCATCGGTTGCGCGCGGATGCCCGATGTCATGCCACATCACATCAGGGCGATAGCGGGCGATAAGTTCGCGCCAGTGGGCATCGACGTATGCGCAATAGCGATCATCCTGGGGAATCGCTGCGAAGAGTGAGGCAACGCTGTCGATACCGAGGCCTTGAAATGTCCAGTCGAGCCCACCCGAGTAATACGTGCCGAAGCGCAGACCTGCACCGCGTGCCGCAACGGCAAGTTCGCCGACGAGGTCACGCTCTGGTTGCCAACGTTTACCATGAACCGGATTCGGCGTCGCCGATGGCCACATCAATGCGCCGTCATGATGTTTTGTGACAGCGACGCAGTAGCGGGCGCCGGAGCGACGCAACAGCTCCTGCCAGGCACCGACGTTCCAATCTTGTGCCAATGCAAAGAATGTGTCTACGAATGTGCCGTAGTCAGGCGAGCCAAGCAGCGTGCTGTGATATTCCGCTGCTGGCGACTCTGCGATGGCAATCGAATTCTGGTACCACTCTGCGTACGGAGTTTTTGCAAAAGCTGCACGCTCGCCTTCCTCCCGCGCCAACGCAAACGGGTCAAGACCTGTCGTTCCGAATGAGGGAACCGAACTGACCGTCCAATGACTGAAGATTCCGAACTTCGCATCATCAAACCATTTCGGCAATGGATGGGTATGTAATGACTCAGAGGTTGGCAGGTACATGCAGTAAACCTGACCGCACACTAGTCACCCAACGATTGCGACCGTCTGGTGTCATTATCAAATGCCGTCGGCGCCGCGCGATGACCTATGCTCTGCCCCAGAGAGGTATCAATATGCGCGTGCGACTGCTGGAATCCGACGAATTCATGCACCCGCTCGGGCCAGAAACGAACTTCAACGAGAGCATGTACATCAACTGCTTCGATCACGCCTCAAAACTCGGTGTCTGGCTGCGTATGGGTAACCGCGCCAACGAGGGTTACGCCGAAATGACCGTCTGTATCTATTTGCCTGATGGTCGTGTCGGCTTTATGTTCAATCGGCCGAATATCTCGCACAACGATGCTCTCGATGCTGGTGGTCTCACTTGGAAGATGCACACGCCGTTTGAGCACCTGAGTGTCGACTTTGCGGGCAAGGTTTTGATGCTCACCGACCCGTATCAAATGTCGAATCCTCGTGAGGCCTTCAAAAATAATCCATTCGTCGAGTGCGAGGTGCATCTTGACTTTCGTGGCAAGGGTCGCCCCAGCATGTTCGGTGGCGAACCCGAAGAACCGCACGAACGCCCAGAAGAGCAATTCGCTCGGGGCCATTACGAGCAGCTCGTCACCGGCAACGGGTCGTTGCGTGTTGGCAGCGAAGAGTTCGCAATATCGGGTTTCGGTCTACGCGATCACTCGTGGGGCCCACGTTTCTGGCAAGCACCGTGGTACTACCGCTGGCTTACCGCAAACTTCGGTGATGATCTCGGCTTCATGGCCAGTCGTGTCGCCCGCAAAGACTCCGGTGGCACCCGTGGCGGGTTTGTGTGGGACGCCGGCCAGATTCACCTGTGCGACGGAGTGCAGATTTCGACCGTCACACATTCAGACGAGCACTTTCACAAGCACGTCACCGGCACGTTGAGCAGTACCTCCGCAAAAAAATCATGGTCATTCGAGGGTCAGGTGCGCACGCTCATTCCGCTGCGTAATCGCCGACAAGATCCTGGCGGTAATTGGATGCACACACGCATCAGTGAAGGCATGACCGAATGGAAGATGACGTCCGGAGACCACGCCGGTCGAATTGGCTACGGCATGAGCGAATACCTGGATCAAATCATCGACTCCCAACCCGTCGGTATCGCCGAATAACTGTCACGGCGTGATCCAAGACGAAACGCTGGCTCGACAATTGTCGACGGTGCTTGGTGGGGTGCGAGTCGAATCACTCGAGCGCCTTTCGGGTGGGGCCTCGCGGGAAACCTGGCAGTTGTCAGCAGGTGGTGATGACCTCGTTTTGCAGCGCTTACGGCGTGGTGCGGTGACACGAATTGACGGTGAAATCGCTGTGCTGCGCCTCGCCGGCCAGCACGGCGTGCCAGTACCCGAGGTGGTCGTCGATGGCTCGGCGTCATCCACACTTGAGCGACCCTTCGTAATTGTGCGCAAAATTGGTGGCGAGTCGATTGCCCGCAAAATTCTGCGTGATGACCGATACGCGGCTGCCCGCACACGGCTACCTGCGGATCTTGCGCGCGCTGCAGCCAAAATTCATTCGCTCCCTCTTTCCACGTTGACGGCAATGGCCGACACTGATCAACTCGCCGCCATGTATGGGCTGCTGGATGCACTCCATGATCCACATCCGGCATTTGAAATCGCCTTGCGTTGGCTCAAACTCAACCGTCCTTCTCCCCGCCCGACGGTGCTCGTGCACGGCGACTTACGGCTCGGAAATCTGCTCGTCAATGACGTGGGTTTGACCGGGGTGCTCGACTGGGAACTCAGTCACCTCGGGAGCCCGACTGAAGATCTCGGCTGGATGTGCGTGCGTGCTTGGCGTTTCGGGTCACCGTTGGCTGCGGCAGGTGTGTGCAACCGCGAAGACCTCTTGCGACACTACGAGGCGGCCGGTGGTGCGAACATTTCGACTGATGAACTGCGCTGGTGGGAGGTGCTCGGCACCATCAAGTGGGGGCTCATCTGCATTATGCAGTCACAAACACATCTCAGTGGTCTGGTCAACAGTCACGAGTTGGCGATTCTCGGGCGGCGAGTGAGCGAAAACGAGTGGGATGTGCTGAACCTGCTGACCGCAGCAACCGTATGAGCGCCCCCCACGACCAACCGACGATGACCGAGATCGTCCGTGCAGTGAGCCAATGGTGGGCACAAGCCTCTTTGTCACCTGACTCTCGGCGACGACAATTCGAAATTCGTGTGGCACTCAACGCACTCGACATCGTTACGCGTGAATTGCCCGTGCAAGCCCAGCACCGCCACGACCACCAACGACGCCTGAGCACGCTTGGCCACCAAAACGATGCCTCACTCGCCATGGCGATTCGCGCCGGTGCCTACGACAACGAATTACCAGGTGTCATTGCGGTGTTGCAGCCATCGATACGCGACAAGGTATCGGTTGCCAATCCACGTTGGCTCGAACCAGACTGACACCCGAGAGGCGGAGGTGACTGCTACTTTCTAGGTCATGGATTGGATTTCTGACCCGACTGCGTGGAGTGCGCTGGCAGCTTTGTTGACGCTGGAGATTGTGCTCGGTGTTGACAACGTCATTTTCATTTCGATTCTTGCGGCGAAACTGCCCGCTGGTCAACAAGAAAAGGCGCGCAAAATCGGTCTGCTCGCCGCCGGCGGAATGCGGGTACTTCTGCTTTTAGCGGTCGGGTGGGTGATCACGCTGAAAAAAGAACTCTTCTCCATCGGGTCATTTGGTTTTAGCGGCAAAGAACTGATTTTGTTGGCTGGTGGATTGTTCCTGATCTACAAAGCGACGACCGAGATCCACCACAAACTCGAAGGCGAAGAGGGTCAGACATCAGCCAAGGTGGCGCCGACCGTCGCCGGAGTAATCGGGCAGGTTCTGCTTCTGGATCTGGTCTTTTCCATCGACTCGGTCATCACTGCGGTCGGCATGACCCCCCATGTGATGGTCATGGTGATTGCGATTGTCACTGCAGTATTCGTGATGCTCCTGGCATCCAAGTCGATCTACAACTTCGTCAATACCCACCCATCGGTGAAAATGCTGGCCCTTGCCTTCCTGCTGCTCATTGGCACGGTGTTGATCGCCGAAGGTTTCGGACAGAAGATTTCGAAGGGCTATATCTACGCAGCTATGACGTTTTCGGTCTTCGTGGAAGTGCTCAACATCGGCGTACGCCGCAAGAAGCGACAAACTGCACCAGTGCACTTGCGCGCGGCAGTTGTATCGGAATCTGATACCAAATAGGCCGTGATCTGCGATGGCGAGACCATCACGGGTCTTGGCATGTGCGAATTGGATACACACCTTGGGGGATCAGGTGTGATACCTTTTTAGTGCTACATCACTTACTCCCAAGGAGACATCATGTTAAAGAAACTCAAGCAATTCGGATACAGCGCCAATCTTTCATACGCGCTCGGATTCCTCTCGGTCATCGCCAGCATCGCCATTTGGCTCACCCAGGGTGGCAGTGACGTGGCGGAAGACGCAGCCGCTGGTCAGCGCCTCGGCATCTTCGTGGGCCTGTGGGCACCAACGTTCATGGCACTCGGCAACGGCATCGATAATCTGCCAGAGTCCAAATAAGCCCTTGCGGGTCGTAGTCGCTACAGGCGAGCAACACTCGCTATAAAAACAGCGATACATACAAGAATCACCACGGCTGGTCCGACCAGTCGCTGCAGTTGATTCATATCCATAGTCAAGCACACTTCTGAGGCTTTTTGTAGCTGGGGCGGGTATCACCACCGCTCCAGCACAATGATGTAGTCATGTGGCTGCTCATCATCGTGCCGATTGTTGCGGCCTTGTATGGCGTTTATCTGCGCTATGTGATTGTGAAGTACCCGCAAATGGAGGAGCCTGCCCGGCGCAAGTTCATCTATGTCGTGGGTGCCATTGCCCTCGTGCTCATCGCACTCGACTTCACGTTTGCTCGCTGACGGTGCGCACCCACGGGGTTGGGGCATGAAGAAATTGTTGTTGTTTATCGCAGCCATCTCTGTGGTTCTGCCGACTTCCACGGCCAAGGCCCACGACCCGATCATCCTCACGGCAAACCAGCGCACTCCCCCAAATGGGCCACTACTTCCGGATGGGACGATTTCATTTGCGCTGTACGGGTCGCTCGAGTCAGCGGGTGATACCCGTGGTTTTCGAGTCGAATTCAACGAGGGTGATGCGCTTGCACTTTCGCTTCTGATTCCTGACTTGCCCCCAGAAAATTCGCTCGATAAGCCGTCACTGCCTTATCTCGAGGTTGTCGACCCCGACGGCATTGCAACCCAAGTGCTCCCCACCGCACGGGTCTCATTTGCCGAGCCATTCACGGGTACGAATTATGTTCGCCTGGCGGAACTGGTTGGTGTAGCCAAAACTGGTCTGTATTCGATAACCATTGCCGGTGCGGCAGCAACTCGTTTTACCGTGTCGATTGGCGACAAGGAGATGTTCGGTACACCGGTTGAGAATGTGCCCAATCGCAGCATCGGCGTCACTGGGGTGATGGCCTGGTACGAAACGCCGCCACTTGCCGCGCAGCCAACTCCGCAGACGACCGCGTCTCCGGCGGTGGGTGACACGTCGACAGTTGGTGCTTCACGAAGCAGCAGGACCCTGCTGATGATTGAAATATTGTTTGTTGCCATTGCTGTTGTCGGTTCGGGTTGGCAATTTGCAAGGTCGCGACGGCGGAGCAACCGCTGATCTTCAGACTTTCAAGGTGCTGATTAGCGCATCGCCTCGATTGCGAATGCTTTTGCAGTCTTGTAGTCGGCCTTTCCATTCGGTGCGCGTGGCACCAACGGGACGAAAAAGACACGTTTGGGGGCCTTGAAGCCAGCGAGCTGATTCTTCACACCAGCAATGACCGTTGGTTCGTCGACACTGCCATCGGGTGCGAGCGAAGCAACAGCAATTACGGTCTGACCGAATTTCTCATCATCAACACCGACCACGAGGCAGTCAAGGATTCCCGCGACTCGCTTCACGGCTTCCTCAACTTCTTCGGGGAAAATTTTCTCGCCACCCGAGTTGATGACCTGACTACCGCGACCCAGCAGGATGAGTGAACCATCTTCAGCAACCATCGCCAAGTCGCCCGGGAATGAGTACGAGACACCGTTGATCGTGCGAAAGGTTTTTGCCGACTTTTCTGGATCTTTGTAGTACCCGAACGGCACATTGCCACCCGCGGCAATCCGACCAATCTCTCCCGAGCCTGGCTGCACTTCGCGATCGTCGTCTGTGAACACCTTGGCTTCAGGTGAGCGGTCGAACTTCGCCGTCGGTGTTGAGACACCCTTCATGGTGATACTCGAGCCCATGCTGCCCTCAGACGAACCCATTGCATCGACGAGCACGAGGTGGCCGACCCGCTCAAGCAGTTGTTCTTTCACTTCGGCAGTCCACATAACACCTGCCGAGGCCATCAACTTGAGGGAGGAAAGGTCGTAGGTGCGGCCTTTTGCGGTGGCCTCGTCAATGGCACGAATAATCGGCTTCACGATGGTGTCGCCAACCACAATCGTCAGTGAGATTTTCTTCGCTTCAATTGTCTCGAGCACTTCTTTTTCATCCAAACCATGCGACTGCAGGGTTATCACGTGGGCTCCCGCCATGTGAGGCGCTATTGCCCCCAGCCAAAGACCTGTGCCGTGCATGAGTGGACAACAAGGCATTGATACGAGTTGAGTACCTGCGGTGATACTGGTCTGCACCACTGCAGGAAGTTCGTCAATATTCGTCGGCATCGGCAAGAAAGCAAGACGGCCGACACCAAGTGCAGCCATGCTCGAGGTCATTGGCCCGATTCGATACATCACACCTTTCGGCATACCCGTGGTGCCCCCGGTGAACAGCATGTAGGTATCAGATTCACTCCGCGTGATGCGCTTCATGGGCGTGTGGCCGGCAGCGACCGATTCGTATGACAGCGCCGCACCGACGTGATGGTCGGCAGAATCTGACACTTCTATCAACAACTTCAATTTCGGCAGACGATCAGCCACTCGTGCCACCCGATCACCGAGTGACGAGTGAAAAAATAATGCCTCGGCATCCGAGTTTTCGAGCAGATAGCGAAGTTCTTCGTCGAGGTATCGATAGTTCACGTTGATTGGCACACCACGAAACTTGAAGGCGGCAAATTGGGCCTCAAGGTATTCGTTGCTGTTGTACAGGTAAAGACCAACCTTGCTGTCTGGACCAAGACCGGCCTCAACCATTGCCTGCGCAAGACAGGCCGCACGGGTGTCGTATTCGGCCCATGTGCGGGTCACTGCGCCCTGGGTGACCGCCGGTGAGTCACCAATCACGTCGGCGATTGATTCCCAGACCGTCGCAAACTGTGACTCCATTGTTCGCACCATAGACCCTGACCCGTTAATCGTGCAAGTTGCTGGCTGCAATCTGATCCAGAATCTCGGCCACCCGCAACGACTCGCTGAGTGGCAGCACCCAACCCGAACCACCGGCCAGATGATCACTCACTGCCTCGGTCATGGCGACGAATGCATCAATCGACCCGAAATGTTCGACGCGCTCATTGATGCGTAACGAAGTTGGCTCACGCCAGGTGGAGAACGCTTCACCGTTTTCGGTTGCGATGCTGCCTGCCGTGCCCGTAATCACCAGACTTTGGGGCAAATTTGTTTCGAACGAGCTGGTTAGGCGCACAGCCACCTCACCATCAATAACTGCTTCAACTTGTGTGGTGAGATCCACATTGGTGGGCCCGATATTTCGAGTCACTTTGCTAATGGCCACATCGTGTGCACCATTCGTCAGGCCCACCCACGCGTTGACCTGATAACAACCCACATCCAGCAGTGCCCCACCACCCATCGCCGGGTCGAGCCGGTAGTTATCGGTCATCGCCGACTTGAAGCCAAATTGCGAGTCAATGCTGATGACTTTGCCAATTTCACCCGAGGCAACGACCTCGGCGATTCTTGTGAATCTCGGGTGCCAGCGGCTCCACACTGCTTCAACCAATGTCTTTTCGCAACGCTGTGCACACGCAATCATCTCCTGCACTTCTGTCGCCCGCAAGCCGAGTGGTTTCTCGCACAGCACGTGCTTGCCAGCCTCGAGCGACTTCGTCACCCATTCGAGATGCTGATGATTCGCCAGACTGATGTACACGGCGTCAATTTGCGGGTCGTCGAGCAACTGCTGATACGTGTCGTACACCTGAATTGGTTTGAGTTTTTTCGACCGCCGCTTGTCGCGACTCGCAACACCAAAGAGTTGGGCATTCGTTGCCGCATGAACTGCCGACCCCATCGCCTGATTTGCTACGTATCCAGCGCCAAAAAAGCCCCACTTGACCGACACGGTCAGGCCACGTGGATTGTGTTGTCGGCGCGAAGTTTCGGCACGACAGGCATTGCGTTGTTCATTGCCGATTCCTCGGCCGCTTGCATGATTGCCACCACGTTGCGCGACTGCATTGCTTTCACCGCCATCGGCGTACCAGTGGTGAGGTGCGCAACTATCGAACGATGAAATTCGTAGTCGGCTAGTGGCGCAAGCTCGATCTGCTCGACTGGTGAATTCTGGCGATGCACCGTGAGCACTGCTGGAAGGTCGGCCACAGCAGGTTCGGCCAATGGGTTCCAGTCGCCGACAATTGCACCGAGTGTGCCGAGCACATAGAACTTCGGTTTGCGGGCAGCAGCCAAATCAGAATGAATGAAGGTGGCTTGCTTACCCGTCGCAAACGTGATCGTCACTTGAGCGTGATCGGCATTCGTCGCATGTGTCCAGACGCGCTTGTGGTTTTGCCCGCTCACATGGGCGATGTCATCGGTAATCACATTCAGGATTTGGTCGATGAAGTGACTACCCCAATCAAAAATTGCACCACCCGACACTGCGGCATCGGAATGCCAATAGTTGCACGGCCGTGAATACCCGCCAACGAAAGTGTCGAACTGATACACGTCGCCGATGGCACCCGAAGCGATGATTGACCGCAGCGTTACGAAGTCGGCGTCAAAGCGGCGATTTTGGTACACCACGAGCAGCAAGCTCTTTTCACGTGCCAGGGCCATCAACTCGTCGCATTCGATCGTGGTGAGCGCCATGGGTTTTTCAAGCACCACATGGATGCCACGCATGAGCGACTCTTTCGCCCAATGAAAGTGACTGTTCGGTGGGGTCGAAATAACGACCAGATCAAGCAAACCCGGTTCGAGCATCTGTGTGGCATCGGCGAACCCGATGAAATCCGTAGCGACTTCGCTGGCGGCCGCCAGACGCTCAGGCTTGGCATCACAAACCGCAACGAGGCACAACCCAGGGGTGTTTTGTATCGCCAGATTGTGTTCATGGCCTATTGCGCCGTACGCCAAGAGGCCAACGCGAATCGGTGTACCTGTATGCATCGCGTTTACTGTATTACGAAAATTGCGATTTGGTGAGTTTTGCGCGCCACGACGAAAAACTCTTCACCGTGCCGGCGTGTGGTGGCCGTAGCCATGGGTACGGGTGAACCTCGGCAAGTTTGCTGAATTTCTTGAACGACGGCACTGGGGCATACGTCACGGCAACCGCGTTGTCTTGGGCAAATTGATACGGATCACCGAGATACACGTCGACTGGTCGACGAGTGTTCAAATCCCCCAGCGTCTGCAAATAAAAAGCGATCCGCCGTGCACTCAGTTGAAGTTTTTTGAGGGCTTGTTCGTTGAACACGAACACCGCCGGCAGATGTGAGTTTGCCGCCAGCGCGGGGTCATCATCACCAAGTGAGTCGATGGTCAACAGCACATGACTTGCCTCACCATTCACGACCATCGACGTCGGCCCCGTGGTTGCACCCACATCAGGGTCGGTATCCAAAATTGCATCACGAGAGAGCTCGCGCAGCGCAATTTCGGCAGGAAATTCCTGAATCGGGCACTTGTTTTTCAGTGGGCATCTGTTGCACAGGCCGGAAGCGCGTTTGTCAACCTGCCACTTTGCAAACCCGTACGGCTTGCCCGTTCCGGCGCCGACAGTCCATTGCCAACCCAGCAAGTTTGCTGCACGTGAGCCGTCGAGCAAGTTGCGATGCATTCGTTCTTGACCAGCGAGCCAACCCCGATCGTTGCGCACCGTCCAATGCGAGGCCAGCCACATCCTGGTTTGGTTCACGACCCAGCCGTCAGTTTCCAGCTCAGCGACGGTTTCTGCCATACACAGCATTTCTTGGTTCCAGCCGTCACCCTGCGCATGCGCATTTGCCTCAAAACGCAGGTTCTCAAAAAGTCGCGTGCCGATGCGCGCATACAAATGCCGTGCGTACTCCTGCCAGAAGAGCTCGTCACGAAACTTCTCCCGGTCTTTGTATGGTGCATGCTTCACTGCGCGATACACCTGATCCAGCGTCAGAATGTTGTGACGTATATATGGCGACAACACGGTCGCCCCACGCCGATTCTTTGGCAACACCTGCGACCGGGTGTTGGCATATCCAGTGATGTCGAGTTGCGCCAGCGCAGCATTCGCTGCACTTTGGCCACCAGCTATAGAACTCGCCCCGATGTCACCCGAGAACAAACCACCAAAGTGTCGTTCAATATTGGCCAGCACATCGTCATGCAGACTGATTGGCACCATGGCGGCTAGCGAGAACGGCGGGCACGCCACGCGCCCGTTGACCACAGGGCCCAGATCACCAACAACGGCTGAAACAACAGCCGTGTGGCGCGTGCTGCATCGCTATTTAAACCGAACGCATCAACACCGTTGACGTACTGAGAAATGTTTCCCCAAAAAATGGCCACGAAAAATACCGCAACCGCCCACCCGATTTGCACTCGGTACTTCCAAACAATTATCAGACCGAGCCCAAGCAAGATTTCCACTACACCCGAAGCGACCACGACAAAGTCGGCATAATCCTTCAGCACGTTCGGCACCTGTGCTTGAAACTCGGCCCGGTTTGCGCCAAGGTGCGTAGTGCCTGCAAATGCGAGCCCCAGACCAAGGATGATTTGCGCAATTTTTCTCACGTCGCACCGTACCTGATACTCACGTTAGGCGCTGAGTGTTACTCGGGTAGGTTGAGCCGCATGGAATATAGATACCTCGGCAACAGTGGTCTTAAAGTCTCGGAAGTCAGTTTCGGTAACTGGATTACCCATGGCAGCCAGGTCGAAGAAGATGCCGCCAACGCGTGTGTCAAGCACGCACTCGAACTGGGCATCACCACGTTTGACACGGCCGATGTTTATGCCGGCACACGAGCCGAAGAAGTTTTGGGTCGCGCACTGGCCGGTGTGCGCCGCGAGAGTGTGGAGATTTTCACCAAGGTGTACTGGCCGACAGGTGCTGGTGTCAACAATCGTGGGCTTTCACGCAAACACATCATGCACTCGATTGACGCCTCGCTGAAGCGCATGAAAATTGATTACTTTGATCTGTACCAAGCACACCGATTTGATGTCGAAACACCACTTGAAGAAACGATGCTTGCTTTTGCCGACATCGTGCGCCAGGGCAAGGCGCTGTACATCGGGGTCTCAGAATGGGATGCTGATCAGATCACCCGTGGCGCAGCACTCGCACGCGAAATGCAAGTGCCGTTTATTTCTAATCAGCCCCAGTATTCGATGCTTTGGCGAATCATCGAGCAAGAAGTGGTCCCAGCATCGCAAGATGCAGGAATGTCACAGATTGTTTGGTCGCCAATGGCTCAAGGTGTGCTGAGTGGAAAATACTTGCCCGGCCAACCGCCACCTCCTGGGTCGCGCGCAACTGATGAGTTGAGCGGCAAGAACTTCATCGCTCGCTGGCTGAACGATGAAGTGCTGCAAAAGGTTCAACTGCTCAAGCCAATTGCTCAGCAGGCAGGCATCAGCATGGCGACAATGTCGATTGCCTGGGTATTGCAAAACAAGAACGTGGCCTCGGCAATTGTCGGCGCAACCCGACCCGAGCAACTCGACGACAGCGTCAACGGGGCCGGGTTGGTGCTTGATAACGACACCCTCAAGGCAATCGACAAGGTGCTTGACGGAATCGTCGTCACCGACCCGCGCAAAACCGAGTCACCAAAAACTCGCCCGTAATAGCACCGCGCCATCGCGCACGTGGCAGTTAACTACCTGACCTCAAATCCGATTGTTGCCGAAATACGAATGCGCTACGGCATCAACCCACAGTTATTGCAGTAACGAGATCATCATTCACAATCACCGTGACTCGTTGGAGCGAGTAATCCTCGGTGAGCGCAAAATTTTCACCATCACGAGCACCTACCCGGAACCTCCAGCCAAGTTCTTCGGCACAGCGTTGCGAGTCGGCTTCGCTATAGCCAAGCAACAGCTCGGCACGTGTCCCACTGATCTCAACGGTGTCGGCAGCATCGGCTGCAGGGCAGGCCCTATCGCTCGGTGCCGATGCTGGCGCGGCACTACACGACCACGCTACGAGTGCTGTTGCCAGCACAGCCGCTATTGCGACCCCGTTGCGCAACATTTGTTTGCTCATACCCAAACGGTACCCGTGGAATGTTTGCTCTGCCGACAAACCCAAGAATGCGGATTAGCGTCGTACACGCATGAACGCCGCCATACTCTCGGCACTTATTGGAGCAGCCGTAGCGGCAGTTAGCGCTCTGTTCGTCAACCGCTATCGCTCAGACCGCGACTTCCAACATCGGTTTGACGAACATCGACTAACCATCTACAGCGAGTTCACCCGCGACATCTCCACCGTGCTTTGGCAAAATTCGCAAATTGATGCTGAGGCGGCACGAGCCAAAGCTTGGGTTCACTATGAAAGCATCGTGCTCACATCAACTGAGCCAGTTGTAGTGGCATGCATTCAGCTTCGGAAAACTTTGACGACCCACGTCGAGGTTATGTCCACAATCAGAGATAAGGCGAGTGAAGAGTTCAACACCATACGAGGAAGCAGTATTAACTCGGTATACCAAGCGCTGGAAACGTTCCACATAGCTGCCCGCAAAGAAATGGGCCTCTCAGCGCTGAACTTTTCGCTCATTAATGCAGAAATACGACGGCTCTATGAGACTTACTAGAAACTGAATTCCACTCACCGAAGTAGTGAGGCATCATGGCTCTGTTGATTGCTTTTTTACCGACAAAACACTTATGGGAACGTTCCCAAATCTGAGGCTGACGCCGCACAATCTTCATGTCTTTCTGGTGACAATGCCTCTTTCATCTAATAACCAATGGATATGCGCTCCCATTTCTGGTATCGAGCACTTTTCTTGGTGTGCTTTAGAGGGTAGGTAAGTAAGGTTCACACTGTGGGCCATTTCGCACACCAAAAACACTGGGGGTTAGTTCATGTTGTTATTCAATAGAACAATTCAGACGAGCGGTGATTTACCAGCAATCATGCCGTTATTGCAAGAAATTACCTCAATCACAAAAGCAAATGATGTGCCGATGAATGTGTGGGTTGGTGGCAACGGCTTCACCGCAGGAACCGCGATTTTTAGCGTCGGATACGAATCCGTAGCAGCTCGCGCAGCGGCAACATCAAGACTGATGGCAGCAAAAGGCTGGTGGGACGTGAATCGCAAGATGCGTGAACACGTACTCTCATCCGAGCCGGACACCATTATGAACTACGTCCGTGGTGGTTCAATGGGCGCAGCAATTCCTGTTGGAACAATTGTGCAAACAAGTCAGTTTTACTTGGCACAAGGTGCCGACTTTATGGGCGCGCTGAAATGGGCCAACGAGTTTGCCGACTTGCACACCAAAGTGACTGGCGTCGAAGCCAACATTGTTCACACGATCTATGGCGTGTTGGGCGGAATGGGCATGATCATGGGTTACCCAAATGCCGAAGCTATCGACGCTTCGCGCGCAAAGTCCCAAGCAAGCGCTGAGTGGATGACCAAGTACTTCGAAGCCGGCAAATTTGCCATGGCAGGAACAGTAATGGCACGCCTTATGACCAAGGTCGCGTAAGTGCGAAACCTAATACACCAATCAGAAATGGGGAAATAGATTATGGAAAGTTGGAAAGACAGAAATGCTACAGAAGCAAGAGTGAATATGACATTGGGAGCAGTTCATCAAGTTGCATCGATTGCAATTATCGCAATCATTGTGTTTGGTGATGTTGCAAATGCAGAAAGTGGCGTAAAGCGACTTGTTGCGTTCGCAGCAGTGTTGGGGGCAGTCACTTCGTGGATTTTCACCAGCAATGGACTGATGTCATTTCAGGATGGTTCCAAGGAGATGACAGCGGCAGAAGCAGCAACTGCATCTGGTAAGAATCTCAGCAAGCAGCCATTTATGATCTACCAGATCTACACACTGGCAATCACCGTTGCGACAATTGCTGTCACGCTTACCGCTATTTACTAAATAGTTCAGTAGTTCAAGAGGGTGCCAGTGGCGTAATGCTGCTGGCACCCTTTTTGTTTTCGGTCTCGAGAAGCATCAGCATCCAAGCAGTGCTCGTGTGTCAAGCCACCTAACGCTTCTTGCTGAAGCGAACGCAACGTTTCAATTTCCCCTTGTTGAGGTGCATAAAACACCAGACTTAGGTGCATACCCCTTGGCGCCCCCGGCATGAATCGAACATGCGACCTGCGGTTTAGGAAACCGCCGCTCTATC
>JAEMQQ010000048.1:4138-7118 GCA_016463775.1 Ilumatobacteraceae bacterium | reverse complement strand
TGCATTTCTTGTTCTCAGGCTTCGTGAGTATCGATTCAAGGTGCCCACCGAAAACGGTATGTATTTCGTCCCAAAACTCCCCGGAAATATGGTACGAAACAAATTGCTTCCAAACAGTCGCAACTTGAGGATTCGAGAGTGCATCTTGTGCTGAATAAGACCAACGAGCATTATTCTGAGAATTATCCAAATTGACGACTGCAGCAGATGGGAACGACTCAAGTAGCTGATTCGCTAAGTCAAGATTGAGCGCGTCCTCAATAACTAAATGTGGGTAAGGGTCAAGACTCAAGTGGTGAGGAGCAAACTGAGAGAGCACCGAAAGGCTGCTGGTCATTTGCGCGCTCGGGAAGACTCGAACTTCCAACCTTCTGATCCGTAGTCAGATGCTCTATCCATTAAGCTACGAGCGCTAGCAGCGTTAAGACTATCGCTTTACGGTCGCCACGAACTCGTCCACCACGGTCGCCACGACTTTCCATTACGTCGGTACAACGCCAGTGCGGCTTCGGCATTCGTGCGCGGGTCAAGCAACTGCGATGGCTCGGTAATGCCAGATTTGGAAAGCCACGACTGGTGTACCGACCAATACATCTGGAACAATCCAAGGCAGCAATTGTTCGTACCACCGACGACTGAATACACGTAGTTACTTTCGCGGCGTGCCAAAAACAGGGCAGTTTCCTCGAGATCATCCGGCCACACTTCGCGAATGATGGAGATCACTTGTTGACGGGTGAATTTCTCAACTGGTGGTCGGATGACAGGTTGAAGCGACACACAAATCTTGTCACCAATGAAGATTGCGGTAGTGCTGGTTGTGCCATTCATCGACAACAACTCTCGGAGGCGCACATTGAAGCGAGCCGCCACACGTGACCATGAGTCATTTGGTTTCGCCGAGTGAAATTGTGTGCACGCTGCTGCAGACACAGGCGAAGCACCAGGTGTCGCGAACGACGAGACGACACATGCCGATGCAACAAGCGCTATGGCGCACAACTTACGCATACGATGGCGGAGAGGGAGGGATTTGAACCCTCGGTCCGGTTTACCCGGACAACGCCTTAGCAGGGCGCCCCGTTCGGCCACTCTGGCACCTCTCCTTGAATACGAAACACTTGCATTAACCGTGCCGTGATTGTACCGACTTAGACGCTTGGCGGAACGAGAGGGATTCGAACCCCCGAGCCTTGTGGGCCGCCTGTTTTCAAGACAGGTGCATTCGTCCGCTCTGCCATCGTTCCACATTCCACGCTACCCGTGGGTTCAGCTGCGGATGCGTGAGCGAATGTCGCTCAACCAATCGTCAGCATCACGCCAACGTTGGTCGGCATGCGCCCGCACCGACTGCGTGTGTTGACCAGCAGCCGGATACGAGCCGAGAAATTTCACGTCGCCCTGCTTGGTGCGCAAGTCGCGCAGGGCATCGGCCACTAATTCATCCGACACATGGCCGTCGGCATAAATAATGAAGCAGTAGTCACCAAGCCCACCTCGCTTGGTCGGTCGGCTGAGCAGTTGCGTGATGTTGATGCGCCGAGCAGCGAACTCCTGCAGGATGCCGATCAAACTGCCGGGCTCGTCGGCACGCTGGAAAACCACCACGCCTGTTTTGTCATGCCCCGTGCGGGCTGGAATTTGGTTCTTACCCACGAGGACGAAACGTGTTTGATTGCCCTCATGGTCGGCAATATTGCGTTCCAGCACCTGCAAGCCGTAGAGAGTCGCCGCGTTCGCTGGTGCGATTGCCGCCATACTGCGGCCGGCATCCTGGGCCACCATCTGGGCGGCTTCGGCGGTGGAGTTTGCCGCCCGAACTTCGACATCACGCAACACTTTGCGCAAGTAGGCGTGGCACTGTGCCGTGGCGACGGGAATCGATAGCACCACCTTGATATCCGCCAGTGAAGTGTTGGGTGGCGCCACCAAACAGTGCTCGATATCCAGCACCACTTCGCGTTGAATGAGCAAATCATGGTCAAAGACGAGTGCGTCTTGGGTGAAATTCACCGTGCCCTCGATCGAGTTTTCAATCGGCACAAAACCAAGGTCGACTTCGTTGGCGGCAACTGCATCCAACACATCGGGAACGGTGCGCAATGGCACACGCTCGCATGCTGCAAGATCGGGCTGGGTGAGCAGTGCTTGTTCGGTGAAAGTTCCGGCTGGGCCGAAATAGCCGACACGACGTGCTTTCGTCACGCTGTCAAGGCTATGAGCAGGCGTTAGCCTGCCACCCATGTTCGAATATGCGGCGTTCAATCCGTTCAATGCCAGCCCCGAAGGTCTCGCTGCAGAGCTCACTCGCAAATCATCCGAAGGATGGGAAGTGGTGTCGATCACGACCACCACCGACGGTCGATTCTGTGCGTTCCTACGTCGTCCAGTGGTGCAACCTGTCGCTGCAAACACTGCACCCGCAGTAAGTGCGCCAGCCATAGCCAGCAATTCTGGTTACGCCGCGGCCCGCACCGACACGCCGGCAAACCCAGCTGTGCCTGCGGCCTGGTACAAAGATCCGTCGGGTCGCTTCGAGATGCGCTACTGGAATGGCACCAGTTGGACCGAGCACGTTTCGCGCAGCGGTCAGCAATTCACCGACGCACCGGTGGCGTAATTCGTCGATGCCGGCCGCATCCCATCCGCCCCTGCAGGCAACATCGCTCGGTCATGCCGGCATCCTGATTCGTTGCCGCCAGGCCACACTCGTGTGCGATCCGTGGTTCGTACCGGCGTTTCTCGGTGCGTGGTTTCCGTTCCCACGCAACGACCAGCTTGATGCCGAAACCATGGCAACGGTCTGTGCTCCCGACTACTTATATGTCTCGCATTTGCACGGCGACCATTGTGATGAGCCATTTCTGCGTGAGCGAATGGACAAATCCACACGGGTGATCTTGCCCGATTTCCCAACCGACGAATTACGCCGACGACTCACGAGGCTCGGGTTCACCAATTTCATCACCACGCGTGACGG
>JAEMQQ010000048.1:0-4038 GCA_016463775.1 Ilumatobacteraceae bacterium | reverse complement strand
CCACACGTTGCCCACCCCGCCGTTGACATCGATGCACCGTTTGAAAACAAGCGTGAGTATCTGCGTAGTTACCAGACCGACTGGAAGCCATGGCTTGTGCAACACAAAGCATCATGGCCAACGAAGGTGTCGCCATTTCAGCCACGACTCGCCGCCTGGTGGGAACCATTGTTGTTGCGGGCCCCGAAACTGCGCGAGGGTGTCGGTGGATTGTGCCTCATCCAGTCCGGTGATGAGGGAATCGTCGTGGATTTTCCGACTGGCACGGTGCGTCATCATGCGGGGGAACCATTCCAGTTTCGTTTTGATATCGCCCCTGAGCTGCTCGAGAAAGTGCTGGGTGAATACGCCGTTGATTGGTCGAACTCGCTGTTTTTATCGTGCCGCTTCACGGCGTGGCGCGAAGGGTCGTTCAATGAATACCTCTACAACTTCTTCAAGAGTCTCTCGGCGGAACGAATCGACCGCGCCGAAGCCGAAGCACAACGTCGTCTCGGTGCACCTGCCGAGCCCAGCGAGGAAATTCAGCTTGGTGAATTTACCGTTGAGCGCTACTGCCCACACCGTAAGGCCGATTTGTCGGTGTTCGGCTGTATTGAGGGCGATGAACTCGTCTGCACTTTGCACGGCTGGCGTTTTCGCACCACCGACGGCAGTTGTGTAACTGCCGACGACCGTCGACTTCAGATTCGTCGCACGACGTAGCCGAACTCGTACGTTCCCACCGCAATCTCGTGGCGTGGGTCGACGTCTGGCCCACAACTCGCAGTGCCGAGCCCGCGGTGGGCGATATCTAAGTGCACGACGAGCTCCTTCGTGCGCTCGAGTTGGGTGGTGTCGAGTGCCTCGAACAACTGCAGTGGTGTGTGGTGCACCGCGCTGAAATGCAGTGTGGCCGGCTCAAGCACATCGATGCGCACCGTTTGGTGATGGGCCACGAACTCGATCCATTCACAGTCGGTGCGCAGGCCGAATTCTTGTGGCACCATGTACGGCAATTCATCTGGCTCACGTGCCCACACATCGCGTAATGCGCCAGCGTTTCGGTCGGGATAGTTTTCGTGCGGGCCCCGACCGAACCACCGTACGTGGGTGAACTGGGGTGGGAGTGAAAATCGCACGCCAACTCTCGGCAGACCGGTGAGCGGTTCGGGGACGGTGACGCGATGTCTGTATGACACACCGCCATCGGCGTGTGCGGTGCGTTGTTGCACATGTTGGATTCCGGGTGGCACACGGTCGAGCATCACTCCCTGACGAGTCCAACGCGCCAGTGAGCGACCACCGATGCGGTTCGTTTCGCCGAACCCTGGCATCACCTTGAAGCCGTCGTTGTCGGTGGTTGCCCGCATGATGGCCAGCCGAATAGGGCTCGTAAATATGCTGTCGGCCGCCGACACGCCAGACGAGACCGCAGAAGAACTCGTGTTCGCATTCGTGGGCGAGCCGCCATCCACACCGTCGTTGTCGAGTTTTGGTTGTGGTGCACGAACGGTAATTTCGTCCCATGCAACAAGATGTCCGGCCTGGGCCCATGTGTTGTCGTCACGCAAGACCCAGCGAAACTGCACGGTGATCGTGGCGCGTGTTGATGCTGCAGCGATGTGCGACAACATTTCAGATGTGAATGACATCGTCATCTTCTGCAGTGGCGGTACATCCAGTGCCAGCTCTTCGGTGTAGACAACTTCACCTGCGATAAGCAAGGTGAGGCTGCCCCGCACATTCTTCAGATCACCGTGCGATTGACGATTCTGTACGATGTATCGCTCAACACCATCAGCAGTAACTGCAATTGGCCGATACACAAAGGCCACTTCACGCAGCGCCGGGTGCGGCACGAGATCGGATGCATTCAAACCGTCCGCAACAAAATTTCCGTCATTCGGCATGTCGCCAAACTGACCACCGTAGGCGTAACGCCAGGTTGCACCGTTGCGGCTCTGGGTTTGGTCGACACTCTGGTGCAATCCGTGATCTTTCCATTCCCAGATGAAGCCCCCTGCGAGCAGCGGTTCACGTTCGATCACCTCCCAATAGTCGGCGAGTGAGCCGTTCGAGTTGCCCATTGCATGGCTGTATTCGCACATGACGAGCGGGCGATCAGCACCACTGCGCGCATACGCGACGATGGCGGCGATGGGTGCGTACATCGGACACACGACGTCGGTCGCGTTGCGGCCACCAGCAAGCCACGGTTTGGCCTCGCCGTGGCGCGCATGAAAGATTGCCCCCTCGTAGTGCAACGGGCGGGTCGTATCAAGCGAGCGAATCAACGCTGCGAGGGCATCATGATTTTTCCCGAAGCCGGATTCGTTGCCCAACGACCAAAAGATCACGCTCGGATGATGGCGGTCACGCACCACCATGCGCGCCCCGCGGGCGAGCCACGTGGCCAAATATCGCTCGTCGTCACACAGCGAGGTGTTGTAGGCGTGCGATTCGATGTTCGCCTCACCAACCGCATACAGGCCGTATTCGTCGCACAGATCCAGAAAATTCGGGTCGTTGGGATAGTGACTCGTACGCACCGCGTTGCAATTGTGGCGCTTCATCGCCACCACGTCGGCACGCATGTCTTCACGAGTGACTGCTTTGCCTCGCTCAGGATGGTGGTCATGGCGGTTGACACCCCGAACGGTGATGCGTCGACCATTCACCCGCACCTCGCCGTGCTCGACACGAATACGACGAAAACCGGTAATGAGCGACGTGTATTGGCGTTGCGTGCCAAGCAACTTCACGACCAGTCGATATCGCTGCGGGTCTTCGGCCGACCACGGGCGAACGTGCGGAATCTGGAAGTGGGCCGTCACGCGGTGCCCGGCAAACACATAGCGCTGTTGATGATGATGCGGCACCTCACCCATGATTGGCTCACAGATTTTTTTGCCGGACAATTCCTCGAACCACATCTGTATTGCGCTGCCCCGTTCGGGTTCTTCGACAAATGCGACATCGACCACGACCGTTGCACTGCCAATCTTGGTGAGGTGGTCGTAGTCAACATCGCATTGCACCGAATGAACGTGCACTTTCGACCGCGCTTCGATGAACACCGACCGGTGTAAACCAGCCATCCACCACTGGTCTTGGTCTTCGACATAACTCTGGGCGCTGTAGCGCACAACGACAATCGCAATTTCGTTGGGCCCCGGTCGCACGAATTGTGTGACGTCATATTCACCGGCGAGACGGTTGTCTGTGCCGTACCCGACGAATTTACGGTTCACATAGACGAGATGCACGCTGTCGGCCGCACCGATGTGGAGCACCACCTGTTGTTTACACCACGCTGCCGGCACCGTGACGGTACGACGATAGATGCCTGTGGTGTTGTGTCGTGGCAGGTTTGGTGGCGGGCCCTCGAACGGCATGTCGATGTTCGTGTAGTGCGGTTCATCACCCACATTTTGCATCGTCCAGTTGCCAGGAACCTTGACGTGATGCCACTGCTTCCCGAGTGACGATGCCCGGCCGCGTAAATGCGACTCAGAAACTTTTTCTGGCCCGGTAACGAGCTGCAATCGCCACGCGCCATCGAGTGATGCGCGCCGGCTGGGGCGACCAGCACGCAGACCTTCGATGGAGTCACTGATGACAAGTGCGGGTCGCATCGCCAAACGGTGCATCTCCACCACTGCGGGGTCGCACCATGGTGCAAACTGATCGTTCGCCAACATGCCTACATCCTTGCGGACATTACCAATGCTCACCCAACACTTCGGTAGCCTTGCACGTGGTACATACGTGGCAAATCCAACAAACGGCAGCGACAGCGATGTGAGTCTCTTGTCCGGCATTGATCTGCAGGCGTTCTGGGAAACTTTCAAGTTGCGTTGGTGGGTCATCCCCGCCGTGCTGGCCGTCGCCGTCGGGTTTTTGTGGGCCCAAGAGTCAGACTTACGCACCGAACCATCGTCGTACTACGTGACTCGCACCTACGAAGCCCGCGACTCCACCGCGGTGCTGGCCAGTGTCGGCATCGACCCCGTGTCGGTGCGGGCGTTTCCGGATGCCAACAACCAATTGCTGGTG
>JAEMQQ010000022.1 GCA_016463775.1 Ilumatobacteraceae bacterium | reverse complement strand
TCCTTGGATCCGATGCCGATGCCTTGGTCAATGACGGCGATGCTCACCAATTCCGCTGTGGATTGCACCTCGATTTGCACGAGCTTGCCGTCACCGCTGTATTTCACGGCGTTGGACACCAGATTTTCGAGTGCGGAAACGAGTTGCATGCGATCACCGAGCACCCGCACCCCGGAAACGTTCTTTGCCACGACAGACACGCCCGCTCTAATCGCCTCATGTTGCGTACGTGCGACCACCTCATTGACGACATCGGTGATCACGACCGGATCCCAGTCATCCGCCCCACCGAACTCGATGCGGGACAGGTCAAGGAGGTCATCGACGATGCGGGACAAGCGGTATGACTCATCCACAATTCGCGCGGAGAGGCGCTCGATAATTTGTGGGTCGGTCTCACCGATCATCGTGTCGGCGAGCGCAGCAATCCCCCCGATCGGGGTTTTCAATTCATGACTGAGATTCGCCACGAAATCGGTGCGCACCGTGTCGACCCGTGATTGCTCGGTCACGTCCTCCACCGTGGCGACGATTCGGTGGTCCGACAAACGTTTCGTGCGAATATCGAATGATCGCGACGGTGAACCTGCCGTATCGAAACGACGATGTTGTGTTTCGACGTCCACCCCACTTTGTACCAATGCAACCACCGCTTCCTCCACCAGAACATCAATGTGTCGCACTCCACTCATTGCTTTTGCAGCAAGGTTCTCGAACAAAATCGTCGCATCCACATCAGCGATGACCACACCACTCGGCAGCGCATCGAATGCAGCCGCAAGAATCTCTTCGGATGACGCAAGCTGTGGCCCAGCCGCCACCCCTCGCAGTTGCACGACTGATGCGGCTGATGCGACTGGCGCAGCTGTCTGACTGGCGGATGCAGTCTGCATGCGACGACGCGCAACCGACACCCCGAGACCCGACCCCACGAGAAAGGTGATGATGGCGAGCGTATAACTCATCGCGATGCCCGCGACTATCCGTTTGTCATCGGGAGTTCACCGGTGGCGTCACGTTGACGCTGGCGTTCAATGGCCCGAAGTTCCGGTTTCCAACCGCTGATGGCAAACTGCACCCGTTCACCAACGTTGACTGCATGATCGCCGATTCGCTCGTAGAAGCGAGCGACGACGGCCAGCTGCACGGCAAGTTGCACGTCCATTCGTTCGCGGGCGTGCGTTTCGAAGATTGCCTGAATGAATTGTCGGTGCAACGCATCAAGGAACGAGTCCATGTCTTCGATTGCCGCAGCGGTAGCAGCATCATTTTCTGCAAAGGAATCAATCGCCGACTCATAGAGCTGCTCGGCCTGTTCGCTCATCTTGGAAATGAGACCGCGCAACACTGGGTCAATTTCCTTCCCATAGATGCGACGCGCAGCCTTGCAAATGTTGACCGCCAGGTCAGCCGAACGTTCGAGATCAGCCGTAATTTTGAGGATTGAGATCAGTTGGCGCAGCTCGCCTGCCACCGGTGACTGCAACGCAAGAACCTCAAAGGTTCGGTTTTCAATTTCGTGTGCACGCGCGTCGATCTCATCATCGGATTGCACGAGGTAGTCGGCGCCTTCGAGATCCCCGCTCAGCAAGACATTCGTTGCCCGCGGAATGAGGTCGATGACCGAAGCACCGAGACGGGTGACGAGTGAACGTACCTCTTCGAGTTCGGAGTGATAGATCTTGCGGGTCTCTTCCATGGTCGACACCCTGAACGCTACGCCCCCACCCCGTTCCACGTCGGACAGAGTTGTGAACGGGTGTTTGCCGAAGGCTTAATACTGCGTAAACAGGCTTATCTCGACTGGGTCGCAACAACCCATTCAAACAACTGACGTTGGGCGTCGTGTGGTGTGTGATGCTCGCCAACTTGCGACCAACGATTATCAGCGCCGAGTCGGTAATGCACGTTGGCATCATCCAGCAGAAAGCCAAGCGCCGTATCCAGCCACGCTCGGTGCTTTGGATGGGTGAGCCGTACGAGGGTTTCCACGCGACCAGAAAGATTACGAATCATGAGGTCGGCTGAACCAATGAGATGAAGTGGTTCATTGCCTTGATAACCATGGGCAAATCGATAGATACGCGAGTGCTCCAGATAGCGACCCAAAACGGAGCGCACCGTGATGTTGTCAGACACCCCGGGCACGCCGGCACGCACACAGCAGATCCCACGCACGACCATGTCGATCTTCGTGCCCGCGGCACTTGCCTCGTACAGCGCTTCGATCACGTCGGGGTCTTGCACGGCGTTGAGCTTCAATGTGATCCGACCTTCGGCACCGAACGTGGCCTCATTGTTGATGAGTCGAATTATCTCAAGCTTCAGTTGGTGGGGCGCAACGAGCAACTGCTCATAGTCCGGTTCGCGCCCGTAGCCAGTGAGGTAATTGAACAATTGCGTTGCGTCACGACCGACAGCTTCTTCACAGGTGAAAAATCCGATGTCTTCGTACGTTCGCGCCGTCACCGAGTTGTAATTACCCGTTGCCAAGTGCACGTAACGACGAATTTCCCCGGCCTCTTCACGCACGACGAGAATGCACTTGGCATGCGTCTTCAAACCTGCCAACCCATAGTTCACATGCACGCCTGCAAGTTCAAGTTCGCGTGCCCAACTCACGTTGCGAGCCTCGTCAAAACGAGCCTTCAATTCCAAGACCACGGCCACCTGTTTGCCGGCTTCCGCAGCCCGAATCAGGTGTCGCGCGATTGCGCTGTCACCAGAGGTGCGGTACAGCGTCATCTTGATGGAGAGCACCTTCGGGTCGTTGGCAGCCTGCTCGACGAATGTTTCTGTCGAAGAGACGAACGACTCATACGGGTGATGCACCAGCAACTGACGTGAGCGAATCACATCGAACATCGATTTGCCAGCCTCCTCGGCCCCGGCCACACGACCTGCGGTGACGGGCGTCCATGGCTTGAACCGGAGGTGGGGTTTGTCCATGCTGGCGAGTTGCATGAGCGCCGAAAATTCAATGAAGTGGTCGTGACGAATCACGTCGACGGGCTCCAACTCAAGTTCAGCACACATCATCGCCAAATCCACTTTGCTGATGTTTGACTGCACCTCAAGACGAACTGCCCGTCCAAAGCGGCGACGACGCAGTTCCATCTCCACCGCAGCAAGCAGATCTTCGGCGTCCTCGTCATCCACCGATAAGTCGGCGTTGCGCGACACCCGAAAGCGTGAAACACTCACAATTTCCATGCCTGAAAAAAGACGATCGAGGTGTGCTTCGATGAGGTCTTCCAACAGGATGAAATCATCGGAGTCGGGAACGGCGATGAATCGTGGGAAGTTACGCGGTACTTTTACCCGTGCGAATCGCTCGTCACCCGTGTCGGCATCGCGCACCGTGACCGCGAGATTGAGCGCGAGGCTCGAAATATACGGAAACGGATGGGATGGGTCAACCGAGAGCGGGGTGAGGATCGGAAACATCCGATTCATGAATTCGGTGGTGAGTGCCTCACGGGCTTTCTTCCCGAGTTTGTTCCAGCGCATAATTCGAACACCGTTCGTTGCCAGGGCCGGAAATAATTCGTGAGTGAGCAGGTGTTCTTGTTGGGCCACGAATTTCTGCACACGCGCAGCGATTTCACGAAGTTGCTGCAGCGGGGTTCTGCCATCCAAGCTCAGCTTTGACACCTCGGCGGCAATCTGGTCGTGCAAGGCGGCCACCCGCACTTGATAGAACTCGTCAAGGTTGGACGCACTGATCGCCAAGAACTTGACCCGCTCAAGGAGCGGCAACTGTGGACTGAGTGCCAACGACAGGACACGGTCGTTGAAGTCGAGCCAGCTCAACTCCCGATTGATGTAGCGCGGGTGGATAGGAGCACCTTGACGAGTATGGGCGCCTTGGCGAGATTTCACAGACCTACCCACCACTGTTCACGAATGAGGAATGTCAAACCACGGTTGCAGCGGCGTCAGTTGTTGACTTCTTCGGGGAACCACTCGACACTCACGCCTTCGTTTTCGGCATCTTTGTTGACGCGCTCACGATTGCGGCGAAACTGGCTGTCTTTCATCGGCACGTACAGCAGACGCATGTAGGCACGTCGGGCAAACTCGTCAATCAAGTCGGGGTCACCGTAGTCACCGACGATTTCCCAGTGTGGATAGATCGGGCCGGTATAGGTAATGCGAATATGGGCGCGTGGTGGTTGTTTGGTTACGTCAGACATCAGAACTCCTCGGGACTAGAGACGCTATCGTCGGAACGAATGAGCGACCTCGTGGCAGCGCTGGACATCGGCACCAACAGCTTCCATCTTGTGGTCGCCAAACCCGTTCCTGGTGGGTTCGAAGTGGTGACGCGAGAAAAGGATGTGGTGCGTCTCGGCCACGGTGGTGGCGACATGAAAGAGCTTGCCGACGATGCAATCGAGCGCGGTCTCAAAAGCTTGACCCGCATGGCCAAAATTGCCAAATCGCATGACGCCGAAATTCGTGCCGTTGCCACCAGCGCCGTGCGTGAGGCCAAAAATCGCACCGACTTCATCAAGCGTGTACGCAAGGACACGGGTATCGAAATTGAGGTGGTTTCTGGTGTCGAAGAAGCACGGCTCATTCATCTCGGTGTGTTGAATGCAATCGGTATCCACGATCGCCCGATGCTGGTGTGCGATATCGGGGGTGGATCAACCGAGGTCGTGGTCGGTCTTGACGACGAGGTGATGTTTGCCCGCAGCTTCAAACTTGGCGCAGTGCGACTTACTGATCGCTTTTTTGCGAATACCACCCTGCACCCGAGTGCCATCCCAAGTTGCCGATCATTCATTCGTTCATCGTTGTCGGTCGTGGCACCCGAGGTCATGGAGCTCGGCTTTGAGGTCGTTGCAACCTCGTCGGGTACGGCAGAGACGGTGGCTCGTCTGATTCTGCGTGCGCGTGGTGCCACCGAACCAAAGACGCTCAATCGATTTGAGTTCACGGCTGACGAGATTCGTGCTGTCGTTACCGCGCTGCAGGCCACACCCACGATTGAAGAACGCGTCAAACGTTTTGGGCTCGAGGCCAACCGGGCGGACATCATTCTGGCGGGGGCACTCATCATGGAAGGGCTCGTTGACATTTTTGAATTGAAGTCACTCATGTTTTCTGACTACGCGTTGCGTGAAGGTTTGCTGCTGGACACCCTTCGCCGCGAAGGTCTCATTGAAGTCGACGAAGAGCACGATGCTGCGCGACGCAGTGTGCAGCAACTGGCTGACCGCTGCGATGACCGCCCCGGACACTCCCAGCACGTAGCCGAACTGGCAGTGAGCATGTTCGACGATCTTGCGAAACCACTCAACTTGCAACCTGAATGGGGTCGTTATTTGGAGTTTGCCGCCCTGCTCAGCAACGTCGGTGTGGTGGTGTCACACGCCAAGCATCACCTGCATTCGTACTACCTCATTCGCAACTCAGAACTCATGGGGCTCACCGATCGCGAGGTGGAAATTATCGCGCAGGTGGCTCGCTACCACCGCAAGGGAATGCCAAAAAATGACCACGCCGAGTTCGCTGCCCTGTCAACGGCCGACCAGCGCATCGTTCGCAGCCTGGCTGGCGTGCTGCGAGTCGCAATCGGTCTCGACCGTACCTACGACGCACGGGTCAAATCGGTGGCCGCACAGATGACTACTGATGACGTGCTGATTACCGTCAAGTCACGCGGCAAAAAAGCCGATATTTCACTCAATCTCTATGCAGCCAACGAGCGAAAAGGCCTCTTGGGCGAGGTTGCCAAGCGCAAGATCAAGTTCGCCGAAGCGTAACGATGTATGCCCAACGCGTGGCTTAGGCCTGCGGTGGGGTGTTGCCCTCGGGCTTGGCATCTTTGTTCGATTCGGCGTTGCCCTCCGATAGACCCTTTTTCAACTCGCCTTGCGCCCGACCCAAATTACGGGCAATTTTGGGTAGACGTGAACCGCCAAAAAGAACGACTGCAAGTGCAATGATGATCCAAATTTCTGGTCCGCCGGGCATAACAGCACCTTACCAGAGGTGTTTCGAGACCGCCTAGGCGGTAGCCGAACTGCGATTCGCCTGTGCGCGTTGGCGGCGCAAACGGCGACGTTCGCGCTCCGATAAGCCGCCCCAGATGCCGAATTTTTCACCGTTCGCCAAGGCGTAATCGAGGCACTGCTGGCGTACTTCGCAGCCCCGACACACTTCCTTTGCTTCGCGGGTCGACGCGCCGCGCTCTGGAAAAAACAGATCGGGGTCGACCCCGAGACAGTTTGCCTGGTCTTGCCATGCGCGGTCGTCACCTTCCGACGCTTCGATTCGTGAACTCACTGACCCCTTCTTTCTACACCGCCGAAATTACAGCACTGTCATTATGACAGATGCACGGTGGGCGACGCAAATCGGTGCTCCCCAAAACTCAGCTCGCGCGACGACGCCCGCTGCTCGTACGCAGTGACCGTTTGTGCTCGAGGAAGTCCACCAGCAGATATTCACCCAGGGTCTCGGGGGTCGTAAAGAACGCCCGACCCTTGTTGATTTCGGTGAGCTGCTCGATAAAACTACGTAGTGCACCCGTGGCATCGAGCATGAACGTGTTGATGCGGATGTCGTCGCGTGTGCAACGAACCACTTCCCGCAAGGTGGCCTCGATGGTGGCATGTGCGGGTGGGTAACTGAAGAACACCTCGCCGTCGGGGCGAATATGCGCCGTCGGTTCGCCATCGGTGATCATGATGATCTGCTTGGTGCCCGTCTGGCGGGCCAACATTCGCCGTGCTAAGGCGAAGCCATGTTGCATGTTGGTGCCGTAGACGAAGTCCCACGAGACCTCGGGGAGGTTCTCGTGACGCAACTCGCGTGCGGTTTCGCTGAACCCGACAAGCCCGAGGTAATCACGCGGAAACTGCGAGGTGATGAGCGAATGCAGTGCCATTGCCACCTTTTTGGCCGGCAAGAAGTTGTCCCGCATCGGCATCGACAGCGAAAGGTCGACCATCAACACGGTTGACGACCGGGTCAGTTGTTCGGTTTGGTCGATTTCAAAGTCGTCGGGCGACAACCGCAGCGGCAGGCCACCACCCTGTCGACGCAGGGCGTTGCGCAGGGTCTGTTGCAGGTCAAGATGGAATGGATTGCCGTACTCATAGGGCTTGGTTTCGTGGGCCCGTTCGTGTCCGTTGCCGATTCGTTCGATGCGATGCTGACCGAGGGCGTCGCGCTCGAGCCGCCCGAAGAGGTCTTGGAGCGCCTGCTTGCCGATACTGCGAAGGCCACGCGGCGTGAGCTCGAGTCGACCTTCTTTTTGATCGATGAGACCCGCTTGACGCAGAGTTTCGGTGAGACGTGCGAGGCGATCGAGCGATTCAGCAGAAACATCGCCGAGCAGTCGCCGTACGGCATCGAGATCGACTTCTTGCAGTGCTGCTGGTGATGTGGCGTTCATCAAGAATTGCTCCAAGGCATCGAGGTCGCCCAGTTCTTGCATGCTGCGTAGCGCCTCACCGAATGGCATCGGCTGGTCGCCACTCATCTCTTGTGAGTCGTTCCATCCCATATTCGGGAACATCTGTTGCATGTTGCCACTGAGTCTTTGCATCTGCTCGCGTAGGTCGCCATCACCCAGCATCTGGTCCATGAGTTCTTGCAGTTCGGCACGTTGTTCGGGCGACATCGAGTTAAGCACCGCCTGGGCTGCGGCCATTCGAGTGGCGATGAGTTCGAGTAATTCATCGAGCGTTGCCGGGTTCTCCGGAAAAAAGTCACCAAAGTTTTTCATGAAATCCTCAAACTGCGGATCGTCACCACGTTGACGGCGCTCGAGCATGTCATTGAGCGCGGTCATCATGTCTTTCATGCGCGCCATACTTTCGGGGGTCATGCTCTCGACGGCGCTCGACACTTGCTCGAATTGCCGCTGTGACAAACGTTCGCGCAAGCGTTCGGTGAGTTGTTCGAATCGCTGCTGGGCATCGGGTGACTGAAAGTCGTAGTGCGTCAATTCTTCGATCTTGCGTGAAAGATCATCGGGTAGCAGGTCGAGTCGCAGGCGCCGTTCGAGTGCCGATTCGCGGGCCACTTCGGCACGGCGGGTATCGCCTGAGTCGTTGGCGGCACGCTCGGCTTGGTCGACGGCGAGACGCTCTTCGTCAACGATGTCGTTCAGTTCACTTGCAACATCGTCGAACTCATGACCGACATTGCCCCGTTCACGAATTTCGTCGCGTTTGGCACGCAGGCGTTCGAGTGTCTCACGCACACCCTCGATATTGCGGCCGTTGCGGTCGCGCATGCCCTGCTGCATGATCCGTCGCAGGGCAGCGTTTGGGTCACCGTGATGAATGAGCTCATCGGCGATCTCGCTGAGAAGCGAGTCGGCATCCAGGTCAAAGCCTTGCTGCGTACCGTCCCAACGCGAGTATTGAAATCTCAGGCCCACGTGAGCACCGTAGCATTAGGGGCACAATGCGTTACCCACGCACCATCATTTTTGTTGATCTTTCTGGTTTCACCTCGTTCATTCAGCGCACGGACGACGAACAAGCCAAATCAATGTTGAAGGATTTTCGGGAAGTTTCCCGTGATCTCGCCTCTGAAGTTGGGGTGCGAATTGACAAGTTTCTCGGGGATGGCTTCATGGCGATTGCCCTCGACCAGAACGCCGGCATCATTTTCAGCCTCGAACTGCAGCGTCGATTTGCCGAACGCCTCGGCGAGTTGCAACTACGCATCGGAATAACATCCGGGGAAATTATCTTGTTCGAGGGCGAGGACTACATCGGTGATGCACCGAACATGGCGTCACGTTTGTGCGACGAGGCTGCCAAGTACGGCATCCTCATCCCTACCGAGCAAGCCCGCTTTCTTCCCGAAGGAATTACAAGTGAACCAATCGGCTACTTGTCCCTGCGTGGTTTTGAACAACCGATTCATGCATCACGACTCGTCGGCATCGCCCCGACGATCTTTCGCAACGACACGAGTGAGAACTGGACGCGAGTGCCGTTCGCGGTCTGAATTTGCCTCGCCTGAGGCGTGGTGCCGTCTTACACCGTGGCGGAGCGCGAACGATACACCGCACGTCCGCCTGAAGCATCTTTGTTGAGACGCTTGGCAAGGTGCAGGCCCTCCAGCACGAACTCAACTGCACTAGCGACTGCTGCCGGCGACTCGTCACCATCGGCCAATGACATCGCGAGCTTCTGCAGTTCGGGCATCTGTTCAGCAAAAGCAAAGAGTTCAGCCGACGTCACATCCTCACCGGTGCTCACGACCGTTCCGGCATCAAATGCAACGACGAGTTCTTTGGTTTTGTCCCCTGACACACGACGCTTGTACACCTGCAGCACTGCACCACGCAATATTTGTTCAAAGACCGCGCCTTCACGCCCATCTTCGACACTTTCAATTTCAATCTTGCCGGCGGTTGATGCCACGAGGGCATCGAGGTCGCTCACCCGTGGCGCAACGATCGTCTCGCCGGCCCGCAATCCGCGGCGTACGGCATTGGCGGCCAGTAGCTCGTGGTTGCTTACCGACACTCGCACGCTCACACCGCTGCGCTGGCTGACGTTTGCATTTGCACGCGCGAGATGACTGATCTCTGCAATAATTTCTGCCATAAACGTCGGATATCGCACCTGCACATCGCCGATGGTGGCTGGTCGCGCTTCTTGCTGCACGATCTGCATCTCGGTTGCGATATCCAATGGGTAATGCGTGCGAATCTGACTGCCGAACCGATCTTTCAAGGGCGTGATGATGCGACCACGATTGGTGTAATCCTCTGGGTTCGCCGAGGCGACCAGCAACACATCCAGCGGGAGGCGAATCTTGTACCCACGAACCTGCACGTCGCGCTCTTCCATCACATTGAGCAAGCCAACCTGAATTCGCTCGGAGAGGTCTGGCAATTCATTGATCGCAAAAATGCCGCGATTTGTGCGTGGCACCAGCCCGTAGTGCAGGGTGAGTTCGTCACTGAGGTAGCGACCCTCGGCCACCTTGATCGGGTCAACCTCACCAATGAGGTCGGCGATTGATGTATCGGGTGTCGCAAGTTTCTCGCCATATCGGTCGTCGCGATGCACCCAGTCGATTGGTGTGTCGTCACCGTGTTCGCGCACCAGATCACGCGCATGCCGTGACACAGGGTGATATGGATCGTCGTTGATCTCGCTGCCGGCGACGATTGGCATCCATTCGTCGAGTAGCCCGGTAAGTGATCGGATGATGCGGGTCTTGCCCTGGCCGCGTTCACCGAGGAACACGATGTCGTGTCCGGCTAGGAGCGCGTTTTGTACCTGTGGCAACACCGTGTCGTCGTAGCCGAGGATGCTCGCAATGAGCGGCTCACCCGAGCGAATGCGCTGCACGGTATTGCCGCGTATTTCTTCTTTAATCGAGCGCGATATCCATCCCGATGACTGCAGTTGTCCAAAAGTGGTGATGGTGGGTTTCATTGACCCATACCGTAGACGCTGCAGTGATGTGTTGTGGGGTCGTGCCCACAACGGGGCGATATATGGCGATTATTTAATTCTTTGTCTTGTCATTGGCGGAGCGCAATGCAGCCTTACCGGCGGCAGCTTTCGCTTTCGCTTTCGCCTTCGCCTTCTGCGCAGCAGTCGCCGCCGCCTCAGATTTTGTGGCTGGCGACGGTGATGGATCTGCCGATGCCAACACCTCACCGGTCTTGGTGACCATCACGATTTGAACATCGGTCGCCACTGCACCTTGCGCAGGAATCGTCAGTGACTTTGCCTCTTCGGCGGTCACTGTTTTGACCAGCACATCATCGCGGTACACATGCACGAGCGCACCTCGGGGTGCGACGACCTCGACCCGCAAGTTTTGACCAATCGTTCGAATGGCTGCTGCCATTCGACGCACTGCCGATGAGAGTGACGGGGTCGGGCTACCCACGCTCGGGCGTACTCCGGCAGCCGGCGCCAATGCACGAACCGACGCAACCGTCGTGGGTGTCGGCGTCGTGGTGGCAGTTGTTGGAGTTGGGATTGTCGTTGTCGTGGGCATGACGGTCGTGCTCGTGCTCGTCGTGGTGGTCGTCGGGTCGTCATCGCCACCGCCGCCGCCACCGCCATCATCGCCACCCGAAGGCATCGTCGTGCTCGTCGTGCTCGTCGTGCTCGTCGTGCTCGTCGTGCTCGTCGTGCTCGTCGTTGTTGGTGTGTCATCTTCTGCATTCGGCGCAGGTGTCAAGAGTGAATATGCCAGACGGTTCAGCGAACCCGCACCTGGGTTGCTGACGACATTGCGAGTGGCCGACGAGGCAATCGCCGACGCCACCTCGCTTGGGGTGAGCGAGGTGTTTTGCGACAAGGCGAGTGCTGCTACACCCGCAACATGTGGTGCGGCCATTGATGTGCCCGACATCGTGCGCGTCGCGCTATCCGACAAGTGTCCAGCCGACACGATGTTTGATCCAGGTGCAAAAACATCGAGACATGAACCAAAGTTGGAGAACGACGAACGTTCGTCTGACGAGGTGGTGGAACCGACGGTGATTGCCGTTGGTTCACCGGCTGGTGACACGGTGCAGGCGCTGACATTGGCGTTTCCTGCGGCGACCACGAAGGTAACGCCGTCTGCAACACCACGCGCTACGGCCAAATCAAGGGCCGCTGAGCGTGGGCCGCCAATACTTAGATTGGCAACTGCCGGCACACCAGGTTGATGGTGGGTGATGATCCAGTCGACTCCAGCAATGATGCCCGAGGTAGTGCCTGAACCGCTGCAGTTCATCACCCGCACCGGCACGATGAGCGCTGCTGGTGCCACGCCATAATTCGTTCCGGCAATCGTGCCCGCCACATGTGTTCCGTGACCATGACAATCGTTGCTGGCGTTTTCGTCGCTGATGAACGAAAATCCTGGCGCAACACGACCCGACAATTCGCTGTGCGTCGCGCGTACTCCGGTGTCGACCACATAGACGGTGACACCTGCACCTGACCGAGTGCTCGTGTACCGGGTGTCGAGCGGCAAGGCCCGCTGATCAATGCGGTCAAGACCCCATGACAACGACACGACGCCATCGTTCGTCTCGGCACGCGGTGTCACGGCATCCGATGCGGCTGAGGAATTGCTGGTGCCGGCGCTATTCGTGGCCGACACGGTAAAGGTGTACGCGGTGCCATTCGTAAGACCCGTCACCACGCAGGTGAGCGCCCCGACGGTGGCACAAGCCTGGCCGCCTGGGAATGAGGTGGCGGTGTAGCCGGTGATTGCTGCACCGCCATCACTTTCTGGAGCAGACCAGTACATTGTGGCTTGGGCGTTGCCGGCAACTGCACGAACGCTGCGTGGCACGCCCGGTTTTTGTGCAGGTGGCGCTTCGGTAAACGACCAGTTCAAGACCGTCGCACCTTTGCGACCGCCGTACCCATCGATGGCCACCCAATAGGTGGTGTTAACGACGGGCACCACGGTGACCTGGCTCCAGTTACCGCCGGCGACATCGTCGTTGGCAATCACCGTCGTCAACGCTTCGACTGCCGACCCGGTGTACACACCAAGCAATGTGTCAAAGTCACTGCCCGACGTGTTGATCGTGACTGTGCCCGCGCGAGCGATGCTGAACGAATACCAAATCGAGGCTGATGCGCCATAGCCACCGTGGCTCGGCTCGCCGGTTTCGCGGGTTGCCGAGCGCGTTGCACTCGTGACTCGCACCGAGGTTCCCGACGGGCAGTCGATTCCGCAGGTAATGATCGAAGTTGCCCCACTGAATGCATCATTCACCAGGGGCGCAAGCGGCGTCACCGCCAACGATGCACTCGACGGGGTACCTTGACCAGCCGAGTTCACTGCGCTGACGCGGAAGATATGGGCAATCCCAGCGCTCAGGCCGCGGAGAGAGGCAAGGGTGGCAGTGCTGGTTCCATCGGCAAACGTTGCCCAGGTCACGCCCGCGTTGGTCGAGTATTCGACGATGTAGTCGGTAATCGGAGCACCACCGTCTTGCGTCGGGCCATCCCAATCGAGGTCCACCAACGCCGGTGATGCGCTGCCAACCACGTTGGTGGGCTGGTCGGGCGCAACTGGTGTGAGCGGCGTCAGCGAGTCTGTTGCATCTGATGCGGGGCCCGCGCCAAGGGAGTTGTACGCCGTCACACGGAAGATATGCGCCAACCCATCGGTCAGCTCGGTGACCGTGCGCGCCATGTATTGACACACGCAGCCTTCGACACCGGTGTTCTGTGGCCATGTTGTCCAGGTGGTACCGCTGTCGGTGGAGTACTCAATCGTGTAACCGCGCACTGCACTGCCACCCGTGGACAGTGGGCGCTCCCAACGCAACACGATGCTGCGCGGTCGGGCCTCGACGGCACGCACATCTTCGGGTGCGCTTGGAATGCCGGGCGCTTGTGCCACCGTTGTCGTTGACGGTTCAGAATTACCCGCTGCATTCGTCGCCCGCACCCGGAAGCGATATTCGCGTGCCGACACGAGGTCGTACGCCGTGGTGAACCAAATGCCGCCTGCGCGACCACCGGTGCTCGTCACCAGAGATGTCGACCATGTGACACCACTGTCACTTGATTGTTCGACGACATAGCCCATGATGAAACCACCACCATCAGCGGTTGGGATGCGCCATTCAAGGGCGATCGACGTCACCATCACCGAAGTAATGATGAGATCACGTGGCGCACTCGGCACATAAACCTGCCATGGCACTGCTGAGACCGAACTCGAGACTGCACCTGCGCCGATTGCGTTCAGTGCACCCACTCGGAAGAGGTACGAAACACCGTTGGTCAGCCCCGTGACGGTTGCAGTGAGCGCAGTTGAGACCCCATCATCAAAGGTCGACCACGTGTCACCCAAATCGGATGAAAATGAAACGACGTAGTCGGTAATTTCTGAGCCACCGTTTTGGCTCGGTGCCGTCCAGCGCAGGGCAACTTGGGCGGCACCAGCAGTGGCCGACAAGGCAGTTGGCAAAGTCGGCACCCCGATGACCGCACGAACGACATCACTGGCGGGGCTCGTTCCGGTGGCATTGACTGCACTCACGCGGAACGAATATGTGGTGCCATTGGTCAGACCAGTCACGCTGGCCGTCGTCGCAGTCGTGACCCCGTCGGCGAACGTGGCCCATGAAGAACCATTGTTTGCCGAGTACTCAACGAGATAATCAGTGACGCTGCCGGTGCCACTCTGCGTCGGTGCGACCCACGCAAGTGCTGCCTGGGCAACACCGGCAACAACGACGACTGAGCGCGGCGAGCTTGGCGCTTCGGGGGCAGGTGGTGTCCAACGGGCACGCGTGAACAACAGGCGGTTGACCGATCCAGACCCTGCATTCGTCACCACGTCTGGTGTCGAATACGACGAAAGTTCGGTTGCCACCTGCGCGGGTGTGAGTGTTGGGCTTTCTTCGAGCAGCAGTGCCACCGCACCCGCAACGTGTGGTGCCGCCATTGAAGTTCCGGAGAGCGATCGCAAGTCCGTGGAAGAGCGGTAATAGGCTGAGGTGATTCCCGAGCCGGGCGCAAAAATGTCGAGGCCGGCGCCGAAGTTTGAATAGGAGGCGCGACCATCGTTCGACATCGTCGCGCCAACCGTCACTGCTGATGGTTCTGACGCGGGCGAATAGCTACTCGAGTCGCGATTGTTGTTGCCCGCCGCAACGACCATCGTGATGCCGTCAAGCACGGCATTGGCCACCGCTTGATTCATGGCGGTATTGCGTCCACCACCAAGACTCAGGTTGGCAACCGCTGGAACGCCGGCAAGGTGATGCTCGATCATCCAGTTGACGCCACTGATGACGTTGAACATGCTGCCGCTACCCCGACATGACAGCACACGAATCGGCACGATTCTGACGGCCTTGGCCACGCCGTATGTCTGTCCACCGATGGTGCCGGCAACGTGGGTGCCGTGTCCGTTGCAGTCCTCGGTGCCCCGACCATCACTGACTTGTGTGCGTCCGGCAACGACACGTCCGGCAAAGTCACGATGGTCGCTGCGCACCCCGGTGTCGATGACGTACGCATTCACACCGGCGCCCGTGAAGTTGTACGAATAATTCTGGTCGAGGGTTGCCGTGCGTTGGTCGATGCGATCAAGACCCCACGACGGCGGATTGGCCTGATCACCGGTGATGCCAACGACGGTATTTTCCTCGATGAGCGACACGTTGGGGTCACTGGCGAGCAGTGACAACTGTGCCTTGTCGAGGCGTGCTGCAAACCCGTTGATCGCCGACGAAACGGTGCCCAGAATTTCTGCGCCACCATCGGCTTGCGCCGCAGCAAATGCAGTAGCACTCACCCCGTCGCGGAGGGTGACGATGTATTCGAAAGGGATCGGGTCGCCAATCCCGAGGTCGTCAATTGACGCGGGCAGTGTTGTGGACGTACTACTAGAAGTCGTACTACTAGAAGTCGTACTCGGCTCCTGGGTGTCAATCACCGACATCACCGAGTCGAGCTCGACGATCAATACCTGTGGGTCTTGTTTCAGTCGACGCACGTCAGTTGGGTCAAGTTCGGCGACGAAACCTTTCACCTTGCTCGAAAACACGTCGCTTACTTCGTTGCCAAGTGACGTTTCTTTGTTGACTTTCGCCCCGACGCTGGCTGAATCCTTCAAGATGACGATGTAGTCCTGGCTCGGGGCCGAGGTACTTTGCGCGAGGCCACCGACCGCCGACGCGGGCGCCACCGGTGCAAGGGCAACGACGAGGGCAGCACAAAGGGAAAGGGCACTTGGCCGACGAAAACCCACAACCACCTAACGGCAGGTTATCTCCAAGCTGTACCACGATTATTCGTGCGCTCCGAGCAAACGTCCTCAGCCACCACCACCTACCGTGGAAGCGATGAGCACCCCAACTGCGGTCGTCACCGGCGTCAACTCGGGCATCGGCCGGGCGACCACACTGGCCTTCGCACAGGCGGGCTACCGCGTGTTTGGCACGGTTCGTGGGCTGGCCAAAGCCGACAAACTGCTCGCCAAAGCGGTCAGCATCAACGTCGCCGACCGCATCCATTTGGTGGAAATGGATGTTGCCGACTCTGCCTCGGTGACGGAGGGCTTTGCCAAAATTTACGCAGCCACCGACACAGTCGATGTGCTCGTGAACAACGCCGGCGTCGGCGGCAATGCCGTGACCGAAGAATGCCCGATCGACACCTACACCGAGGTGTTCAATATCAACCACAACGGCTCGGTGCGCTGCATCCAAGCGGTACTCCCACAGATGCGCAAACGCGGCAGCGGCGCAATCGTCAACGTGTCGTCGGTGGTCGGCAAAATCACTGCCATCGCCCAATCGCCGTACTACGTGTCGAAGTGGGCGGTCGAAGGCATGAGCGAAGGTCTCGCCCACGAAGTGGCACCGTTCGGAATTCGCGTCGCCATCGTCGAACCAGGCATCACACGAAGTTCGATCTTCGCCAAAAATATCGATGCCCCGAATCAAACGGGTGCTTATGACGCGCACTACCGCCGACTGTTTGCTTTCTACGCGGCGGGCATCACCAATGCCACGCCCGCCGAAGAGGCTGCTGCCACGATTTTTGAAGCGGCCACCACATCCACACCGCGCCTGCGCTGGCATTGTTCCTGGGGTGCAGCCGAATTGCTGGCGGCGCGCGCAGAAATGAGCGACGAAGAGTGGGTGTCGTTCGGCCGCCATCTCGATGATGAGGCGTATTACGACGAGTTTGCGACTCGCTTCAATCTCGATATCCGTCCCCAGCAATAGCCTGAGGGCGTGACCACCCTTCCCCCGCCGTCTATCGCCGAATCCCTGAACATCGCAGCACACGCCGTATCGGCGAGCAAAATTTACGTCACCGGCGACAGTGAGGTACACGCGCTCGACGGCGTCGACGTCAGTTTTGAAAAGGGTAAGTTCACTGCCATCATGGGCCCCAGCGGTTCGGGTAAATCCACACTCATGCACTGTGTGGCTGGTCTCGACTCACTCACGACAGGAAGTGTGTTCATCAGCGACATCGATCTTTCGCTGCTCAACGACAAACAACTCACCGAATTACGCCGCGAAAAAGTCGGCTTCATCTTTCAGGCGTTCAACCTGATTCCGACCCTCAGTGCCGAGGAAAACATCTTGCTGCCGCTCAGTCTCGGGCGTCGCAAAGGTGATACAGCCTGGATCGATCGAGTGATCGACACCATTTCGCTGCGTGATCGGCTCAACCATCGACCAAGTGAATTATCGGGCGGCCAGCAACAGCGCGTGGCCATTGCTCGGGCGTTGGCCAGCCAGCCAGACATCATTTTTGCCGACGAGCCAACCGGCAATCTCGACTCAAAGACAGGTTCAGAGGTGCTCACGTTCATGCGCCAGGCGGTTACCGATCTCGGGCAAACCATCGTGATGGTCACCCACGACGCAGTCGCCGCCAGTTACGCCGATCGCATCGTGTTTCTGGCCGACGGCAAGATTGCCGGCGAAATGTTCGCCCCAACTGCCCAAAAAGTGCTCGACTATCTGAAGCATCTCGGCGAGTAACCCCGATGTTTCGACTTGCCATCAAAATGACGGTGGCCCGCACGGGTCGCCTCATTCTCACATCACTCGCCGTCATCCTTGGCACGGCCTTTTTGTCAGGCACGTTCGTCTTTCGCGACACGATCAACCAAACCTTCGATCGGTTGTTCGCCGACGTATTCCGTGATGTCAACGCCTACGTGCGCTCCACCACATTCCTCGAGCTCGACTTTGGTGGGGAACAACGTGCAGCGACCCCCGTATCCGTGCTCAATACGGTGCGCGGCGTTGAGGGCGTTACCTCAGCAACTGGTGATATTCAGGCTTTCGCCCGGGTAATCGGCAAAGATGGCAAACCGCTCGGCAGTGAGGGCAATGGTCCGCCAACTTTTGGCAGCATCGCATCTGCAGATTCAGTTGGGCTGTGGTCGGTTTCCGAGGGCCGACTGCCGATCGGACCAACTGAACTTATTCTTGATCAAGCCACCGCCACCAACGGCAAGTTCGTCGTCGGCGACACCGTTCGTGTGGTGGCAGTGCGTGGTTCCCGTGAATTCACGATGGTGGGCATTGCCAATTATGGCGATGTTTCATCGCCAGGCGGCGCAACGTTTGCGTTGTTCGACCAACCAACCGCGTCTGAGTTCTTGCTTCAACCGGGTTTTGTCGACGCAATCCTGGTCGAAGGTGACGACTCGGTCAGCGACGAACAACTGGCCGAACGCATCGATGCTGCACTGGCTGCCGATCTAAAACTGGAGACTCTGACTGGCGCCGAAATTACCGCTGAAGTACAGGGGCAAATCAAGAACGTGCTCAGTATTTTTTCGACATTCCTCATCGTGTTTTCTTACATCGCACTTGGTATCGGTTCGTTCGTCATCTACAACGTGTTCTCCATTACTGCCGCCCAACGGATGCGGGAAAATGCCCTGTTGCGCGCCATCGGCGCAAGTCGTCGGCAAGTGTCACGAGTGCTGCTCATCGAGTCAACGGCAATGGGTGTAGTGGGCTCACTCATCGGTTTTGGTGTGGGCATCCTGCTTTCGCAACTGTTGAGTGCGCTCCTGAAAGCCACTGGCTTTGCTGTGCCATCACGCGGTTTGGCGATCAGCATGTCGGCCTTCGTCAACACGTTCGTTGCCGGCGTGCTGGTGACGATTCTGGCGGCTTGGCTACCGGCACGCCGTGCCGGTCGTGTGCCACCACTGGCCGCCCTGCGTGACACCGCGCTGGACACTGCCGGAAACTTGACTCGCCGAATCATCATCGGGCTTGCAATCATGGCGCTCGGCGGCGTCAGCTTGGCAGCCGGCATGCGTGACGCACCGATTCAGGTTTTGGGTTTGGGTGTCCTCGGTGTGTTCACCGGCATTCTCGTGCTGGGCCCCGCAATCGCACGGCCTGTCGCACTCACACTCGGTATTCCCATCGCAAAATTGCGTGGACCAAGCGGTGTGATGGCCCGCCAAAACGCTGCCCGCAACCCGAAGCGCACATCACGAACCGCGGCACCCGTGTTGCTCGGCGTCGCGCTGGTCACGGCATTCACTGCACTGGCTGCCAGCATCCGCTCGGAAATTCGTGACACCTTCGGAGATGCTTTTTCTGGTGACATCGCGCTGACGGTTGATGCCCGCGGCTTTGGTGGTATTCCGCTCAGCATCACCGATCAAATCGCTGACCTTGATGGTGTCGCGCAAGTGACCGGTGTCGGTTTCACCAGCGTGCGACTGAGCGACCCGAATGAACCACCAGCCCTCGCCCAAGCGGGCGCCGGTCAACGGGGGGTGTTCGTGCAAACCATCAACCCCGCCACGATCACCGGCCTGTTCGATCTTGGTGTCACCGAGGGCGACCTGACGTCGCTCGGCAAAGACGGCATCTTCGTGGCTGCCGATCGTGCCACCGAAAAAGGTTGGGGCATCGGAACCCGACTGCAGGTCACCCGTATCGACGGTGCGGTCATCGATGCCGAAATTCGGGGATTCGTATCCGGCGAGACCAGTTTCGCGAATTACGTGGCCAGTCGAGAAATGTTCGCCGATACCCCGTCGCCCATCTTCGATGCCTTCGTCTATATCAAGGTTGCCGAAGGCTCGGCAGTCGACGAAGTGCAGGCCCGGGTTGCAGCGATCACCAGTGACGCCGGTATCGGCACATTGCTGAGCAAGGAGCAATTCATCGACGAACAAGCCGCCCAGATCAACCAAATTCTGGCGCTGATCTACGGGATGCTGGCTTTGTCGATCATCATCGCAATCGTCGGCATTGTTATAACACTGTTGCTTTCAGTGTTTGAACGTCGACGTGAAATTGGTTTGCTGCGCGCCGTGGGTATGTCAAAATCTCAGGTTCGTACCACCGTGCGCTGGGAAAGCGTCATCACCTCGCTGCTCGGCGCAGTATCAGGTGTAGTGCTGGGTGTGGTGATGGGCTTCGTCGTGGTTACCACTCTTGACGACGAGGGCGACATCGCGTTCAAGGTTCCGATCAACGAAACTCTTTCAATCGTGCTCATTGCCTTCGTCCTTGGTGTGATTGCCGCAATTTACCCGGCGTGGCGCGCGACGCGGGTCAACATCGTCGAAGCGATTGCCACCACCTAACGCTCTTCCAATGGTTCAGAAAATATGAGCGCGGCCGGATGCTGATCGGTCGGAGTGTCATCAGCCAAGCGACGTGGCGCGGTGACGGCTGGGGTATGCACGGTCTGACAACCGGCACACCAATACAAGACGCGGTTCGCTTCGCCATGATGGGTCACACGGACGATGTCACCGCAACGGCTGCACTTCTTGCCTTGACGGCCGTACACCGCCAAACCGCCATCCACTGACGGTGCGGTGATGCGTTCCATCCGTTGCAGATTGGAACGCAACATTTCGTGGGCGAGTTGCACGACTTCGCGACACTCATCGATTGCCAAATCGCTGACTCGTGCCCACGGGTTGAGTTCGCAGGCCCACAACAGTTCGCAGCGATACACGTTGCCAACCCCGCACATCACGCGCTGATCGAGCAGCACTTCGGCAATGGTCGTCTCGATTGGTTCGTACACCTGCATCCGTTGCACACATTCTTCAAGATCGGGGGCTTCATTGCACAAATCGGGGCCCAGCCGACCAAGGATCGGGTGACGGCCACGGTCAAAGTCGCGATACACCTCCACGATCGGTGCCGAAAAACATACGGCCACCCAATCAGCCACACCAATCACCACTCGCGCACGGTGTGGTGGCTTGCGCCAACGTTCACCGATGCGATACATGTGCCACGAGCCCGTCATGCGCATGTGGGTGTGCAACACCACCCCGTCATCCCACACGATTTCAAGATGTTTGCCTCGGCTGCGAACTTCTTCGATGGTTTGACCGACTCGTGGCGTCACACCATCCAAGCGGGTCGCTTCGAACCGAACCATTCTTTTACCGATGAGAGCGATGCGCAGGGCAGCGGCCGTGCGATAGATCGTGTCGCCCTCTGGCATAGCAATGAGAGTATTCGCACGACGGTGGGTGGAAGGTGATTGTTCCCACATTTTTCTCAATAGGTTGAGTGTCGTGAAGCCGCCAGAGCAGTCAGACGACGACATGGCACCAATACCGATCGAGCCGGCGCTGGCCGACGATGCGCACATGGTGCGTCGCGCCGCCCAGCGCTACGGCACTGTTGGCGCGATGCTCGCCGGCGGAATGGTTGCATTTGACCGCATCCTCGGGCGCAAACCCAAAGAGCAACCGGCCATAGTCATCGAGGCGGCCACCGAGCCCAAGGATATAGACAAAGGCATTGCACTCACCCTGCGCGAGCCCGACGGGGAGGAGTTGCACGTGTTTGCCCCACCGCCGGGGCGGCGACGGTCTAGGGCAGTACGCCGACGGAGGCCAGCGCCAGGCGAATAAGTCGGTCGTGCCCGCTGGTCATTTCACCGCGTACCGACTCGCTCACTGCTTCGGCGGGTGAATACCACGCCAAGTCGAGCGCTGCCTGCGCGGGTTGACAGTCACCCGACACGGGCACGACGAACGCCAGACTCACCGCGTGTTGTCTTGGGTCGTGGAAACCCGACACCGCTGGATCCGGGAAATATTCCACCACGGTGAACGGTGCCGGCTCGGGTGGAATTTTCGGAAGTGCGAGCGGGCCCAAATCTTTTTCCAGATGACGTAGCAACGCTTCACGGATGCGCTCGTTGAGCAGCACTCGACCTGAAACCACCGTTCGCGAAATTGAACCATCGGGGGTCTGACGCAGCAACATGCCTACATGCGTGACGTTGCCCATGTCATCGGTGCGTACGGGAACTGCATCCACATACACGATCGGTACCTGGTCGCGCACGGCGTCGAGCTGTCGTGGGTCAAGCCAATTGGTACGGGTATCGGTGCGGTCGGTCATGTGAGTGGTTGCACCACAAAAAGACCTCGTCTTTGTGCGTTGCTCGCCACCAGAAACTACTCGCTATTTTCCGGCTTGTCGCTGGCGGGCTACCAGTTCCCCGCCACGTACTTGGTCTCCAAAAATGCCAGCAACCCATCGTGGCCACCTTCACGGCCGATGCCCGAGGCTTTCACACCACCAAATGGTGCGGCTGGGTCGCTCACGAGCCCGCGATTCAACCCGATCATTCCGGTTTCGAGTGCTTCGGCGAATCGCAAACCTTTGCCGACATCGCGGGTGAACACATACGACACCAAGCCGTGTTCTACCGAGTTGCAGTGGGTGATGATGTCGTCGGCATCGGTGAAGCGCACCATCGGGGCAACCGGGCCGAATATTTCTCGTTTCAGGATGTCGGCGTCGAATGACACATCGGTGAGCACGGTGGGGTGATAACCAAAGGATGTATCACCGGCCCGTTTGGCCCCACACACCACGGTTGCGCCGCCAGCAACTGCACCCTCCACGGCTGTCGCCACATTGTCTTGTTGGGCGCGCGAAATCAGCGGGCCGACATGGGTTTGCGGGTCGAGACCATCACCTAGTCGCATCGCTGACATTCGTTTGGCAAATGCATCGACGAACCTGTCATGAATCTTGTCGTGCACGAAGAACCGGTTGGCTGCCGTGCACGCAGCACCACCGTTGCGCATCTTGGCCAGCATCGCCCCATCAACGGCAACATCCAAATCGGCGTCGTCGAACACCACCAGCGGCGCATTGCCACCCAATTCCATCGAGCAGTTGATGATTCGCTCTGCGGCCTGGGCCAACAACATTGCCCCGACTCGTGTCGACCCCGTGAACGACAACTTGCGCACCAACCCCGACGCGAGCATCGCCGACACCGCAGCCCCCGGCGGTTCGGGCACCACGACGTTCACCACACCGTCGGGCACACCCGCGCGGCGCAAGATGTCGCAAATTGCAATCGCAGCAAGTGGTGTATCGCTTGCCGGCTTCAACACCACCGTGCAACCTGCAGCCAATGCGGGGCCCATCTTGCGCGTGGCCATGGCAGCCGGAAAGTTCCACGGTGTGGCCAAGAGCGACACACCAACCGGCTCACGCGACACGAGCAACCAATTGGCACCCGATGGTGCACGGCGATAGTCGCCGTCGATTCGCACCGCTTCTTCGCTGAACCAACGAAAGAATTCGGCCGCATAGGTGACCTCGGCTTTTGCATCGGCAAGCACCTTGCCGTTCTCGCGCACGACCAGCCGCGCAAGTTCATCATGTTCGGCCGTCATCAACTCGTAGGCCCTGCGCAACATCTCGGCACGGGCCCGCGGTGCGGTGGCGCGCCAAGTGGCGAACGCCGAATGCGCACGGTGTACTGCAGCCAAACAGTCGCTGACTTCTGCGCTGGCGACGGTGTCGACGAGCGACTGATCAAATGGATTGATGACATTAATCACGCCCATGCATCCATTGTCGCAGATACTTCCACTCGCTCGTTGGTCAGTAGCCTCGCTGCGTGCCACGCAAGCGTTTACTCATCGCATTGTTCGTGGCAATCGCCGTCAAATCCTCGGCATACGGCGTGATGTTCACGATGCTCGACGACTATCGCGAACAGTTCGGCATCAGTGAAGGGGCACTCGGGCTGGTGATTGCAATCGGCTTTTTTACGTCGTTTTTCGCCCAAATCACCATCGCCCCGCTGGCCGACCGCGGCCGTTCACGCCAACTCATCTTCATCGGGTTGACCCTGGCCATCATCGGCAACTTTGCCATGGCTCTATCTGACTCACTGCCTGAATTGCTCGGCTCGCGCTTCATTTCTGGTGTTGGGCTCGGTTGTGCACTTCCGGCCATGCGCCGTGTCATCATCGTGAGTGAGCCCGAAAATCTCGGTCGCAATCTCGGCCGGGTGTTGTCGTGCGAGGTCGGCGGGTTCGCAGCCGGGCCCGTCATTTCTGCATTTCTCGTGGCACCCTTCGGGATTCCTGCCCCCTTCTTGGTCATCGGTATCGCACTGTCAATCGTGACCACCACGATCTTTGCGATGCCAATTCCAGAAACGGCAGCCGAAGATCACCCGACTGAGCGTTTTGCCATCGACCTGTTGCGCAACCGTTCGATTGCCGCCGGTGTGCTCATCGGTGTTGCGGTGTTCTTCATGATCGGAACCTTCGATTCGCTGTGGGCGCTCATGATGAACGACCTCGATGCCCCGACATGGATGGCGAATACTGGTGTCACACTTTTTGTTCTGCCGATGGTCGTGATGGCCCCATACGGTGGGCGCTTCGTGCAACGCGTCGGCCCGTTTCGGGCCGGTGGTTTCGGAATGTTGTTTGGTGCTGCGTGCATGGCGCTGTACGGCGCAATATCGGTGCCGTGGTTGTTGATGGTGGTGTTCTTGGTGCACACACTGAACGACGGCATGACGGTTACCAGTGCCGGTGTTTCGGTCGGCATGGTGGCCCCACCTGAACGTCAGGCCGGCGCACAGGGTGTGCTCGGCGGCATCCAAACGCTCACCGGTGGAATCGCTGCATCATTTGCCGGAGTGTCGTACGAGTATTTCGGGCGTACCACCACTTTTGCCATCGCCGGGCTCGTCATGGCGGCACTGGTCGGTATGGCGCGTTTGTTGGCTGGCGATCGTTGGGGTCTGCGTGGTGGCACACCGGCCGTGCCCGCGCACGTATAAGAACGATGGCACACCGCGACGGCGACGGCTTTATGTTGTGCGACTGCGGTCGCGAACACTGGGGTCTGCACGGTGCCGCGGGGTTGCTGTTGGTGCGCACCGATCTGAATCCACCGCACGTGTTGTTGCAGTTGCGTGCCGGCTGGACCCACGGTGGTGGCACATGGGCGGTTCCAGGCGGTGCGCGCGATTCGCACGAAGACATCGTGACTGCCGCCATCCGCGAAGCCCACGAAGAAGTCGGTGTCGACTCAACGCGCATGGCCGTGCGATGCATTTTTGCCGATGACCACGGCAGTTGGCGTTATGACACCGTGATTGCCTTCACCAAAGACGATGCCGGGGTATACGCCGCCAACCACGAATCAGCCGAAACACGTTGGGTGCCGATTGACGATGTGGCAACGTTCGACCTGCACCCTGGTTTGGGTGCCAACTGGTCAGCGATCGCCACGCTCGTACACGCCGAGCTTGCCGCCTAGTTACATCGCGCGGGCATACAACTCGTGGATGTCTCCACGAGTCGGATACTTCGGCGTGTTCAGAATGATGAGGTCGCGCAACGCATCCTGCGTGAGGTCGTTGATGTTGTCGTGAGAGGCACCTAATTCGCGCAGTTTTTTGTTGGTGCCGACTGTTGCCGACAACTTCTCGACTGCGGCGATGCCTGCCTCGGGGTCGCTCTCTGACCCGAGTGCTTCACCAATATCGGCGTAACGCTGGGCCACCACATCACGATTGAACCGCATCACGTGCGGCAACATCGTGGCCAACGTCTGGCCATGTGCCTGGTGCAACTGACCCGAGATCGGGTGACCAGTTGCGTGCACGAGCCCCAGCAGCGGGCCCGACGAAAATGCGCGACCAGCAAGATGCGATGCGATCTGCATTTGTGCCCGTGCTTCGAGATCGCTGCCGTTGATCACCACTTTCGGCAACCACTGGCCGGTCAAACGAATCGCATGCAACGCCAGAGCATCGGCGTAGGGGTTTGAGCCGGCTGAGGTGTAGCACTCGATGGCGTGTGTGAGCACGTCCATTCCGCAGGCTGCCGTGCCGCGCGCGGGCATGCCGAGGGTGAGTGTTGGGTCGAGCAGCACCACGGTTGGTGCCACCGATGGGTTGCTGAAGGTCAACTTGCGATGCACCTTCGGGTTGGTGAGCGTGTCGGTGATGAGACCGCCACCGTTAGTTTCAGATGCCGTACCCGAGGTGGTTGGCAACGCAATTGTTGGCAACCCAGGCTTCGAGGCTTGTGCGCGTGGGGCAAGTGTGCCGAAGTCGATGCGATCGTTTGCATCGAGATTTGGTGCAAACGCCAAATGCAGGTTGTCGACGCCGTTGGGGGCTGCCAACGCGATGTACTTGCCGCAGTCCATCACCGAGCCACCGCCGATGAACACCACGACGGTGTTGTCAACGCCGAATTTGTTGAGTGCAGCAACACCCGCAGCAACGTTTACGTCGGTGGGGTTGGGCGACACCTGATCGAACACAAGTGTTGGTACACCGGCCTTTTCCAGGTTCGCCACGATTGGTGCCACGATTCCGGCACCACGCACACCTTGGTCGGTAACGATGAACGCTTTCTTGCCACGGGCCAGCACGTATTGCGGCAGCGAGGCGGCAACCCCGGGGCCCGAGACCGTCTCAGACAGCGCCGCCAAATTGAACATTCGTTGAGCTGACACCGCTGGGCCGAAGGATGCCGGCGCTTTGCTTACTGGCTTCTTCTTTGCCGGCTTCTTCACGACTTTTTTCTTCGCTGTCTTCTTCACGGCTTTTTTCTTGACCGTCTTTTTCACCGTCTTTTTCACCGTCTTTTTCTTGGCTGCCATGATTTTTGGGTCCTCCCCACACGTCGTCGGGTGTTGTCACCCGTAGCGGTCACGGTAGCAAAGTTGGCGTATCACCCACCAAGTGGGCAGGCAGACAGGGCGCTACGACGGCTTAGGAAGAAACGGGTTGGCTGTGGCCGTTTCGCTCATGCTTGGCCGCAGGCTGCTTTTCTTCTTCGAAGCGAGCAATTTCAGCACGCCCAACCACGTGCCAATGCACTTCGTCGGGGCCGTCAGCCAACCGCAGCGTGCGTTGCCCGGCATACATGCGCGCCAGTGGGGTCCACTGTGAAATACCCGCGCCACCAAACACCTGGATTGCCTCGTCGATGATCTTGCACACTCGCTCGGGCACCATGGCCTTCACCGCACTCACCCAGATACGCGCTTCGGCGTTGCCCATCGTGTCCATCGCCTTGGCTCCACGCAACACCATGAGTCGCATGGCTTCAATTTCAATGCGAGCCTTGGCAATCACTTCGGTGTTCTTGCCGAGTCGGGCAATTGGCTTACCGAACGCTTCGCGCGACAATCCACGACGCACCATCAACTCCAGTGCCCGCTCTGCTGCACCAATCGAACGCATGCAGTGGTGGATGCGACCCGGCCCGAGACGCACTTGGGAAATCTCAAAGCCACGACCTTCACCGAGCAGCATGTTTGCCGCCGGCACGCGCACGTTGTTGAATCGCAGGTGCATGTGGCCGTGCGGTGCATCGTCTTCGCCGAACACCTCCATCGAACCGAGGATCTCCACACCCTTGGTCTGCATCGGCACCAAGATTTGCGAGTGGCGCTGGTGCGGCGGCGCATCTGGGCTGGTGAGCAGCATGCAAATCATGATCTTGCAACGTGGGTCGCCGGCACCAGAGATATAGAACTTTTCGCCGTTGATCAACCATTCGTCACCGTCGCGCACGGCGCGACAAGCAAGATTCTTGGCATCAGACGACGCCACATCGGGTTCGGTCATGGCGTAGGCCGAGCGAATCTCGCCATTGAGGAGCGGCTTCAACCATTGTTCTTTTTGTTGCGGCGTTCCGACGCGCTCGAGCACTTCCATGTTCCCGGTGTCGGGTGCACTGCAATTCATTACCTCGGAGGCAATCGGATTCGTGCCCAACTCGAATGCGATATATGCGTAGTCGAGGTTGGAGAGCCCTTCGCCCGTTTCGGCATTCGGCAGAAAGAAGTTCCACAACCCGGCCTGCTTGGCCTTGTTCTTCAACTCACTGAGCAGTTCCAACTGACCGACGCCGTAGGCCCAACGGTCGGCACGGCCTTCGCCGAGCTCGAAATACTTGTGGGTGACGGGTTCAATCTCGGTGGCGATGAACTTCTTCACCGCCTCATACAGCGGCACCGCCTTGGCGGACATCGCGAGATTCATTGCATCATCGGTGGCTACACCGGAGTACATGCCTGGACGGGTCATGGGCTTACCCTAACCGTGGATGTTTACACCATCGCAACCGTTCACGCAATGAATTCAAGACCGGCAAACTCACCAGTTTGTCGCCACGCATCGAGAAACTCAAAGAATGCGATGGGGCCACCCGGGTGCCCACTGCCGTTGAACATGTCGCTCTGGGAAATTGGTTGGCCCTCGTTGTTGTAATAGCCAGGCGTGCAATCGGGGTTGCCGCGCAAGCCCCGCTGATTGCTGGTGATGAAGGTGAGCCAGTCGTTTTCTGCCACCTGCGTTGGCTCGACCTGTCGTGCGCCCGTGGCTTCGGCGCGCGCGATGACGCCGGCAATCGCCAGCCCGTTCTCCACATAATTCTGCGGCACGTTGGCGATTTGGTTCGCCCCCTGTGTGAAACCGATAACGAACAAGTTCGGGAACCCGTGCACATGAATGCCGTGCAAACTGCGCATGCCACCAGCCCAGTACTCAGACAGGGCAACGCCGTCACGACCAGCGATGTCAAACCCACTACGTCGCGTGTAACTGGTTCCGACCTCGAAGCCCGACGCGATGATCAAGCAATCCAGTGAGTAGTGCTTGCCCGCCACCCACACGCCGTGTTCGTCGATGCGTTCCACGCCTTGGCCGTCAGTGTCCACCAGATGCGTTGTCGGATTATTAAATGACTGCAGATACTCATCATGAAAGCAGGGCCGCTTGCACAACTGGCGGTACCACGGCTTGAGTGCCGCAGCGGTGTGTTCGTCGCCAATAATTGCATCGACTCGCGCCCGCACCTCGTTCATCTTTTCGTCGTCAGAATCTTCGTACGCCTTCAGCAATGTCTCTGGCCCAAGGGTGGCACCGGCTTTCACCAACTCCACCGTGCGATCACGGATGCGAATCGAAATATCAGTCCAGCCATCTTTCACCAGATCTTCTTCGGCAAAACCGAGCGTTTGCAGCACCGTAAAGTTCGTCATCCATTTGCGCTGCCACCCCGTTTCGAGGCCGGCGAACCACTGCGGGTCGATTGGTTGGTTGTTGCGCACATCAATCGATGACGGCGTGCGTTGAAAAACGAAGAGCTCGCCTGCCGAGCGCGACAGATGGGGAATGCATTGCAC
>JAEMQQ010000074.1 GCA_016463775.1 Ilumatobacteraceae bacterium | reverse complement strand
TCGCGGCGATCAACCTGATGAACTCGGCGACAACATGGCTGGTATCGCCCTTGGCGCCAGCCGCACTGCCCGCGCGGTCGTGGCGGGGGTGGCCCACACCTGTGTCGTGCTCGACACGCTGGCCCTCAAATGTTTTGGTCTTGGTACAAGTGGTCGTCTCGGCTCGGGCAGCACCAGCACGCTTGGTGATGGCGCGAACGAGATGGGTGACAACCTCACATCGGTAAATCTTGGAACCGATCACCGTGTGATGTCGCTCACCGAACCTGGCCGTGCCGGTACACCAACCGGCACGGCTGGGGACGGCTCGGTGTCGCTCACCTGGGCCGCACCTGCCAGCAATGGTGGCAGTGCAATCACCGACTACGTCGTGGAGTATTCGAGTAACGACGCCACGTGGAGCACGTTCGCCGATGGCACCTCAACCCTCACCTCGGCAACGGTGACGGGGTTGGCCAACGCCACGACCTATCGCTTTCGGGTGACGGCACGCAACGACGTGGCCGACGGCGTGGTGTCGATAGCCAGTGCAACGGTGACACCAGCCGCGCCGACCACCACGACGACGACAACGACACCAACGACACCAACGACAACGACAACCGTCGCGCCGACCACGACGACTACAACTGTCGCGCCGACCGCAACGACGCCGACGACTGTCGCACCAACGACGACTGTCGCACCAACGACGACTGTCGCACCGACGACGACTGTCGCACCAGTGGTGCGGTCACTCGTGTTGACCCCGTTTCCGCCTCTCACCACATCGCTTTCTGTGGCACAACGCCGACAGGTGAACACATTTGCTGGTGCACTGAAGCCGGGCGACAACGTTTCGTGCGTGGGTGGTGCTGGCGTCGGGCCGGTCAAACTGTTGCGCAATCTTGCACGACTGCGCGCCGTGGCCACCTGTCAACTGCTTGCCAAGCGAGTGCCTGGTGTACGAATTGCAGTGAGCATCGTGCTGAGAGGCGAAATTCAGGTGGCGCAACCTGCGGCCCAGACCCAATTTGACACTTCGGCCGTGCTGCAGGTGGCGGCCAGCGACCTCTCGCGACGGGTACTCGTCGTTGCGCGATCTGGCTGAGGTTGTGAACCGTTGCCGTCCGCTGGCAGACTGAAAACACTATGAAACACCGACGCAGCACGCTGGTCGCCCTCGTAGTACTTGTTTAAGCGCCCGTCTACATATAGGGCGCCACCTCCCCCAAAAGGGGAGGTTTTTTTATACCTAAAACACGAAAACCCGAATCCACAGCGAGAATTGAGAAAGGCACCTCCATGAAAGAAAAACTCACCGGGGCACAGGCCCTCATTCGGGCCCTCGAGCACGAAAACGTGGATGTCATTTTCGGTTTGCCCGGTGGCTGCATCTTGCCGGCCTATGACCCGCTGATCGAGTCAAAGATTCGCCACATTCTCGTGCGCCACGAACAAGGTGCCGGCCACATGGCCGAGGGATATGCCCACGTCACTGGTCGACCAGGTGTGGCCATGGTGACGAGCGGCCCGGCGGCCACCAACTTGGTCACGCCGCTGTGCGATGCATATATGGACTCCATTCCGATGGTCGGCATCACTGGTCAGGTACCAACCGCCGCAATTGGCACCGACGCGTTTCAAGAGTGCGACACCGTGGGTATCACCCGGAGCATCACCAAACACAACGAGTTGGTGATGAGCGCCCAAGATTTGCCGATGGTGGTGCGCCAGGCGTTTTACATTGCCACCACTGGTCGCCCCGGCCCGACGCTCATCGATATTCCCAAAGATGTTTTGCAAAACGAAATGGATTGGTATTGGCCGAGCGACGACGAGGTGCGCGACAGTCTGCCTGGCTACCGCCCCAATGTAAAAGGCCATACGAAGATGATCAAAGAAGCCGCGCGCA
>JAEMQQ010000073.1 GCA_016463775.1 Ilumatobacteraceae bacterium | reverse complement strand
CAGGTTCGCATCATCGTGGTGTTGGCTGCCACACTCGGCACTTCTGCAGCCGTCGCAGTGAGTGGCCTCATTGGTTTCGTTGGCATCATCGTGCCGCATGCGGTGCGATTGTTGATGGGCTCCTCGAATCGCATCGTGCTGCCGCTCAGCATGTTTACCGGTGCTGCTTTTTTGATTGCCGCCGACATACCCAGCCGCATTCTCACATCGCCTTCTGAAACGCCCATCGGTGTGGTGACTGCTTTTTTCGGTGCACCGTTCTTTTTGTTTCTACTGCGCATGCGTGAGGCTCGTCAATGAACAGCCTCATTCTGCGGAGTGTGCGCGTGGAGTACGGCGGCTGTGCAGTGGTCAGCGGTGTCGACGAAACGCTCATGGCCGGCGACTGGCTGTGTTTGATTGGCCCGAATGGTGCGGGTAAATCTTCGCTGCTGCGCGCACTTGCCGGGCTCGTTGAATTTTCGGGCAGTGTGCAACTTGATGGCAGTGAAATACGTGGTCTTGGTGCCCGCGAATTGGCTAAGCGGGTGGCCTTCGTGCCACAAGAACCCGTGTTACCCGACGACATGTCGGTAATCGACTACGTCATGCTTGGCCGTAACCCGTACATCTCCACCTTCGGGCGCGAGTCGGCACGTGATCGCGACATCGTTGCCAGTTTGATTGCAGAACTGTCGCTGGCGATGTATGCCCGGCGGATGCTTGGCACGTTGTCGGGCGGTGAGCGTCAGCGCGTGGTCATCGCGCGGGCACTCGCCCAAGAAGCGCCGGTGTTATTGCTCGACGAGCCAACCAGCGCCCTTGACCTTGGGCACCAGCAACATGCGTTGGAACTTGTCGATCGACTGCGCCGGGCCAAAAACCTCATCGTGGTCTCGGCGATGCACGACCTGACGTTGGCCGGGTTGTATTCCGACCGATTGTTGTTACTGCACCAAGGGGTGGGCGTGGCTCGTGGCAGTGCCCGTGATGTGTTGCGTAGTGAAACGCTGGCAGAGTTCTACGGCGTTTCTGCGCGGGTCATTCACGAACAAGACGGTACGGTTGTGGTCGTGCCACAGCGCAGTCACGGAGATTTGTAGCAATTTTGGATGAGGCGGTCGCGCGAGCTCTCGACGCACAAGTGGGTGGCTGTGCCGCTGCACACCAACGTTTGCTGGCGGGCATCGCCGAATTGAGCGATGCCGATTGTCAAATTGATTCGCTATTACCAGGCTGGTCGCGGGGCCACGTGCTGAACCATCTGGCCCGCAATGCCGATAGTCATGCGCGCATGTTCGAAGCCGCAACCCGGGGCCAAGAGTCGCCGCAGTATCCCGGTGGCATGGCGGGTCGGGTGGCTGAAATTGAGGCTGGGGCACATCGCACTGCTGCAGAACTCGTTGCTGATACGCGGGTTTCGATCTACACACTCGAAGCCGCATGGGCCGCGGCGTCGGCCACCACGTGGCAGGGCTACGGCATCAAATCTCACTCTGATGGCGCACCACGCGTGCGTATTTCGGATTTGGTGCTCATGCGGTGGTGTGAAGTCGAGGTGCATCATGCCGACTTGAACATTGGTTTTACCCATCATGATTGGACCCCATTATTCGTTCGTTACGATCTTGATCGTCAAGTTATGTCGTGGAAGGCGCGCAAACCGATGGGGCTTACGACACTGCCCGAAGCGATTCAAAAACTTTCTCCGAATGACCGCCTGGCATGGTTCTACAACCGCCTTACCGTTGCCGGGCTGCCTGCCCCGCAGGCATATTGATGCGCCCCCGACACTGTGCGAGATCGCTCGTCGTTGTGATGCTGGCTCTCACCGCGTGTGGCGGTGAATCAAACGGCCCGAAGCAGGGTGTGCACGATGTTGGTGGCAACGACGCATTCAATGCTTCGCTCGTGGCAGAAAATGTGATTGC
>JAEMQQ010000021.1:14925-30348 GCA_016463775.1 Ilumatobacteraceae bacterium | reverse complement strand
GGTCGATGGTTTGGCTGCCAAAGGCAGCTTCAGTTGCCCGTGATGCGGCGATGAGCAACGGTGCGAGCACGGGCAGCGCCAGCAACGGAAGAAGGGAATCTCGCCCAGTCATGTTTGCAACCACCGCACCGTAGAGAGTACCGACGGTCGCGAGCCCGCCAGTCGCCGTGACGACCACCGTGACCAAGAGCACGACCCGATTGCCGTGCACCGACGCGCCGTACAACACCACTGCGGCCGTGACCAACACCGCAGCGAGCGCCAAGAGTTGCACGAACAGCGAGAGCGCCTTGCCATAGAACACCCGGGATGGATGCGCGGTGCACGCCAAGAGTGAGTCCATCGCTGCATCGGATGTCTCAATGTCGAACGCTCGCTGCACGACGAGCATCGTCGAAAAAAGCATCGCCATCCACACCAAGCCGGCGGCTGCCCGCAACAAGAGAGCCTCACTGTCGAGTGCCACGGCGAACAACACCAAAACAAGCAATGCAAACGGCACCACGCGTGCCAGCAACGTGCGTGTGCGCCACTCAATGCGCAGGTCCTTCTTGGCCACGGCAACAATCGTGTTCACTGTGCCACCCCGAATTTTGACGACACGTCACTCGTAATACATCCACCAGTGAGCGTGACGGTGCGTGGTGTGGCAAGCCCGGCACGATCGACTTCGTGCGTGGTGTACAGCACCGTTGCACCACTACGGGTTGCGTCACGCAGAATCACATCAAGTTCATTGCGCGCTGCAGTGTCGAGCCCGGCATGTGGTTCGTCGAGCAACCACAATTGCGCGCGCCGCACGATAAGCGAGGCCAAAGCGGTGCGACGACGTTGACCCGCTGACAGCGCACCTGCCCGGGTCACAGCAACTCGTGCATCAATGCCGAGACGTTGCAGGGCGTCGTCGACGTCGTTGGGTGATGCCCCCACAAGTTGGGCGGTAAACGCCACGTTCTCCCGGCACGTAAGTTCGGCATACAAACCGTTGCGGTGACCGAGCAGCCCGACGAGTTGGCGCACGGCTACACGATCATCGGCAAGATCGACACCGAGCACAGTTGCCGCGCCACGGGCGAGCGGCACGAGCCCGGCGCAGAGTCGCAGCAGTGTCGACTTGCCGGTTCCGTTCGCACCTCGCAGTGCGACCAACTCCCCACGCTCAACAGACATTGAGGCACCCGCCAGTGCAGGAAAACCACCGAGCGCAACAACGGCATCCGCCAAACGAATCACCGTGTCACCAGCCACAGAAGTCATCACGGATGCTCGCTTTCTAGAGCCTCAGCCTAGATTGACAATCGTCAGATGAACTCCGAAATCACAGAAGCTGAACCGTCCAAGGATCCAGTCGTCATCCGTCGTGATCGCATCGACCGTCTGAATACGATTGCCAAGCGCACCGGTTACGGACTGTGGGCGGTTTCTGTTGTGGCATTTTTTGCCGGGCTCTGGTCATCGCTCACGAGCTCGATGCATTTCGTGAGTGGTGTGGCACTCGTCGTCGGATCGATTATTTTGGCACCCAGCATCGTGATTTCGTACGGTATTCGTGCCGCACGCCGCGAAGACAGGGCCGCCAATCAACCGCCGCCGCCACTCGACTCACCGAAATGAACCTGCGACTACCCGCTGCTGAGCGACGCACGCTGATTCTCGACGCCGCGTTGCACGAGTTCGCCGCCAAGGGGTTCCATGCCACCTCCATGAATGACGTTGCCAGAACGGGCGGTGTCACCAAGCCAGTGCTGTACCAACACTTCGCATCAAAGCGTGCGCTCTATCTGGCACTCATCGACGATGTGGCAGCCAGCATGTTGGAGGCCATCGGTAAGGCAACGACCGATGCACCTGACGGACAGAACCAAACCCAGAGTGGCATCATCGCCTACTTCGAGTGGATGGCGGCCAACCGCACTTCGTTCGTGCTGCTCTTTGGCAGTGGTGCGCGCCGCGATGAAGAATTTTCTGCCGCCCTGCGAAACATCGAACGCCTCATCGCTGACGCAATCGCACCGCTCATCGACGCCGGACTTGATCGTGAGCACCAACGTCGCATCGCGTATGCCTTGGTTGGTATGTCCGAAGGTGTCAGCCGGTACCTGATAGCCAACGGCGAATCGTTCGACCCGGCACTCGTCGGTTCGCAACTGGCGAACTTCGCCTGGGCCGGTTTGCGCGGTATTGAACCGCAATGACTTAGTCGCGCAGCACCAGCCCGCGATAGCCGCGAATGAAGCGATGTTGTTCGAGCAGGGCCACCAGCGACACTGTTTCTGGTGACATGTCGTCGAACCCGACACCGTTGATCTTGCGCACTTCGATGACCTTGGCTCGACCATCTTTCACGAGACTGCCCAACGCTTCAACCATCGCGACCGAATGATGGGGTGCAAGTGACGATGCAAAGGTAACGAGGTGGCGACTGCGCAAGTCGTACCACGCGAGCACGTCACCACGCATCAACAACGTCAACGCACCCGCACTGCGCATCGGACGCCCGGTCGTTGCCGGCCAATCAATCGTGGCACCGTACGGCTGGGCCGGGTCAGTGGCTGCCAGCACGATGACACCCGCATCCTCGACGGGGCCTTGACGCCCGTCATGAATACCGTGATCGCTCACGATGTTGACGTCTTTACAAGCACGCAGTCGATCGACGGCCCCCGGCACTGCGAATTGCGCGGCGCCCAAACCATCGACGAAGTATCCACGGCGCACGGTGCCACGATCTTCGAGCGCTTTCAGCACGCCGTACACACCAGAAAAACCACCGCGCACGTTTTCGGCCAGCACCGCTTCGCGCGTCAGCACACCGTGTCGCTCAAGTAGTTGCATGGCCAACGCGTGCAACGCTTCGGTGGTGCTGGCTGGTTTGTCGACGAGTTGGGCGATGAGACTCCAGCGTCCTTGCCCGGCCGGTGGGCCCACCCGACCCGTACTCGCCCCACGCACATGGCGCGGGCGCACCAGACGTGCCGCCTGGCGTCGTGCACTTCCTGCCGCGGGCAGCGCACGGGCGCTTTTGCCACTGCGGGCCCCGTACAACACCGCGCGCAATGCGGTGAGCGAATCGTTGGTTACTTCACCGGCCCACACCAAGTCCCATAGTGCAGAGAGCAACTCGGTGTCGGTGCCGTTCGGTACGGCAATACGCAGTTGGCCCCAGAAACAAGCACCGCGCTCGGCGAGTGCAGCACGAATTTGGTCGTGCATCTTGCCGGTCGGTGCTTCACCATGTTCGAGTGCAGGAAGGAACGCCGCAAGTTGGTCGGCAAAGAACAGTCGGATGCGACCGTCGTTGCCACCCAACGATCCGGCACCCACCCACACCACTTCACCACTCGTGCAGAGATTGTCGAGCAACGTCGGCCGATAGCCACGCACACGCATCGGCAAGACGTCGGTCTCGAGCGTGGACGCAACGAGTGCTGATCCTGCGAGCACGGTGAGCGTTTCGACGAGCGCCTCAGGGCCGTAGGTCGGTGCCGTTACACCGTGCCACTCGGCAAGAAACCGGGCGAATGTCTGTTGATCGACAGGCTCAACCTCTTTACGGAGTTTGGCCAGCGAACGACGACGCACCAGCCGCAACACCTCGGTGTCGCACCACTCGCGCTCGGTGCCAAACGGGCGGAACTCGCCACGCACCACACGATGTGCGGTCTCGAGTTGGGTCAAAGCCACTGCAATCCGCTCGATGCTCACCCCCATTCGCAGTGCGACGTCACGAGTAACGAACGGGGCATGCGTACGGGCGTACCGCGAAACGAGTTCAACGAGTGGCGCTTCGACTGGGTCGGTGAATGCTTGGGGGAGCCCGAGTGGCAGCGCACAGCCAAGCGCGTCACGAAACCGTGCGGCATCCTCCGCCGCCACATACCGGCGTTCGCCACCCACGACGAGGTCAACGGCACGGCGCTTTGCCACGAGTTCTGCAATCGCCGCCGACGGGTTGAAGTTGCAACGTAACGAGATTTCATCGAGCGTCAAATCACCGACACGCCGCAGCACATCGTGCACCTCGTCGAGGTTCTTTGCGTAACGTTCCTCGACCAAATGCTGAAGTTCAAGTTCGATATCGGCAAGTACTTCGCCGTCGAGCAGTTCGCGCAATTCTTCCGAGCCCAGCAGGTCATTGAGCAGGTCACGATCGAGTGCCAACGCCGCGGCCCGCCGCTCGGCCAAAGGCGCATCGCCCTCGAACATGTAGGCGGCAATCCAGTTGAAGAGCAGGCTCTGGGCAAATGGCGAGGCTTTGGGCGTGTCGACACTCACCAAACGGATGGCCCGCGATCGCAGGCGCGACAGCACGTCACGCAGGGCCGGAACGTCGAACACGTCTTGCAAACACTCACGACTGGTCTCCAACAAGATCGGGAACGTCGGATACTTTGCGGCCACCGTCAACAAGTCGGCGGCGCGTTGACGCTGCTGCCACAACGGTGTGCGCTGATCGGGGCGACGGCGCGGCAACAACAGGGCGCGGGCGGCACATTCGCGGAAGCGGGCGGCAAAGAGCGACGTTTGGGGCACGGCAGCGACGAGCACATCGGTGATCTCATCGGGATCGATGAGCAATTCTTCGATCGGTAGACGGTCGATCGCTTCGGGCAGGCGCAACACGATGCCGTCGTCACCCCACATCGTTTCGACTGGTATCCCCAGTCGTTCAAGCAGGCGACGCTCAAGCGCGATCGCCCATGGCGCATGCACCGGTGTGCCGAAGGGTGAATGAATACAAATACGCCAGTCACCAATTTCGTCGCGGAAACGCTCGACGACGATCGTGCGGTCGTCGGGCAGGGTACCCGTGGCCTCAACTTGTTCGTTGATGTACATCAACAGATTTTTCGCCGCCAGTGGATCGAGGCAGTGTCGGGTGATGAGGGTTTGCTCGGCTTGCGACTGATCGGGGCCCGACTGCTCTTCACGGATGGTGCGCAGAAATTCGCCCACCGCACGCCCGAGGTCGAGTGGACGCCCGAGCCGGTCGCCATGCCAGAACGGCATCTTGCCTGGCTCGCCTGGCGCCGGGTTCACGATGACGCGGTCGAACGACACGTCTTCAATCCGCCAGGTTGAAGCACCGAGCACGAACGTTTCACCGGGCCGTGTTTGATACACCATCTCTTCGTCGAGTTCGCCCACCCGAGTGCCGTCTGGCAAGAACACACCGAACATGCCCCGATCTGGAATCGTGCCGCCATTGGTGACCGCCAACCGTTGTGCCCCGTCACGCGCCCGCAAGGTGTCGGCGATGCGGTCCCACACGATGCGCGGCCGCAGATCGCGGAACTCTTCGCTCGGGTAACGACCGGCCAGCAGATCGAGCACGTTGTTGCGCACTTCGTCGGACAATTCAGAAAAGTTGGCGCAGCGACGAATCATGGCGGTGAGTGACGCGACGGTGCAGTCAGGATGCATGGCCACGTGGGCGACGATGTGTTGTGCGAGCACATCGAGTGGGTTGCGCAAATACCGCGTCGATTCGATGTCCGCTTCGAGCATGCGCCGCACGACGACTGCCACCTCCAGCAAGTCGTGCCGATGTTTCGGGAACATCTTGCCTTTGCTCGCCTCGCCGACGGAATGCCCGGCTCGACCGACGCGCTGCAGACCACGACTCACCGCCCCAGGGGACTCGACCTGAATCACCAGGTCGACAGCCCCCATGTCGATGCCCAATTCGAGACTGCTTGTGGCCACGATGGCGCGCAATTCACCTCGCTTGAGTTGGTCTTCGATCACGATTCGTTGCTCGCGGGCCAGCGAGCCATGATGCGCCTTGACGAAGTTCTCGTCGCCAAGGCCCAGCTCAACGGCAAGTTCGTTGAGTTGGGCGGCCAGCCGCTCGGCCCCACGACGCGCATTGCAGAAAATGATGGTGCTGCGGTGCTGCTGCACCAGTTCCAGGATCTTCGGGGTGATGCTGGGCCAAATGCTGGTGCGCCGCTCGACGGCCGCCGACGTTGCCGGCCCACTGCGCAATTCGCTGGTGTACTTGCCGATCGAACCCATGTCTTCGATCGGTACGACTACCTCGATTTCCATCGGCTTGCGTGCCCCTGCATCGACGATGGCCACACTGCGCGGCGTACTGTCGCGGTACCCACCGAGGAACCGCGCGACTTCTTCGAGCGGGCGTTGGGTGGCCGACAATCCGATGCGTTGTGGTGCACGGACTGTGAGTTCCTCGAGGCGTTCGAGTGACAATGCCAAATGTGCGCCACGCTTCGTCGCAGCAATGGCATGAATTTCGTCGATGATGACAGTGTCGATATTGACCAGCGTCGATCGGGCCGACGAGGTGAGCATGAGGTACAAACTTTCAGGCGTGGTAATCAGCACGTCTGGTGGGTTGCGCAGCATGCGTTGTCGATCGCGCTGGCTGGTATCACCGGTGCGCATGGCCACCTGTGGTTCACGAAAGGTTTGGCCCAACCGCTCAGCGGCATGACGGATTCCGACGATTGGTGCCCGCAAGTTTTTCTCAACATCAAAGGCCAGCGCACGGAGTGGCGACACGTACAACACGCGGGTGGTCGACACCTCATCGATATCCCGCGACACCAGACGGTCGATGGCGACAAGAAATGCCGCGAGCGTCTTACCACTACCCGTCGGTGCCGAGATGAGCGTGTGCTCACCACCGAGGATGTGCACGAACCCTGCGGCTTGCGCCGGAGTCGCCGCGGGAAACGATGCGGTGAACCACGCACGAACTGCCGGGGAAAATTGGTCGATAATCGTGTCCGCGGCCACCGCCGAAGAGTACCTACTCGGTGTGCCGATAGGTACGCTGAGCGCCATGCCTGTTGCTGGTGAACATCACCCGGCATTCGAGGAATATTGCGAGTGCATTTACGAGATGCGCGAGGACAAGGCTGAAGTCATTCAGGCCCGTCTCGCCGAGCGTCTGGCGGTATCGCGGTCTTCGGTCTCGGAAATGGTGAAACGAATGGAACTCGCCGACCTCATTGTGGTTGACTCAACTCAACTTCAGCTCACGCCACGGGGCGAAGAGTTGGCGTCACGGATCGTGCGTCGGCATCGATTGGCCGAGCGGTTTTTGACCGACATCATCGGTTTGCCATGGGCGCGCGCCCACCACGAGGCCTGCAAATGGGAACATGTCATCAGCGCCGATGTCGAGGCAGGTCTCGTGCGACTGCTCGGCAACCCGTCGACCTGCCCCCACGGCAACCCCATTCCTGGTGCACCGGCAACCAAGGTCGCCGTCACTCCCCTCACCGAGGTTGCTCTGGGCGCCCGTTTCACGGTGGTTCGCATCCCCGAGGAAATCGAAGAGCACGACGGAGCCCTCGACCAACTGGAGTCGCTACGAATCATCCCTGGTCGGGTCTGCACGCTGGTTGAGCGTGACAACGGTTCCGCGCAACTCGTCGTGCACGATGAGTCAGATCGCACCGTCACACTCGACCCGTTCGTAAGCGCGCGCCTGCTCGTCACGCTGTAGCCGAACATGCCACTGCAACGCCTCCCGCGTATTTTTGGTATATGTCTCTGCGCGATTATGTTCACCACTGGATGTGCCACCGAAGTGATCGAGCTCGACAGCCCGACTGCATCGACCACCGTGCAGAGCCAGGATGAACCGACTTATGAAGTGCCAGCCAACGCAACGCTTGGTGAACTTGCCAAACTTTTGCGCGATGAAATGGGGGCATTGAGCGAAGCGACGTTCAATGCTGATCGCAATGCTGCGCGTACACATCTGGCAGCCGTGAATACCGTGTGGTCGCTGATGGAACCACTCATCGTTACCGAATACGGCGAACTTGCCGATCAACTCACCTACGACCTGCGACGCGTTGTCGAATTGGCACGGAGCGCCGTCGACCGCAATCGTCCGGCTGACGCTGACAAAGCAAAATTATTCCTGCGGTTGGCACTCGACTCACTTGGTGTCAAGTAGCCACACTGCATTGGATGTTGCCTCACGGAGTGCCTCGCGCACTGGTGCGGTTAGTCGCGCAACTCGAGGGGTAATTCGCGGGAGTGTGCCACGACCAGTCGCTGGGTCGAGCGCGTGAGTGCAACATATAACCCGCGCGGCCCCGAATCTGACGATTCATAGATGTCCAGTGGTTCGACCACGATCACGCCGTCCATTTCCAACCCCTTCACCAAACTCACCGGAACCAAGGTGAGCGTCGCTTCCAGCGCACTCGCCCCAGCACGCCCGTAGGTAAGCCCCGACGAATCGAGTGCTGCCGCAAGCTCATCAAAAAGGTTGTCGGCACACACGATGCCTACACGACCATCCGCCAACAGCGAAACAAGTGTCCGGGCCTCGTTGGCAACCACTTCGAACAACCGGTCGCGTGTGGTGCCCAAGATGAGCGGCTCGGCATCGCCCTCGCGCACGGCAGTGGGCGGGGTTTGCTGTGGCGCCGCAGTCGGCAGCAGGCGGGCGGCAAACTCCATGATTTGGCGCGGAATTCGGTAGCCCACCGACAACTCCGCCACTGCTGCGTCGCGATTCTTCGGCAGGAGTGCCAGTACGTCGCTCCAGTCTGATGGTGCAAACGGCCCCGTTGCCTGGGCAATGTCGCCAACGACCGTCATCGCACCGTTGAGTGAACGGCGGCCGACCATGCGCAGCTGCATCGGTGTGAGATCCTGCACCTCATCGACCACAATGTGGCCGTACGTTTCGATTTCGTCAGCTTCTTCGATGATGCCACCCTTGCGCGGCTTGGGCCCGAGAATATGCCGCGCCTCGTCAAGCAAGGCGACGTCGGCATCACTGAAGGTTGCTCCGTCAAGAGTTTCAGCGCGCGGTCGGTAAAGCGAAATAATTTCGGCATCAGTCAGAATGCCCTGCCCTGCAACTTTGAGGAGTGCTTTTGATCCGAATAGGTCGCGCAGCAACTCTGCTGCCGAGAGTGACGGCCACACTCGAAAGATCAAGGCACGAAACTCGGGGATTTCACGCAGGCGGGTACGTGCCGTGGAGAGTGTGTACTCCTCATCGCGCATCATCGACATTGACATCGCCACGAGTTCACCTTCAACGGCACGACACATCTCGTTGTGCCGGCGCGTGCGCCGTTGGGCTTCTTTTACGACGCGTGCCGTATCGCCTGGCTGCAGCCGCAAGAATCCACCACCGTACGGCAATTCAAATGGTTCCTTCAGTGGTCGTTGTCGTGCCCGAATCGCTCGTTGCAATACGTCGACCATCCGCAGGTCACCTTTGACGCGGCGCGCCAAAGGCGAGTCGACGGCGCCATAACGGACATCCCTCACCAAATCTGCGAGCACCGCCTCGCGCACTCCCGACTCGCCCAGTGATGGCAGCACCCGTTCGATGTACCGCAGGAACACCCGGTTCGGGCCGATGACCAACACACCTTGGTCGGCCAACGGGAATCGATACGTGTACAACAAGTACGCCGCACGGTGCAGCGCGACCACCGTCTTGCCGGTGCCTGGGCCACCTTGCACGACGAGCACACCCTTGTTCGGTGCGCGAATGATGACGTCTTGTTCCGCCTGAATCGTGGCGACGATGTCGCCGAGTTGTCCACTTCGCCCTTTGCGCAATGCTGCCAGCAGTGTGCTTTGCCCGCGCAACTGCGGTGCGTCAAGACCATCGTCGCGACCGATGCCGAGGTGATGTGCGCCGAACAGTTCGTCTTCAATCGCCACGATTCGGCGACTTTCCATCATGAAGTGGCGGCGACGTACCAACTGCATCGTCTCGCGGCCGGTCGCTCGGTAAAAGGGTTCGGCAACCGGGGCCCGCCAGTCGATGATCAATTGGTTGCTGTCCTGATCGGCGACGGCCAGCCGACCAATGTGGAAAGCCTCTGGGGCGCCGCCGGCGTCAGGTGTGCGATCAATGCGACCAAAGACGAGTGCGGCTTCCCCGATATCCAGGCCGTTGAGCATCTGCACCAATTTTTCGTCGAAATAGTTGCGCTCGAACCGCTCTTGGTGGGTGCCACCGCGCTGGCCTGCGGTGAGGTTGCGATAGGCGAGGGCCCGGGTGCGCACGTCAACCAGCGCCGCATAGGCACGATCCACATGTGCCTGCTCGTCGGGAAGGTCCGGATGTTTGGGCTGTTCGCTCATTTTGGGCTTTTTGAACTCTACCGAAAGAAAAACGACGCACGATTACGCAGCACAGGGCACACATCTGGCAAAGTCGGCTTTGGTTCCAAGTCATTGCCGAAGCGTGCCGAGAAATACGACCACGACAGACAAGGAGCCTCCGATGCCATATCGCGCCCGATCGGGCATGTCTATTTTCACGACCGCAGTACTCACCGCAGTGCTCAGCACAGGGTGTGCCGCACCCACCGAACTTGCTTTTGACGATGCTGCTGCGATCAATCGCGTTGCCGAAGCCACGACGACGACCGGGCCCGACCCGCTCACCGCCGAGCTTGACGAGGCCACTGCGGCCGGCGACACCCTGCCGGATGCGATCGAAAAGTCGTTCGCCATGTTGATCACTGGCTGGGCCAACTGCTTCCACCGGCCTGGGCGCTGCGACGCTGCCCTCATCACCGCCCCCAATTCGCCCGAGCAGGCACGCCTCGCTGCCTCGGTCGCCTATTACGCCGCCGAGCAGATGCGCACCAAACCCGACGAGGGTCGCCTCGAGTGGGGAATTGAATCAATTTCCTTCACATCAGCAGATCGGGCACGACTCATCACCTGTGAATACGACACGCGGATCTTCTTCGATGCCAGCATGGCCGATACCGAACTCGGTGACATCATTTTTGATTCCACCATCTGGACGAGACGTGTCGAGTGGACACTCGCCAACGACAACAACTCGTGGCAACTCTGGTCACGGCGCATCGATCGTCGCTCACCTGCCGTTCGGTTCTGTACACCATGACTCCGTACACCGTGATGACAGATAAGTCCGCGTGCTGGCGCAAGGTGTTGGGCATCTGCATCGTTGTAGTCATCGTCTTGACGCCGAGCATGTCGGCGCCGTCGGTGCACGCCGGCGAAGCAGGTGTCGACGGTGACCACATCTACGCCGGTATCGCCTACGACTCCGATGGCTCGCTCGACCGATGCGAGTGGGTGCTACCGGAGACCACGTACCGACTGGGCGTTCGTGCCGGTCTCACCACGCGAACGTGGAATGGCATCACCTGGACGCTGTACGACTGTGAGCGAGATGGCACGTCGCGTTTGGTGTGGCTGCCCGACATCTCGACCGAGACTGCTGCTGCGTCAACGCGAGAAGTGATGCGTGAGCGTGTTCCGATGTTCGACCACAATTTTTCGCCGCCGGCACATCGTGGTGTGGTCAAAACACCCACCTGGTTCTGGGTACAACCGGTTCTTTGGCGACCCGTGTCGGTGACTGCGCGGGTGCCCACACCGCGGGGCATCATCACCATGACCACCACCGCCACCCCCGAGTCATTGGAGTTCCATCCGGGGGATGGCAGTGGTGAAGTCGCCGAGTGCGACGGCCCGGGTTTGCCGTGGTCGTCACTGCTGCCCCGGTTCGTCGAGTCGGAGTGTGTCTATGAATACCCCATTCCTTCATCGGTACGCAGCGGTGGTGTCTTTCGTGCCCGTCTCGATGTGGTCTGGTCGGTGGCTTGGCGCACCAACCTTGGCGCCAATGGTCGGCTCCCTGACCTGCGCCTCGGCACGCCGTATGGGTTGCGCGTGCGCGAGTTGCAGGCGGTGGTTACCCGCTGAGCATAAAAAGTGCCAAGGGGCTAGGAAAGATGCGTCAGCGTCGGTAGCCTGCAGGTACGACACGTAATTCGATGTGTCAATAGCAAACAAGGAAATGAGCAGTTATGGCAACAGGTACCGTGAAATTCTTCAATGATGAAAAGGGTTTTGGATTCATCTCTCGCGATGGCGACTCAGATGTTTTCGTGCACTTCTCGAACATCGAGGGTTCCGGGCGTCGTACTCTCCTCGCCGGCCAGCAAGTCGAGTTTGAACTCGGCGAAGGTCGCAAGGGTGTCGAAGCCAACAACGTCAAAGTCATCAGCTGACCCCACGGGGTTTCACCCCGTTCCATGTCAAAGTGATGCAACAAGGTAACCATCTATGCCGATGAACCTTGCCCGTGATCAGATCATCGTCGAGCGTCGCTACGTCGCCGTCTTTGCCACGATCACCGACGCGTCACTCGCCGCTCTTGCAGCAGCACTACCCGAATCGTTGCGCGACCCGTTCGCCCGCAGTGTTGGGTTGCGCCGCGGCGCCTACGACGAAACGGCGACGCTGGCAGCGAGCATTCGCACCGGCATGATCGCCCGCAAGGCGATCATCGATGCTGGCGTGCTGCTCAGCGAGCCCTGTACCGAATTCTTCGTCGACACGCTCGGCGACACGAGTGATGATCCCTCGTTCGAAAATCTGCAGGCCGTGATTCCTGCGGCGATCGACAAGTTTGGTCTGGATGCCGCTCGACTCATGGCCGTGCAGTATTCAGCTGCGCTCGGCGGTTTCCGCCGGCTCGTCACCGAAGACGAGCGTTTCAAGATTCCGAGCAGCGAAACCTCGGCACCCACACGTGCAACGGTCGCCGAACAGCAAGCCAAACGTGCCGCTCGACGTGAGCGTCGACAAAAGCAACGCTAGATCGCGTCTCGACCTTCTTCCCCGGTGCGAATGCGCACAACCCGTGACACGTCGCTAATCCATACTTTGCCATCACCGATTTTCCCGGTGCCCGCACTTTTCACGATGACTTCGACGACTCGGTCGACAACCGCTTCTTCGACGACCATCTCCAGTCGCACCTTGGGAATAAAGTCAACCTTGTATTCAGCGCCACGATACGTCTCGACGTGGCCGCCTTGGCGACCAAAGCCCCGTACCTCGGTGACCGTGATTCCAGTGACGTTGGCGGCCTTGAGGGCATCCTTTACTTCGTCAAGTTTGAACGGCTTGATGATTGCGGTGATGAGTTTCATGTTATTTGTCTCCTATTGGTTGCCAATTGAGTTAATCGTGGTACGCGGTCTCAGAGTGCAGGGCGAGGTCGAGGCCCGTCAATTCGGCTTGCTCATCGGCACGAACCCCGATGGTTGCGGCAAGTGCTTTCATGATGATGAAGGTCAACACGAACGACCAGACGATCGCCACACCATTCGCGAGGGCCTGCTCCACCAACAATTTCGTTGAGCCACCGTAGAAAATTCCGGCGCTGAAGCTGCCTTCGAAGAAGGTTGGATTCGCAAAGAATCCGATGAGGAGCGAACCGACCAATCCCCCGACGAAGTGCACACCGACCACATCAAGCGCATCGTCATACCCAAGTTTGGTCTTGAGACGGACCGCATAGCAACACGCCACGCCAGCCACGGCCCCAATTGCAATCGGGGCAATACCCGACACATACCCGGCCGCCGGTGTGATTGCCACGAGTCCAGCCACGATTCCGGATGCTGCACCGAGGTTGGACGGCCGTCCGTCGCGTAACCACTCGACGACGATCCACGCCAGCCCAGCCGCGGCACCTGCCAAGAAAGTATTCATGAATGCTTGGGCGGCTTGGCCATTTGCAGCGAGTGCCGAGCCAGCATTGAAGCCGAACCATCCGAACCACAGAATGCCCGTGCCGATCATGACGAGGGGCATCGAGTGTGGTGGTGCCGGGTCGACACGACGTCGACCGAGCACGAGCACCGCAGCAAGTGCGGCGATGCCAGCATTCACGTGAATCGCAGTGCCACCAGCAAAGTCAAGCGAGCCTCGCTGACCTAGCCAACCGCCGTACACCCATTTGAAAATGGGAACGTACACGATGAAGAGCCACAACGGCACGAACAGTGCCCAAGCGCCAAATTTCATTCGGCCAGCGACCGCACCAGAAATCAATGCTGGGGTGATGGCCGCAAACATGCCAAGGAATGCAATGGTGGCAAGCGTTCCACCATCACCTGCCGTGACCAAATCTTGCAGGATGAATGCATCGAAGCCTCCGATGAAGTCACTTTCAAAAGGCACCTGCGCCAGGGAGTAGCCGAGCACCATCCACAGCACAGGAACGGCCAAAATGCAATAAAAGTTCATCATCAGCATGTTCAGCACGTTGCGACGGCGGTCCATGCCACCGTAGAAAAATGCCAAACCTGGCGTCATGAACAGCACGAGGGCCGACGAAATCAATACCCAGACAAGACCTGCACTGTCCATTACATTCTCCTTTTTCGGTGATGTGTTGAGAGCTGCAGGGACGACGCTGGCCCGGCAAAAGCAAAGGTAAATCATCAAGGTTTCTTGGCTGTGTGAAATATGTTTCCAGAATGTTTTCTTTTGGTCCCCTGACAAAAAGTCAAAGTAGTATCGCAATATGGCAAACGCAAAAACCAAGGCGTATCTCGACGACCGCAAGCACGTGTTTCACTCATGGTCGGCCCAGGCCTTGATCGACCCTGTGGATGTGGTCAAGTCGCAGGGTTCGCACTTCTGGGATTCGAACGGCAAGAAGTTCCTCGACTTCTCCAGCCAATTGGTCAATGTCAACATCGGCCACCAACACCCCAAGCTTGTGAAGGCCATCCAGGAATATGCCGCACAGATGTGCACGATTGCCCCGTTTCATGCCAACGAGATGCGTTCTGAGGCTGCACGATTGATCGCCGAGGTGGCCCCAGGTGACTTAGACATGGTGTTTTTCACCAACGGTGGTGCCGAGGCCGCCGAAAACTCGGTGCGTCTCGCCAAGTTGCACACCGGTCGCCACAAGATTCTCACGATGTATCGCTCGTACCACGGCTCCACGTCGGGTGCAATCGCACTCACGGGTGACCCACGCCGCTGGCCAAACGAAACGGGTGCCTCTGGCGCCGTCAAGTTTTGGGGTCCGTACCCCTATCGCTCGGCATTCCACTCATCGAGTGAAAAAGAAGAATGTGAGCGCGCACTGCAACATCTCGAAGATGTGTTGATGGTCGAGGGCCCACACACCGTTGCCATGATCGGCCTCGAGACCGTCGTCGGCACCAACGGCATTTTGGTTCCACCCGACGGCTATCTGCAAGGGGTACGCGATTTGTGCACCAAGTACGGCATCGTCATGATGTGCGACGAAGTGATGGCCGGTTTCGGTCGTTGTGGCGAGTGGTTTGCCGTCAACAAATGGGGCGTCACGCCAGACCTCATCTGTTTCGCCAAGGGTGTCAACTCGGGCTATGTACCACTCGGTGGCGTGGTCATCAGCCAGAAAATTGCCGACACCTTCAAAGAGCGCGTCTACCCAGGTGGCCTCACCTACATGGGTCATCCACTCGCCTGTGCAGCAGCCGTGGCATCAATCAACATCTTCAAGGAAGAAAAGGTGCTCGAGCACGTGCGTCGCATGGCCGAGCACGTCATCGCACCCGAACTTGATCGCCTGAAAGACAAGCACCCGTCGGTCGGCGACGTGCGCGGTGTCGGCATGTTCTGGGC
>JAEMQQ010000021.1:0-14915 GCA_016463775.1 Ilumatobacteraceae bacterium | reverse complement strand
GAACTCGTGCGCAACCGCGAGACACGTGAGCCCTACGTGCCATTCAATGCGTCGGGGGCCGATGCCAAGCCAATGGCCGAAGTCGTCGCATTTTGCAAGCAGCAGGGCTTGTGGCCATTCAGCCACTTCAACCGCATTCACGTGGTACCGCCGTGCACCACGAGCGAAGCCGACATTCGTGAAGGTCTCGCCATCATCGACGAGGCTCTGAATATTGCCGACAAGCACTACACGGGGTGAGAATCGTTTCACTTCTCCCGAGTGCAACCGAAATTCTGTTTGATATCGGTCTCGGGAACTTGGTAGTCGGTCGTTCCGAAGAATGTAATTGGCCACCGCAGGCAATCTCCCTGCCGGTTGTCTCCATTGCCCGTGTGCGTTCCGGCGAAGTGACAGGTGCGTCAATTGATGCCCAAGTCCGCGCCGCAATGCAGGCCGGCGAGCAGCTCTACCTCATCGACGAGGCTTTGCTGCGTGAACTCCGCCCTGATGTGATTGTCACCCAAGATCTGTGCCGGGTGTGTGCAGTGTCGAGCGATGAAGTCTGTGATGTCGGGGCGCGAGTGGTTTCGCTTGACCCACATACGATCAACGAAGTCGCCGACTCGGTACGCAACTTGGCCAACGTGCTGGATGTGAGTAATCGGGGGAAAGCCGTTGCTGACCGCATGCTCGAACGAATCGAAATAGTAAAGAGTCGGGTCTCGGCGTGCGACCGGCCAAGGGTATTTTTTGCAGAGTGGCTCTCACCACCGTTTGCAAGTGGCCACTGGATTCCTGAAATGGTGGAGGCTGCCGGTGGCGTCGAGGTGCTCGGGATACCCGGCATTGCATCTCGCACCACGACGTGGCAAGAGGTGCGAGCCGCCAAGCCCGAGCTCGTCATTCTTGGCCCCTGCGGTTTTGATGAAGTACGCGCGTTGAGCGAGGCTGAGGCAGTTCGCCACGAATTCGACCCTGTTTGGAAGACCGCCGCAGTGAATGCCGACCGCTACTTTGCCCGACCTGCACCGTCGATCGCCGACGGTGTTGAGCAATTGGCGGCAATCTTTCACGGGAGTTTGTAGCCCGTAAACACGAAGGGTGCGGGCCGCTTGTGGCGACCCGCACCCTCGTGCGACGTTTGCAGCGACGAGCGCTGCATTTAGTCAATTCGCTTAGTTGCCAGCCTCATTGAGGGTGACAGTGATTGGCGCATATGACGAACCGGTCGTGTCCACACCGAGACCCGCGAGGATTTCAAGTGCTTTCGTGACGATGTCGTTGCTATACGCCCCAGCATCTGGTGCTGCGGTGAGTACGGTGCCACCTTCGAGGTTCTTGGTCTCTTGCGACAGGGTCGCAGTGCGATTCCAAGCAGCCTCATCGATGACTCCGACGCCGCCAGTAGCAGGCCAGATCAACTTGTTGACTTCGTTCATTTGCCACAACTGGTGACTTGCACCGAGCTTTGAACCCTTGGCAAGCACGATGTCACGGCAACTTTCAACGTTGTCACGGCAGTATGCCCAACCTTGGAGTGAAGCAGCAACGAACTTGACCGCGGTGTCTGAATATGCAGCATCGCTAGCCAAACGCTCGCCTGATGCCCAGATGGCATCTTGCAGCATTCCAACACCGGCATCTTCGTACGAAACGACGTTGAAGTCGTCCGCCGTGTAGAGCGCGCCAGTTGCTGGGTTGACCGCTTCAAGTACTTGTGCGTACTCGTTGTAGGTCATTGCTTCGGCTGCATCGATGTCGCCAGTCAGCAAGCCGACCATGTCGAACTGCTGTTGCACGAGCGAGACATCCGTGGCAGGGTCAAGACCGGCCTTGGTCAAAGCAGCAAAGATTTCAAATTCGTTGCCGTAACCCCAGTTACCGATGTTCTTGCCCTTGAAGTCTTCAGGCTTGGTGATGTTCTTGTCCTTGAATGACACCTGCAGGGTGCCTGAACGCTGGAACACCTGTGCGATATCCACGATGTCGGCGCCTGCTTCACGGCTGGCGAGTGCTTTGGACACCCACGAAACTGCGAAGTCGACATTGCCGGTGGCCAATTCGGTCTGCGGCGTGATGTCAACTCCACCTTCGACGATGGTTACGTCAAGGCACTGCGCTTCGTAGAAGCCTTGATCTTGCGCGGCGAAGTAGCCGGCAAATTGGGCTTGAATGAACCACTGCAACTGCAACTTCACCGGTGTCGGTGTGACGCAGGTATCAACGACTTCTTCGGTTGTTTCTTCGGCTACTTCGTCGGCTGCATCGTCGCTACCGCCACAGGCGGCTACGAGCAACGACAGCGCGGCGATGCTTGCGAAGGCAACCCGTACTGAACGCTTCTTCATGTGATCTCTCCCCTTCTGGATATGTTCACCCAGATGTTGTGTTTGTGTTGGTATTACTTCATCTCACCCTTCCGGTTGAGACTCTCCATGAGTACAGAGAATAGGTAGAACATTAGCCCAAGCAGGCACGCCGACAAAACGTAGGCCCACGCCACGGCATTCTTTGAATTGGCGATATTGCTCGAGATACGGCTACCCAAGCCGTTTTGTGAGCCGCCAAAGTACTCGCTGACGAATGCCGTGATGACGGCGGCCGGGGCTGCAATTTTGAGTGAAACGAAAAGAAATGGCAAGGCGTTGGGAATTCGCACCTTGCGCAATATCGCGAGGTCAGAAGCGGCATACGACCGCATGATCTCGACGTGCGTGGGCGAAACCTCGGTCAAGCCACGCGCCACGTTGACCAACACGATGAAATACACCACGAGGGTCACCATCACGCGCCGCGGAATCTCGCTCGTGATTGAGTACATATTGTTCAGCACCGCTACCAAGACAAAGATTGGTACCGCATTGAGTGCCACCGCCAACGGTGTGACGATTTGGTTGAGAAACCTGAAACGACTGAGCCCGAAACTCATCGCCACACCCAGCACGGTGCCTGCAACAAGGCCGATCAGTGCGTTGGTGCCGGAGACGGTCGCCGCTCGTCGAATGAATGAAAAATTGGTGATGAACTCTCCCCAAATACTGCTCGGTGCGGTTAGAAAATATGGCTTCAGTTCAAAAAAGCGAACGGCCCATTCCCAAAATCCGAAGAAGAGTGCACCGAACACGATTGCCGGCAGCGCCTTGCCGACGAGGTTGACAGCCTTGTTCATCGATTGTCGTTGCCCAGACCAACGTGCGCGGCGTGCATACCGCGCAAACCCTCGCGCACCGTCGTGATTGCCTCGAAGAAGGCCGTGCGATTGCGCGTCTCTTCGGTGCGCTCGCCACCCAGCGAGACATCAACGATCTTCGTGATGCGTCCTGGTCGTGGTGACATCACCACGACACGATTCGAGAGATACACCGCTTCCGGAATGGAGTGTGTCACGAACACGACGGTGGTGCCCGTTGCGGCGCAGATGCGCAATAGTTCGCCTTGCATGTACTCACGGGTCATTTCGTCGAGCGCACCGAAAGGCTCGTCCATCAGCAGCAGCGGTGGATGCGCCGCGAGTGCCCGAGCAATCGCGATGCGCTGCTGCATGCCACCCGACAGTTGCCACGGGTAGTGGTCTGCGAATTCGGGCAACTGCACGAGCTGCAGCATTTCTTCGGCACGGGTCTGGCGATCGCCCTTGTCCCACCCCTTGAGTTCGAGTGGCAACTCGATGTTCTTGCGTACCGTGCGCCAGTCGAATAGACCGGCTTGCTGGAACGCCATGCCATAGTCCTGGTCGAGTCGCGCTGTGACGGCCGACTTGCCATTCACCATCACCTCGCCAGCGGTGGGCTCAAGCAAGTTGGCGACGAGTCGCAGCAAGGTTGACTTGCCGCATCCCGACGGCCCAATCAGCGATACGAACTCGCCCGGCTTCACGTCAAGGCTCACCTCGTGCAGCGCATCGACCTGATTCGACTTTCCGACGTTGAACGCTTTGCTCACCTTGCGGATGCTGACGGCAGTCACGAAATACTCTCCTTGGGCCGATTGCGCATGACGAAGGCGTCAACGACGATCACCACGCCGGCCATGGTCAAGCCGAGGGCTGCCGCACCAAAGATTGCCGTGTACACCTTGGCGGGGTCGCCCGTGGCTTCGCGGGCATATTCAATGATCAACCGCCCGATACCGCCTTTAAGGCCGGTTGAAATTTCAGCCACCACCACGCCGATGACCGATGCTGAGGCACCGAGTCGAAAGGCTGGCACCATGTATGGCACCGCGGTCGGAAAGCGCAACTTGAACAACGTCTTGGTCCACGATGCGGCGTAACTCTGCATGAGTTCTACCGATGACGCCGACGCTGCCGCCAACCCGCGCAACGTGCCGACCGCAATCGGAAAGAAAGCGAGGAACGCCCCGAGCACCGACGCCGACAACCAGCGTGGCCATACGAATGGCCCGACCTCCAACTTGCCACCCCAACTTACGACGAGTGGTGCCAGCGCGATGAGTGGAATCGTCTGTGACACGACCAAATACGGCAGCACGCCGCGTTGCACCCAACGAAAACGCGCCATGAGTACGGCGAGGCCCGTGCCAAGCACACCGCCGAGCACGAAGCCCGCGGCACTCAGCCGAAACGAAAACCACGCACCGGCAAGCACTGCCGAGAATACGGTGCGGTCTGAGCCGCGCACCTCGGGGCGATTGAACCGCGAAAACATATCCCACACGTGGGGCATCGCGTATGAACTCGTGCGCGGCAAAACGCGGGCACCGAACAACTTGCCACCGTCAGCGGGCCCGAGCGCCTTGTAGGTCTCCCAGATCACCACGACGAGCGCCAACGCCACGATGAACATGAATGTTCGGTACGCGGCGCGGCGAACGGTGGTGGTCATTGTTTAGCGCGGGCCAACTCTGCGATGGCCGGCATGATGCGTTCGCCATAGGCCTCAAGTGTCTGTTCTTTGCCGTCATGCTGTAGATAGACCGAAAATTGGTCCACACCGAGAGCCTCAAGTTCCTTGAGGCGACGCACATGTTCGTCTGCATCGCCAAGGATGCAGAAACGATCGATAATTTCGTCAGGCACGAAGGTGGTGTGGCTATTGCCGGCACGACCATGCTCGTTGTAGTCGTATCCTTGGCGGCCCTTGATGTAGTCGGTGAGGGCCTTGGGCACTGCCGAATTTTCGCCGTAACGCTCGACGATGTCGGCCACATGGTTACCGACCATTCCGCCGAACCAGCGACACTGGTCGCGCATGTAGGCCATGTCGGTGCCGACATACGCCGGGGCAGCAACACAAATTTTCACACTCTGGGGGTCGCGACCAGCATCTTTGGCTGCTTTGCGCACCGCAGCGATAGTCCATTCGGCGATCGAGAGGTCGGCGAGTTGCAGGATGAAGCCGTCACCAACTTCACCGGTGAGTTGCAACGCCTTGGGGCCGTAGGCCGCCACCCACACTTCGCAACGACTTTTTTCCGCCCACGGAAATCTGATCGTCGAGCCGTTGTATTCCACGCCGCGCCCATTGGCCAACTCGCGAATCACATGAATGCTTTCGCGCAAGGTGGCGAGGGTGGTCGGTTTGCCGTTGGTTACGCGCACTGCCGAGTCGCCGCGACCGATTCCACAGATCGTGCGGTTTCCGTACATTTCATTCAGCGTCGCGAATGTGCTGGCAGTTACCGTCCAGTCGCGCGTTGCCGGGTTCGTAACCATCGGGCCCACGATGATGTTGTTGGTCTGCGCCAGAATCTGGCTGTAGATCACATACGGCTCTTCCCACAAGATGTGGCTGTCGAACGTCCACACGTGCGACATGCCGTACATCTCGGCCTTCTTGGCTAGGTCGATCACCCGCGATGCAGGTGGTGTGGTTTGTAAGACGACGCCGATGTCCATGGTCGCCTAGCGATTCTGTGGAAAGCCGAGGTTGACCGATGAAGTACGTGGGTCAGGCCAACGTGAAGTCACCACTTTGCCACGCGTAAAGAAGTTGACCCCTTCCGGGCCGTACATGTGTTGGTCACCAAAGAGGCTCGCTTTCCAGCCACCGAATGAGTAATACGACACCGGCACGGGAATCGACACGTTGATACCGACCATGCCGACTTGCACATCAAATTGAAACTGACGTGCCACGCCACCGTCACGGGTGAATATCGCGGTGCCATTGCCGTACGGGTTGTCGTTGATCAATTTCAAACCGGCTTCATAGCCATCGACCCGGGTCACCACGAGTACCGGACCAAAGATTTCTTCGTCGTAACACTTCATGCCGGGCTTGGCGTTGTCGATGAGGCTTGGATTGAGGAAGAATCCCTCGTCCTTGGCTTTTGCGGTGCCGTCGATGACCACCTTGGCTCCCTCTTTCGCCGCGTCACGCACGTAGCCCGCCACCTTGTCACGGTGTTCGCGGGTGATGAGCGGCCCCATTTCTGCCGACGGGTCGGTTCCTGGGCCAACTTTGATGTTCGGCACTCGCGCTGTGATTTTTTCGATGAGTTGGTCGGCAATTGAGTCGACTGCAGCAACCACCGCGACCGCCATGCAGCGCTCACCCGACGAACCGTACGCCGCACTTACTGCGGCGTCAGCCGCCATGTCGAGGTCGGCATCAGGCAGAACGAGCATGTGGTTCTTCGCGCCACCGAGGGCTTGCACACGTTTACCGTTGCGCGTGCCAGTTTCGTAGACGTACTTGGCAATCGGCGTCGAACCGACGAACGAAATGGCAGCAATATCCGGATGCGCAAGAATGCGGTCGACTGCGACTTTGTCGCCGTGCACCACATTGAAGACGCCGTCTGGCAGACCCGACTGGCGCAGTAAATCGGCGATGAACATCGACGCCGATGGGTCTTTCTCGCTCGGCTTCAGAACGAACGTGTTGCCGCACATGATGGCGTTGGCGAACATCCACATCGGCACCATGGCAGGGAAGTTGAACGGTGTAATACCGGCGACCACGCCGAGCGGTTGACGAATCGAATACACGTCAACGCCCCCAGCGGCCTGCTCGGAATATCCGCCCTTCAACAACGCCGGAATGCCACAGGCAAACTCGATGTTCTCCAACCCGCGCGCCAACTCGCCCATTGCGTCAGCCGGCACTTTGCCGTGCTCGAGCGACAAAATATTGGCGATTTCTTTGCGATTTGCATCGACCAATTCGCGCATGCGAAACATCACTTCGGCACGGCGCGACAACGAAGTTGATCGCCAGCCAGGAAGTGCAGCTTTTGCAGCAGCAACTACCGCATCAAGTTCGGCCACGCTGGCGAAGTCGACTGCAGCCTGCTGTTCACCCGTTGCGGGGTTGAACACCACGCCCGAGCGTCCGGAGGTGCCGAGCACCACTTTGTTGTTGATCCAGTGACCGATGCGATTCATGTATTGCTCCTTTGAGTGCTGGTGCGATTAATGCAGATACTGGCTGAGGCTGCGCTTCACGTACTTACCGTGGCCCTTGCGCCCATGAAACTTGTCGTTTTCAACCACGATCATGCCGCGCGAAAGCACCGTGTCGACCTTGCCGTCGATTTCCGTGCCCTCCCAAGACGAATGATCCATGTTCATGTGGTGTTTGTCGTTGATACCGATCTTGGTTTTCTTGTTCGGGTCCCATACCAAAATGTCGGCATCCGACCCGGGGGCGATGATGCCCTTCTGCGGATACATGCCGAACATGCGTGCCGGTGTGGTCGCACATGTTTCGACCCAACGCTCGAGTGAAATTTCACCGAGCACGACACCTTGGTAAATGAGTTCCATGCGGTGTTCGACGCCACCCATTCCGTTGGGAATCTTGGAGAAATTACCGAGACCGAGTTCTTTTTGATCCTTCATACAAAACGGGCAGTGGTCGGTCGACACGATTGCCAACTCGTTCATGCGCAGACCCTTCCACAGGTCAGCGTGGTGATCGTGGTGATCGTGCTTTGAACGAATCGGTGGCGAGCAGACGAACTTGGCACCCTCGAACCCGGGGCGTGCCAAGTGGTCTTCCAACGTCATATAGAGGTATTGCGGGCAGGTTTCGGCAAACACGTTGAGGCCCTCGTGTTGCGCTGCGGCAACTTCGTTGAGCGCCTCGGAAGCCGACATGTGCACGATGTACAACGGCACGTTGCCGGCCACCTTCGACAGCACGATTGCGCGATGCGTTGCTTCGCCTTCCAGCAAACTTGGGCGCGAGTACGAGTGGTACTTCGGATCGGTCTCCCCGCGGGCGAGGTACTGCTGCACGAGCACATCAATGGCGATGCCGTTTTCGGCGTGCATCATGATCATCGCACCGTTTTCACTGGCGGTTTGCATGGCTCGCAGGATCTGGCCGTCATCGCTATAAAACACACCCGGGTACGCCATGAACAATTTGAAACTTGTGACACCTTCATGGTCGACGAGGTACGTCATGTCCTTCAGCGCCTGATCGTCGATGCCGCCCATGATTTGATGGAAGGCGTAGTCGATCGCACAGTTGCCGCCCGCCTTGCGGTGCCACTCTGCCAGGCCAAGTTGCACATTTTCGTTGTAACGCTGCAACGCCATGTCGACGATGGTGGTCACGCCACCCCATGCAGCGGCAATCGTGCCGGTTTCAAAGGTGTCTACCGCGGCTGTGCCACCGAACGGCAGTTCCATATGGGTGTGCACGTCGATGCCACCGGGCACAACATATTTACCCCCGGCATCGATCACCTTGTCGGCGGTTACACCCATGGCTTCGGCTTGACCGCGGGCGTACAACGCCACGATGATCTCGCCGTCGATCAAAACGTCTTGTTCGTGTCGACCCGTCGGGCTAATGACGGTGCCGTTTTTAATCAGCGTGCGGGTCATGTTGTGCTCCTTTGGTTAGCGACGAACAAGTTCTGAATAGGCATCCGGACGACGGTCGCGGTAGAACGCCCAACGGTCTCGCACCATCTTGATTTTGTCCATGTCCAAATCGCGCACGATGAGCTCGGGCTTGTGTGCGTCGCCGACTTCGCCCACGAACTTGCCCTCTGGGTCGACGAAGTAGCTCTGGCCATAGAAATCATCGTCGCCATAATCGCTCTCGATGCCGACGCGATTAATCGCACCGACGTAATACATGTTGGCCACTGCCGATGCAGGTTGTTCGAGGCGCCAGATGTATTCCGACAATCCGCGGCTCGTGGCCGAGGGGTTGAACACGATCTCGGCACCATTCAAGCCAAGGGCCCGCCAACCTTCGGGAAAGTGGCGGTCGTAACAGATGTACACGCCGACCTTGCCGACTGCAGTCTCGAACACCGGATACCCGTCGGTGCCGGGTGCGAAATAGAACTTTTCCCAGAAGCCCTTCACCTGCGGGATGTGCTGCTTGCGGTACTTGCCCAAATAACGACCGTCGGCATCGATCACTGCGGCTGTGTTGTAATACAGACCAGGCTGCACAATTTCGTACATCGGCAGTACGAGCACCATCCCCAACTCTTTGGCGATGCTCTGGAAGCGCTTGGTGGTCGGGCCGTCGGGAATCTGCTCGGTGTAGTCGTAATATTTCGCATCCTGCACCTGGCAAAAGTACGGGCCGTAAAAAAGTTCCTGAAAACACATCACTTGGGCACCCTGTTTGGCGGCCTCACGGGCGGCCGCTTCGTGCTTGTCGATCATCTTGTCTTTGCTGCCCGCCCAATCGGTCTGCAACAGCGCTGCTTTCACTATTCGGCCCATTCCGTCTGCCCCCAGTGCGTTGTGTAGACCCTTCAAGGTAGTGCCGCACCATTGGGTCGCACACCTCGGCCGTGGTGGTCAACGGTGTCTGGCTTCGCCGAACCGTCGGCCGTCTCACTACCGTTGCCGACATGGTCCAAACCACTCGCCCGCCGTTTGGCGGAACCATTGGCAAGACGTTCGAAGATTCCACCCCGTGGTGGCCCGACCTCCCGACAGCCCAGCCGGGGTCACCAAACATCGTCGTGGTGCTGCTCGATGACGTGGGCTTTGCACAATTCGGTTGCTACGGGAGTGACATCAAGACCCCAACTTTTGATGCGTTGGCGGCCGGCGGCCTTCGCTACAGCAACTTCCATACCACTGCCCTGTGCTCCCCAACTCGTGCTGCACTACTCACCGGACGCAATCATCACTCCAACGGCATGGGTCGCATCGCAAACATCACATCTGGATTTCCCGGCTACAACGCCGAGATGTCGCATGAGGATGGAATGCTCTCGGAAATTCTCATACGCAACGGCTACGCCACGTTCGCCGTTGGCAAGTGGCATCTCACACCACCGCACGAACAACAAATGGGTGCGCCGCGCGGCCGCTGGCCGCTCGGACGCGGCTTTGAGCGCTACTACGGTTTTCTGGATGGGGAGACTGACCAGTACTACCCCGATTTGGTGTACGACAACCATCAGGTAGATCCACCGCAAACACCAGAGGACGGCTACCACCTCACCGCAGACATGGCCGACAAAGCGGTGCTCTTCATCAACGATGCGCGAGCCGCGAACCCCGACAAACCCTTCTTCCTGTGGTTTGCGCCCGGAGCATGTCATTCACCACATCAAGCACCAAAAGAGTTCATTGATGCATACCGCGGCCAATTCAACAAGGGATGGGATACGTGGCGCGAAGAAGTGTTTGCTCGTCAGCTGGCAGAGGGCCTCATGCCAGCGGGCACCGTATTGAGTGAGCGTCCGCACTGGATACCGGCGTGGGACACCCTCAGTGATGATGAGCACCGTTTGTATTCACGAATGATGGAAGTGTTCGCCGGGTTCCTGACGCATACCGACGCCCAAGTCGGACGCATCGTCGACCACGTGAAGTCACTCGGCGAGTTGGACAACACCATCTTTGTCATCATGAGCGACAACGGTGCGTCGGCCGAGGGAGGACCAAAAGGTTCGTACAACGAAGTGTTCTTTTTCAACTTCATTCCCGAAAGCCTCGAAGAAAACTTGAAGCGCATCGACCTGCTCGGCACGCCAGATGCCCACAACCACTACCCGTGGGGCTGGGCCTGGGCAGGAAATACGCCCTTCAAACGCTGGAAGCGCGAAACCCACGAGGGCGGGGTCACCGATCCGCTCATCATGCACTGGCCACAGGGCATCGCAGCACGGGGCGAGGTGCGACATCAGTACAACCATGCCGTTGATCTCATGCCCACGCTGCTCGACCTCTTGAAGATCGCCCCACCAAGTGAGATTGCCGGGGTCGCACAATCGCCCATCGAAGGGGTGAGTTTTGCACACACACTCGCCAAAGCCGATGCACCCTCGAAGCACGTCACTCAGTACTTCGAAATGTTCGGTTCGCGCGCGCTGTACCACGACGGCTGGAAGGCCGTGGTGTTTCATCCGATGCCCCACCTTGACTACGACGGCTCAGACCCGAGCCTTCCATTCGACAAAGATGCCTGGGAGCTCTACCACATCGCAAAAGATCGATCGGAATCGCACAACGTGGCCGCCGAACAGCCCGACAAACTGCGAGAGCTCATCGCCCTGTGGTGGCACGAGGCCGAGCAGCACCAGGTGTTACCCCTCAACAATCAACCTGGCAAGTTCGGTGATCGTCGTTCTCGACGGGAGCGGTACGAATACAAACCAGGAATCGGTGCGATACCGCGAGCGGTGGCGCCCAACCTGCACAACCGCGGGTTTCGCATCGTTGCTGAGGTGAACTCGCCCGGAACGGTGAATGGCACCATCTGTGCGCATGGTTCGGCTTCTGCTGGTTATGCCGTCTACGTGCGCGATAATCGGTTGCACTACGAGCACAACTTCGTCGGCCTCCACCGATTTGTTGCCGCCGCCAGCGTCCCGATTCCTGCCGGACATCACCACTTGGTGGTGAAGTTCACCATGACTGCTCGCTTCAAGGGCAATGTCGAGTTGTATTACGACGACCTGCCGGTTGGTGCTGCCGAGATTCCGATGACGGTGCCAATCACGTACAGCGTCGCCGGATTTACCGTGGGGTACCTGCGTGGCCACTCGGTGATTGCCAACGAGCATGCACCGTTCACTTTCACACCAGGGGCGTTAGAGCGTGTCATCGTCGAGCCAGAGGGCAGAACCTGGCGTGATCCGGCTCGCGAGGATCGCGCCGCTCTCGGCACGCAATAACTGATGCGTCAGAATATTCTGCTGGTCACACTCGATCAATTTCGGGGCGACTGTTTGTCGCTACTTGGCCACCCCGTGGTGCGCACACCCAACCTTGATGCACTCTCGCGTGACGCGACCACATTTACCCGCCACTACAGCCAGGCCGCACCGTGCTCGCCGGGTCGGGCCAGTTTGTACACCGGGATGTATCTCATGAACCATCGCGTGTGTTTCAACGGCTCGCCACTCGACGACGGCTTCGACAATGTTGCGCGACTCGCACGACGCCACGGCTATGCCCCGGCGTTGTTCGGTTACACCGATCAAGGCGTCGACCCGCGGGCCACGGCCGGTGCCGACGACTCACGGCTATCGACGTATCAAGGTGTACTACCTGGCTTCGACTGGGTACTCGACCTCAGCGAACCGTATACGCCATGGATGGCCCACCTCCGCCAGCACGGGCACACCCCCACCGATCACATCGTGGCTCTCGAGACCGAACCCGAACGAGATGCATCGCTCAGCATCTCCACTTTTCTCACCGACCAATTTTTGTCGTGGCATGCCGATGCACACCAAGCCACCACGAGCCCTGCACCATGGTTTGCCCACCTCAGTTATTTGCGACCGCATCCACCGTATTCTGCTGCTGGTCGTTGGTCGCACGAGTACGACCCGGCGCAGGTCGACCTGCCAACTGCACCGAGCAATGAGCGTCACGGTTTTCACGAAGCAGTCATGCAGTTGCCCGAAACCAAGGCGCCATCCACCGAAGCAGGAATGCGCCGCCTGCGCGCGCAGTACTACGGGATGATCAGCGAGGTTGATGCACATCTCGGTCGTATCTTTGCTGCACTACGCGAGCGAGGCGAATGGGAGAATACCGTCGTCGTAATCACCGCCGACCACGGCGAACAGCTCGGTGATCATGGCCTGCGCGAAAAGGTTGGGTTCTTTGAACAGAGTTACCGCATCATCGGCATGGTTCGCGCACCGCAACTTTCGGGCGGCCACGGTCGACTGGTCGATGCCTTCACCGAGAACGTCGACATCTTTCCCACCTTGTGCGACTTGATCGCCGCCCCGATTCCGGCGCAGTGTGACGGGCGTTCACTCGTGCCGTGGTTGGCCGGCGACACCCCCGATGATTGGCGTGAAATGGCCACGTGGGAATACGACTGGCGGCAGTTGTATGTTTCCGACGATACAAACGGCTCGGCCCTGCAATGGCCGCACGATCGTCGGCTTGAGCGACAACATCTCTGCACCCAGCGCGATGCGCACACTGCCTACGTGCAATTTGGCAACGGTGATTGGCTGGCATTCGACTTGGCTGCTGACCCCACGTGGCGCACACCCATCACCGATGCTGCGCGTGTTTTGCCACTTGTCCAACGCATGCTCACATGGCGGTCGCAGCACGCCAATCGCGAGCTGAGCGGGTTCAAGCTTGAACACGGTGGCGTCGGGCGCTGGCCGGCAAATGTGCCGTGGCGTTCAGCGGCGAATTGACCGCCACAGCAATACAGCTAGCGCAACCCCGAACGTGACGACTGCAAGCCAGTCAACGAATGCTTCGCTGCCCAGTCGCCAGAGCACGACGGCCATCAATGCAATCGAACCCGTCGAGACGCCGCGCAAAAATGCGCCGAGTGCACGGTGCTGCTGCGACCACACCACCACACGACCGATAAGCGCTGCAAAAATGAATGACGGTGCAAAGATGCCGAGCGTGGCAACGGCGGCACCAGCAAAGCCACTGAGGTGCCACCCGATGAATGTCGCCGTGGTGAAGACCGGCCCAGGCGTGAACTGCCCGACAGAAATGGCGTCAAGCAGCACCTGTTCGCTCATCCACCCGCGCCCGACGACTTCGCTTTCCAAAAACACCAGCAACACGTATCCGCTGCCGTAAATCACCGAGCCAATTTGCAGAAATACCAGAAAGATTTTTATCAACGGTGGCGACACGAGTGCAGCCATCGGCAAGGCCATCACCACACCCAAACTGCGGGGCGCCGAGCGCAGCAACACCGATGCAATCCCCACCATGAGCAATACCAGTAGTTCTGGAATGCCCACCACCGCACCAACGAGTGCAAGCACTACGACGATCAAGTCACGCCTATCGCGCGCTGCCGTAGTGCGCAACGACCACAGTGCGTGCAGCACGATCGCCACGACAACGGGCACCACCCAGCGTCGAATGTTGGCAATTGCCGAACTGGTCAACACTTCTTCGTACGTCCACACAACTGCGCAGACGATTACGAATGCGGGCACGATAAACGACAGCCCGCCAACGACAAGGCCACGCCAACCAGCGCGACGTGCGCCGAGCGCCATCGCCATTTCGGTGGAATTCGGACCAGGCACCAGCGCGCAAGCCCCCACCATGCGCGCGAACTCATCTTCACTCACCCATGACCGATCTGTCACGACGCGGCGTCGCATCATGGCGATGTGGGCGGCCGGGCCCCCAATGCCGATGACACCCAACCACCCAAAGAGTCGAACGAGCTCCAGCAATCGGTGCTGGGGTCGTGCCGAATCAAATTGCGTATTTGGTGGCACAGTCGGCAATGCTAAGAGAATGGAGTTGCGCTCATGACCTTCCGGGCCCACTCCCGCTTTGGCATGGTGGCCAGTGCCGATGGTGTGGCAACGCAAGCCGGCACACATATCTTGGCGCTCGGCGGCAACGCAGTCGATGCAGCCCTCGCCACCAACGCAGTTATGGCGGTCGTGGCACCACATCTGTGCGGAATGGGCGGCGATCTTTTTGCCTTGGTGCATATCGACGGCGAAGTGCATGCACTCGACGCCGCGGGTCGGGCCGGCTCGGGTGTGAGTGCCGCCCAACTTCGCGCCGAAGG
>JAEMQQ010000020.1 GCA_016463775.1 Ilumatobacteraceae bacterium | reverse complement strand
CGAGCATCCCATCGTTCCTGATGCAAAAAACGGTAGACACATCGTGCCAGTACACCCCAGTAGGGGTCAAAAACGGCAATAGTTCCACCAATGCGTAGTGCTCGGTGAGCCTCGGCGAGAAAGCCTTCGATATCCGGAATGTGGTGCCACGAATCCTTCAGGATGAGGGCATCAAGTGAACAATCTTGGAAAGGAAGTTGTTCGGCGCTATTTCTTAGAGTCAGGGCCTCCGAGGTCAGGATGTCTGAATACAACCAGTCATGACCCGATAGGCGCGCGATGCCGAGTCCCGAGCCGATCTCTACAGTTCGGTCGGGTCGAGATTCGGCACCGATTATTGCTGCAGCGTGCCCGTAAGCGCAGTCATATAACGCCGAAAGAAACTCGTCGTTTGCAATCATCAAAACACCATTTGGTTTATTCATGGAGCACGTACGAACAGTCGAGACTATTACCACCATAAATTGACGATGAAATCGGTACTTCGCTGAAGCGATTTTCTTCACAGAAGTTCACCGCCCGTGCTACTTCAGACTTCCATAGTGGTGGAGTCATCAAATATTGACCTGAACTAAACCACTTCAAGGTTGGCACCAACAGCAGTACGGCAGTAACGGCCCAACTGGCACGCTGCAGTAGTGGGGTTTTCGCAAATAATTGATGCTGTATCAGAAGAGTAGCCGTCAGTGCCAGAGACATTGGGGCGATGAAGTATCGGTCTGCTATGCCTCCCATTCGGTAGCTCACAATCGAAAGCACCCCAGCAATCAGAGCAAGTTTTAGGGCAAAAAATGGCATTGCACTCATGCGTTGACGAACGAGAAGAATAATGATGCAGGTGGCAGATACAACGAGTGGTCCAACCAGTCCGGACCACCAAAAAAGCCCCATTCCGCTCCAAGGTGTAGCCACTTTGGCAGATTGTCCACTTGTAGCAGAACTGATTCCAACTTTTGCCACCTGAATAACCAGGATTCCGGTAATTATGCCTGCCAATATCAGTTGAGCCCGTGAAAATCGCCGACTTCGAAGTGCCTCCACAGCGAGAGGGATACAGCAGAGAATGGTGAGTGGTTGGGTGAGTCCCGTGAGTACGGCCAACACCGAGATAAGAGTTGGATGACGATGAATAGACGCAGGAGAACAGCATGCAACCACCAACGCAGTGATCATTGGCCATTTCACATTGCCGACGTTGCCAAGGGCGCTCTCAGATGCGTGGGGTGCGGTAATCAGCAGGAAACCTGAGATGTATCCGAGCCACTTTTGCTGTGACTCACGGGTGACGACAGCGGCGATAATTACAGCGCATCCGGTCCACACAAGGTGAACCAAGACGGAGAGTGTGAGAACTTGGTATGGCAGTGGGAACCATGAGGTAATCAAAGCAACGAATCTTGCACCAAAGTGGAAATAGGGGTCTCCGAGCACCAAGGTCCCCAATCCCCGTTCGGAGCCGGCAAGGATGTAGTCATATCCAGGGTCAGCCGGCAGGCGCCCCATGCTTGAGGATGACCGGGCGATCAAGATCAATAGGTAGCTCAAAGGCACGAGTAACAACAGCAGGGTGCGCTCAAAATTTGCGATACCAGACTTCACGCGGCGATGCTAATGCGCCCCACTGCACAGATGAACAAGAAAGAAACTATGGGGAATTTTTTTGACGGGCGCCGCATCATCAGCCTCGGCGTAGCAGTCGCTGGAAGCCCCACCCCGTGACGCGGCGCATTGATTCACTGATAATTGTCTTACTCATTTTTGACTCACCGGCAGTACGGTTTTCATAGACGATCGGCACTTCCACAATGCGGTAGCCACCGTGTCGACGCAGGCGAAAGAGCACCTCGGTGAGGAAGGCGTAGCCATTGGAAGTAGTGGCAGCAATTGTTCCGGCGCTAATCACGTCGCTGCGATAGGCACGAAACCCAGAAGTGCAGTCCCGCACCTCTACCCCAAGCATCACGGCGGTGTACCAGTTGCCACAACGTGAAAGCATGCGCCGGGCGAGTGACCAGTTGCGAACGCCGCCACCCTGCACGTAGCGCGAGCCAACCACCACATCGGCCCCATCTGCGATGTGCCGCAGCATGATGGGGATCACCTGTGCATCGTGGGATAGGTCGCAGTCGATGGTGACGATGACCTCGTACCCGTCATTGGCGAGACGCACCAACCCCTCACGGCTTGCTGCGGCGTAGCCACGTGGGCCATCTCGGGCGATGAGACGCACTCTCGGGTTGATTTCGGTATGTTCGCGCACTCGCTGACCAGTGCCATCAGGGCTGTTGTCATCGACGATATAGATGTCGGCATCTGGAACTGCAGCCACTACAGATGCGATAAAGGCGTCGACATTGTCGCGTTCGTTGTAGGTCGGTGACACAACGACAACCCGCACGGGCGCAACCCTAGAAGGCGAGTGCGATGGCGTCAGTGAGTGTGGCGGCCCGCAGGAGTGATGCACGTTGCAGGTCTGGTGCCTTGCTGTTGGCCGGAATCAACACCCGCCGGAAGCCCATTCGCTCTGCTTCAATGATGCGTCGTTCAAGATGGGTGACGTGGCGAATCTCGCCACCCAGCCCCACTTCGCCGAGCGCCACCAAGTCGGCATGCACTGGTTTGTCGAGTGCGGCTGATGCCAAGGCCAGACAAAGTGCAAGGTCACTGCCTGGATCACTCAGCCGAACCCCACCGACGACGGATGCATACACCTCCAGTGAGGCAAACGGTATTCGAGCCCGACGCTCGAGCACGGCGAGCAACATCGCAAGTCGCGACGACTCGACACCTTGGGCACTGCGGCGCGGTGTCATCCCAGTCGTCACCTGAATGGTGAGTGCCTGCACCTCAACGAGCAGCGGTCGTTGGCCGTCGATGGTGGGCACGACGACCGAGCCAGCAACCCCGTGCTGACGATCGGCCAGCAACATGTTGCTCGCATCGGGCACGCCAATGAGACCTTGCTCGGTCATTTCAAAGAGCCCGAGTTCATTCGTGGTGCCGAAGCGATGCTTTACGGCGCGAACCATTCGCAATGCGTGGAGCCGATCACCCTCGAATGAAATGACGGTGTCTACGACGTGTTCAAGCAAGCGCGGCCCAGCAATATTGCCATCTTTGGTGACGTGGCCGACCAGAATAATGGCGACGTTGCGGGCCTTGGCCTCTTGTACGAGTCGAAACGTGCACTCACGCACTTGGGTGACTGACCCGGGTGCTGATTCGACACCTTCGTCAGCGATGGTTTGCACACTGTCGACGACGACGAGTGACGGTTTGACTTTGTCGATCGCCGACACGATGTCACCGATCGACATCGCCGATACGAGGTAGGTGCTGTCACCCTTCACGCCGATGCGATCGGCGCGCAACCGCACCTGCTGTGCGCTTTCTTCGGCACTCACATACAGTGCAGTGCCCGACCACGACCCGATGATCTGCAACAGCAACGTGGATTTGCCGATGCCCGGTTCGCCACTCACCAGTGTGACTGAGCCCGGCACGAGACCCCCGCCAATGACGCGGTCGAACTCACCTATGCCGGTGGGTGTGGCAGCCGCCGAGGTGTGGGCAACGCTGCCGATTGGCAGTGGCTCATTCGCAGAATTCAACGAGCGGCTGATTGCAACGGTCTTTGACACGACCGGCGAGTCGCCACCTACGACATCTTCCACCATCGTGTTCCATGCGCCACAGACGGTGCATTGGCCATTCCATTTGGGGTGTTCTGTCGTACAGGCTGAACAGATGTAGACGGTACGAAGGCGTGGCACGCGCCAACTCTACGATGCGGGTGTCGGCCGAGTTCGGCGGTACACCACGGTGGCGATGTACACCACGGCGCAGACCACCAACAACACCAAGATCAGCAACAAGATACGGGCGCCGTACCACGCAACCATCGCCGACACATCCCGATCGCGCGTCGTGGCTTCGAGCATATTTTCGGTCGCGTCAAGCGGGATGCTCCAGGTGAACGTAGTGGAAGCATCATCGGCTTGTCGCGGGGTGATGGCTGCAGTGGTCTCGAGGGGCTCGCCAGGCATGGTGAGAGCGAACGAGATGGTGAGCACATCACTGAGTGCACCACCACTTTGGGCAAGGGCTGCGGCAAAAGGAGCACCACCAAGAGCGGCGAGTGCTTCAGCGTCGGCAAAGCCAGCCAAGCCATCGGGAAGACCACCAACACCGCTGAACTGGTACGCAGCATCATTCAGGTTGCCGGTGCGGGTGAGTGTGACTGTCCGGAGTGGTCCGCGTTCACCCGAGAGTTGCGATAACAACACCGTTGCTTCATCGGGTTGGGCGAATGCGTGTTGCAGAACGATCGTCAGACCACCGTCTGTTGATGGGCTCTGCGTCTCAACCGTCCAGCCCGCTGCAACAAGATCGTCGAGATTGAGCGATGTCGCCAGTTCGGGGGCTGCGCGCACGGCGGCGGCATCCGCGGTGGCAACAACCGTGATCGTTCCGCTGCCATTTTCAGCCAAGTTGACGGTGGTTGACAAATCAACCTGACATGCAGATACGACGAATAAGAAAAGAATTGCGCTCGATATACCAACGAAGCGACGGACAAGTCCGTCGGGCACGCTCACTCGCTGGTGGCGTTGCCGCCTTCGCCCGCCCCTGCGAGATCGACGCCGACAGGTGGTTTGAAACCCTCGACAGCCGTAAACGTGACGCGCTGTTCGCCCGGATTCTCGGGATCGTCTTCGACACCCACCACCACGATTTCACCGGCGATGAACTGTTTGTTGAGCAAACGCTCCGACAGCGGATCTTCAATCATGCGCTGCAGTGCGCGACGCAACGGTCGAGCACCGAGTTGTGGGTCGTAGCCGCGCTTGGCAAGCAAAACCTTTGCCGGTTCGGTGAGTTCAAGACCCAACCCAAGACCCTCAAGTTGGCCCACCAGACGCTTGCTCATGAGATCCACCATCGACACGACCGCTTCTTGGGTGTGTTCGTGGAAGACGATGACTTCGTCGATGCGGTTCAAGAACTCCGGTCGGAAGTGCACCTTGAGCGCCTCGTTCACTTTGCTTTGCATCCGCACGTATGACATCGCTTCGTCGTTCTTACCGAAGCCGACATTGGCCTTGCGCAAATCTTGCGTACCAAGGTTGGAGGTCATGATGATGACGGTGTTGCGGAAGTCGGTGGTGCGGCCTTGGGCGTCGGTCAGACGGCCCTCTTCAAGAATTTGTAGCAACGTATTGAAGACGTCACTGTGGGCCTTTTCGATTTCGTCAAAGAGCACCACCGAGAACGGTTTACGACGCACTGCTTCGGTGAGTTGACCGCCCTCGTCGTATCCGACGTACCCCGGGGGAGAGCCGACGAGGCGGCTCACGGTGTGCTTCTCCATGTATTCACTCATGTCGAGGGAAATCAGCGCATCTTCATCGCCGAACAGGAACTGCGCGAGGGTCTTTGCCAATTCAGTCTTGCCCACGCCCGTCGGGCCCAAGAAGATGAACGAACCACTCGGGCGCTTCGGGTCTTTGAGGCCCGCGCGGGTACGACGAATGCTCTGGCTCACCGCCTTGATGGCGTTTTCTTGGCCGATGACGCGCTTGTGCAACTCGGCTTCCATGTTGAGCAATTTCGCCGTCTCTTCTTCGGTGAGCTTGTACACGGGGATACCCGTCCAGACGCTCAATACCTCGGCGATTGCTTCTTCGTTGACTTCGTCGTACAAGTTGAAGCCTTGGGCCTTTACGTCGGCTTCTTTTTGGGCACGCTCGTCGAGCAAGGTTCGTTCCTGATCGCGCAGACGACCGGCTTCTTCGAAGCGCTGGTCTTCGACGGCCTTTTTCTTGGCGGTCTGAACATCCTTGATCTTGTTCTCGACATCCTTCAGATCTGGTGGGGTCTTCATGCGCTTGATGCGCAAACGGCTGCCGGCTTCGTCGATGAGGTCGATTGCCTTGTCTGGCAGGAAACGGTCGGAAATGTAGCGGTCGGCCATGTTGGCTGCAGCGACGAGTGCCTGATCGGTGATCGTCACGCGGTGGTGGCTTTCGTACTTGTCACGAATGCCCTTCAAAATTTCGATCGTGTGTGCGACGGATGGTTCGTCGACCTTGACGGGCTGGAAGCGGCGCTCAAGGGCGGCATCTTTTTCGAAATGCTTGCGGAACTCGTCGAGTGTCGTTGCGCCAATCGTTTGTAGTTCACCACGCGCGAGCATCGGCTTCAGGATTGAAGCGGCATCGATGGCACCTTCAGCGGCACCAGCGCCAACCAATGTGTGGATCTCGTCGATGAAAAGAATGATGTCGCCGCGTGTGCGAATTTCTTTCAGCACCTTCTTCAAACGCTCTTCGAAGTCACCGCGGTAACGGCTACCAGCCACGAGTGCCCCAAGATCGAGGGTGTAGAGCTGCTTGCCGGTCAGGGTCTCGGGAACCTCGTTGGAAACGATGAGCTGGGCCAAACCTTCGACAATCGCGGTTTTACCGACGCCCGGTTCGCCGATGAGCACAGGGTTGTTCTTGGTACGACGCGAAAGAATTTGCATGACGCGTTCCATTTCGCGTTGACGTCCGATGACGGGGTCGAGTTTTTTGTCGCGAGCAAGCTGGGTCAGGTTGCGACCGAATTGGTCGAGAATTTGGCTGCCACCTTTTTCGCTGGGCGCTTCCTTGGCGCCGACCGGCTCACCTTTGCCTTCGCCGCTGGCACCTTCGTAACCGCTGAGCAATTGGATGACTTGCTGGCGCACACGCGAAAGATCAGCACCGAGTTTGACGAGTACTTGTGCGGCGACACCTTCGCCCTCACGAATGAGACCGAGCAGGATGTGCTCGGTACCGATGTAGTTATGGCCCAATTGCAGGGCCTCACGCAGCGACAACTCGAGCACTTTTTTGGCGCGTGGTGTGAAGGGAATGTGACCCGATGGTGACGAGCCACCTTGCCCGATGATTTCTTCAACCTGGGCCCGAACCGCCTCGAGCGAGATGTTGAGGGCTTCAAGTGCCTTGGCGGCCACTCCTTCGCCTTCATGAATAAGACCGAGGAGGATGTGTTCGGTTCCGATGTACGAATGATTGAGCAGACGCGCTTCTTCCTGAGCCAACACGACCACTCTGCGGGCCCTGTCGGTGAAACGTTCAAACACTGCTCTTACCGCCTTGCTGGTTGGTGTTACTGGAGGTCGTGTTGAAAAGTGTACCCCCGCCACTACTTGGGTTCATGTGACGAGGTCGCACAACGACCCACACAAAGGTCACGCACGAACCGTGGGCTTTTGTGACCTCTGTCAAGGTGGCCGACGGCATGACAGTGTGCTGAACACCACCGGGGCAATGCCGCTCGCATAACCTTACGTAATGAATTCCACTACTCCGTTGTTTGATTTGCCCTTGATGTCGGCTGATCGCGATCGTGTCGAGGCCGCACTGCGCGCCTCGGTGCAGACTTCTGACGCTTACCTCACTGAAATTGCCTCACACCTCATCGTCGCTGGTGGCAAGCGTCTGCGTCCGGTGCTGGCACTTGCGGCAGCCCAAATTGGAACGGACAGTCTGGTGTCGGTCGAAGTAGTCCAAGGTGCAATCGCGTGCGAACTCGTACACCTCGGGTCGTTGTACCACGACGACGTCATGGACGAAAGCACCATGCGTCGCGGAGTGGAAACCGTCAACGCCAAGTGGGGCAACCTGCAGGCCATCGTGGCGGGCGACTTTTTGCTGGCTCGGGCATCCGAAATTGCTGCATCACTCGGCAACGAAGTATCGAGTTTGTTGGCACGAACGATTGGCCGTCTGTGCGAAGGACAAGTCGAAGAGTTGCGCCACACCTACGACCGCGGCCGAACCGTGCCGTCGTATCTCGTCAGTATTCAGGGGAAGACCGCTTCGCTGTTTGCCACCTCGGCGCGCATCGGCTCGCTGGTCGCCGGCCACTCGCGCACTACAACCGACACGATCACCAACATCGCCGACGCATACGGAATGGTGTTTCAGATCGTGGATGATGTGCTGGACGTTGTGGCATCCGACGAACAGCTCGGCAAACCAGCCGGCCATGATATGGAAGAGGGCGTGTACACCCTGCCGGTGTTGTTGACGCTCGCTGCCGACACGGCCGAGTCACGCGAACTGTACGACATGCTGGGCTCACCGTTGACGGCGAAAGAGCGCACGAAAGCACTCAAGATCGTTCGCAATGGTGGCGGTTTGGCCGCTGCACTCGATTCGGCACACAACTACGTTGCCCTTGCTGAAGCAGAGTGTGCGAAGTTGCCGGCAGGTGCCGCAACCGACGCACTACGCCGTGCACCGCGTGCACTGCTTGAATCACTCGTCAACGTGTAGTTAGCCGAGCACCTGCGCTGCAGCTGCCACGCCCGAAAGCACCGCGCCCTCGATGCGTGGTCCGGCGAATGCGTCACCTGCCAACACGATGCCGTCGTGTGCCCAACAGCGTTCGTGCCATGTGGTGCGCGGTGTCGCCAAGCGCCAACGCTTCGGCTGATGCTCGACAACGGTCGCATCGCCGATCCAACTCTGGGCAAGGGACATGACGCGCTCGTGGGTGACTGCCACGTCGTTCGACCAGTGTTCCTCGCTAAAGGCAGCGTTGCAATGCAGCGTGAGCGCTCGTACGGGGCTCACCCCTTTCATTTGGTTGTCGACGACAATCGAAAAAGTTGCATCGCCGTTCTGCACGGCACCTGGAACGGGCACATTGGTGACGCCATCGACCACGACGAGGGCGGCAATCGTCCGGTCGTATTCGATGTTGCGAATACTGTCGGGCACCTGTAAGTCGGTGTTGACGAGCAGCGCCATTGATTGCGGTATCGGGCAGGTGACCACTACCTGATCTGCATCAAGGTGCGTACCGTCGTCCAGATGCACCCGCCACCCACGATTATTTTTCTCGATGTTGAACACCATCTGTGAGTAACGCACGGCAAGGCCCTCGGTCATGTGTTTGGTGATCGTGGTCATGCCGTTCGTGCCGCAGTAGCGAGGGTGGCCGTCACCAGCGCCGAACCCACGACACCACTCGCGGGCGACACCTGCCCGCAGCCATTCGTCGACGATGGTGGCGAACTCATCGCTACGCACGGTGAAGAACTGGGCACCATGGTCGAGCACGGCATCACCAATTCGTCGCGTTGCACATCGGCCGCCGCTGGAACGGCCCTTGTCCAGCACGATGACGTCGTGACCGGCATCCACGATGCGACGAGCAACGGTAAGACCACTGAGCCCGGCACCAACGACGACGACCTGCATCGTCGTCAACTTGCCTTGGCTGTCGGCCCAGTCGAGAGCTCGGCGCGTTCAATGAAATCGACGACGATTTGATTGAAAGTCGATGCATGCTCGACCATCAAACCGTGTGCCGCACCTGAAATGACGACCAGTTCGGCGTGCGGTATGCGCTCAGCAATCTCTTCGCTGTCGGCCCGCGGTGTCAAAATGTCCTGGTTACCGACCACGACAAGTGTGGGAACGGTGATGTGCGACAATTCGGCAACCAGCGTGTCATCATTGTCGAGGATCGCGGCAACCTGCTGGCTGAAACCTTGTGTCGGGCGAAAAGTGGCGAGTGGCCCAAGCCAGCCGAGCGCCGGTGCGAGTCGGCGAAATGATCGTGGCCCGATCATCCAGCGTGCCGACTCGTCGGCCCACTGCCGCACGCCACGCACATTGGCGGCGTCCGCCCAACTTCGTAGCAGGTCCGATCGCCATGGCATGTTTCGACAAGCGGTACACGCCAACGTGAGTGACCGAACACGATTCGGATATTTCACCGCCAGAATTTGGGCTATTGCCCCACCCATCGATGCGCCAACGACGTGTGCACTGGCAATCCCGTGGTGGTCGAGCACCGCAATGGCATCATCAGCCATGTCGTGGAGCGTGAATGGTCGGCGCGGAATCGTGCTTCGTCCCGCACCGCGATTGTCGAATGTGATCGTACGAAATTTTGTCGCCATCGCAAACCGCTGCAATATCCAACCATTTTTGTTCATGCCCAAGCCTTGAATCAGCAGCACCGGTGCGGCGTCGGAGCGGCCAGTCACCTGCGTGTGCAGGCGCACGCCATCGGGTCGTTGAATAAAGGGCATCAGGCAACCTGCTCGGTGCGGCGATTCGGTGCGAACCGAACCACCGATGCCCACGAAAACAAATCAGCGATGACTTCGCTCGTGGTTTGTGTCGGCCGGTATCCGATGTCGTCGACACATGTGCTGGCCGTGCGACCATGGCGCAGCAACTCGATGACATGGTCGGGGAGTGGTGCGCCAGCCAGTGTGGTGAGTTGTGCGGCAATCGTCCAGGTGTTCGGCACGACCGGTGCGACGAGTCGGCGACCTTGTCGTGCAGCTGCAGCAACGGTGACCGGCTCTTGCGCTGCAACGTTCACGACCCCGTGGTGGCCGTGGGTGGCGGCGTGTACGACGGCCCGAGCAGCATCGTCGTCACTGAGCACCTGAAACACGGCGCGTGATAGTGGATCGAATGGTATGACGGGGAGGCGCAGCAGTCGACCGAGTGGGCTCGGCACGTGGGCACCGACCACCGAGGCAAATCGCAGTGTCGTGATGGTGGCGGTGGCGGGTGCCGCAACGGCAGTCGTCGCTTCAAGTTCGGCAAGCATGTGCCCGTAGGTGGAGCTCGGCGCGACTGCGGCATTTTCATCAGGGCTCAGACCGTGCGTCATGCCGTACACCTCAAGACCTGAACGAATCACCAGACGGGAGAGCCCGTCGAGTTGTGTGAGCGCGGTACACAGCGCATTGGCATAATTTCCCGTGGCGACACGGGCCTGATTGGTGGCCAGCCGACCGTGCGGTTCCCAAACGCCGAGATGCACGATGACATCGGGGCGGTGCGACACGATGCGCTGAACGAACTCGGCTGACTCATCGTGCTCAACGCGAATATAGGTCGTGCGACGCAGGCGTCGGCGTGGCGGGTGTACATCGATACCGACGATGTCGGTAAATTGTGAATTCTGCTCGAGAAGTGACGCAGCGAGCGAACCAAGTTCGCTACCGACACCGGTTATCAGCAGACGCTGTTGTGACACACGTTCAGAATAGTGAAGGTATGAGTACTTAGCGAACGCTACACATGACGTAGTTCGTGCGCACGGAAGATCAGCGACCGTGACGCAGGCTCAAGTGCACGATTGGTGAGACGCTCGATGAGTGTGACGGCGTCGGTCGGCTCTTTCACGACACCGAGCCAACGCAGGTAGGCCCCCATGATGCTGACGAGTTGGTCACCAACTTCCTCAACGTGCACGATCGTGCGAGTACCTGACGAGAGCAAACCGTTGAGTTCGGTAAAAAACATTCGACACCAGTCATCGATATTGTCGCTGGTAAGTAGCGGCAGGTGTCGATGGGGCATACCGAGCTCGTCGTAGGTGTGCAGATTGTGGGGGGCGCTACTGATGTTGACGATGCAGTGAAAGTCGTTCTCGCGCAACCAGATGACCTCTTCCTGGCGACGGACTTTGCGGTGACTAGCCCCGTAACCGCCCGGGCGTTCGCAAATTGCCAGTTGATCCTTGATGATCCAAATGAGATCACGTGGCTGAATACCGAGGGCCCACTTGCCGCGAAGTTTCTGAGACATTGAACTGACAGGTTACATCATGTTGTTGAAGCGAATACCCAGCCGCTGATGGCTGCGACGCACTTCGCGGCCTGCACCGACGTCACAGGCGGCGGCATCACCATGGGCCACCGCAAGCACGCGTTCAACCGTCGCCAAATCGGGCGGCTTGGGATTGGAGAGCCATTGGCGAATCGCTCGCCGGGCAAGCGCGATCGGCGCAGCACTGAGTGCCTTTGCATCAGTCGGATCAATCATTGCTGCAAGTTCTTCGAGTACGTCTTCATCATCACGCAACACCTTGGCTTGACGGGCCAGCACGTCGACGATGTCGCGCTTGGAGATGTTGCCCAGCAGTGGCAGGAGTTCATCACGAACCCGCACCCGCTGAAAACGGTCGTCATCATTCATCGGGTCATGCAGCGGAGAAATACCAAGTTCGTCGCACAGTGCGCGTGTCTCTCTGCGACGAAGCCCGAGCAGTGGACGACGATCATGGCGCATGCCAGCCAGCCCGGCGGTGCCTGAGCCACGCAACAGGTTGATGAGCACCGTTTCTGCCTGATCGTCGGCGGTATGACCGGTCAGCACATCGGGTGGCAGCACGCCGTAGCGGGCATCGCGGGCCCGCGCTTCAAGGTTCGATCCTTGCGCAATGTGCACGGTTCGCGATTCAAAGTCGGCCCCGAGGTCTGCAGCAATGCGTCGCACGAGGTCGACTTCATGGGCTGAATTTGGGCGCAACGCATGGTCGACATGCCAAGCAGTGACAGGTTGTTCGGTGCGTACCGCCAAACACAGCAGTGCGAGTGAGTCACCACCGCCTGATACCGCGCAATGCAGACGGGTCTGATGGGCAAAATGCGAACGGGCCAAGAGGCCGGTGGTGAATGGCGACGAAAAGAGTGCAGTGCGCAGGGCGGTCATCAGCCCTCGAACTTATTGTGACTGGTCTTGCGCGCGACGTTGCGCGCGAGTGGGGTGTTTCTTTGCTTCGACTGCCTTCAGGTAACCGGCAATCAGCGTCACGATTGCGCCGAGCCCAGCAGCGAGCAAACCCGCACCAAGCCACCAATGCCACGGAACTGCTGCCAACATGACTTCAAAGTGTACTTCGGTAGGGTGACCACATGCGAAAAATATCTGTAACCGCCGGTTTGTTCGTGAGTGCATTCGCGCTTGTCGCCTGTGGCGACACCGTCAATATCGGGGAGAACGGGGTGGCGCAGGGCATCACCGTGCAGGCAACAGGCACGGCCGACGTGGTGCCCGATGCGGTACGGCTGTCACTCACAGTCAGCGCCCTTGCGCCAACCGGTGATGAGGCGCTTGCACAAGCGTCGGTCACCGCCGAAAAAGTGCGCAATACCTTGCAAGAATTTGATATCGATTCCGCCGATATTGCATCACAAACATTGTCGGTGAACCCCGAGTACAGCTACACCGAAGCCGAAGGTCAAAAAATCGTCGGGTATCGGGCATCACAAACGTTTGACGTGTTGATTCGTCAAGCAGACGATGCCGGTGCGGTCGTCGAGGCGGTAGTTGCTGCTGGTGGTGCGAATGTGTCGATCAATGCGACTTACCCGGTGGTGGATGATGCAACGCTAGGAACTGTTGCTGCGCGCAAAAATGCAGTGGATAAAGCACGCGCAAAAGCACAGGAGTACGCCGAACTGCTCGGTGCTGAACTCGGCGAAGTGGTGTATCTCACCGAAGTCTCAGCCCCAACAAATGTCATGGTCGGTGCCAGGGCCGACGCAATGACAGAAGATGCTTCGACGGTGATTGATTTAGGCACTCAAGAAGTGACCGTCACCATCGAAATTCGCTACCAAATCAACTAATACAGAGCCCGAGGCGGGAATCGAACCCGCGACCTACGCATTACGAGTGCGTTGCTCTACCACTGAGCCACTCGGGCGCGACCCTCAACGCTACCGCTTGCTTTTATGGCCAAAAGCGGTTGATGTCGGTGTCGCAGGCGTCAAGATCGATCACCTGCCCCCACGAATCCTCGTACACGACCACTCCACCTACCGGTTTGCCATCGGGCAAGAACGATTGATTGAACCACACGAAGTAACGCTGATCGCAGGGCAGGTCGTACGGAATTTGATACATGTACTGGTTACGAATTGGCCAGTGGAACGTGGCGGCGAACAGACTTTGGGGCTCGTTGCTGTAGACGGCGGCGTCACCGGGCAGCGATGCTGCAAAGTCGTGAATGGGTACCGTTCGATGAAATTCAGTGCCCCAATAACGTCCGGTACTCCCGTACGAAACAGTGTTGCCGATCGTTGCAACCGCATGCCATGTGGGCACCACCAACATGGGGAGTGCAGCAAGAACCCCAATCGACAAGAAACGTCGCCGAGCGGTTGTCGGAATTCGACGGACGCTCGTATCGAGGGCGATAACCAACATCAGGATGAGTGGCACATAGAGGCCACTCATCATTCGCGAATCAAGGGGGCCCATTTCGTGGTAGACGAATCGATAGACCGAGAACCCGCCGTAACTGACAAAGAGCAGCAGGCACGCCGACATGATCGTCGTTGCCCCACGAGTTATTTGTCGAGGGCGGAGAAAATATGAAGAGACGAGCACGGCAAGCAGGATCCACATCGCTACGCCGGCCGCCTTCATGTACCCGGAAAAGTCATTCCAGTTGAGGTAGATGCCGCCGTTGCCGCCGAGTGGTGGTCGGGCCAACAGCCAACTTCCCAAGGTGCCGGTGAAGGTCTTCAACGGGTCAAGCAATGTGCCGCCACCTGCCTCTCGGTAGCCCGTGAGGTAGCCGGTCAAATCCTTGTTGCGCATGAGCCATATCCACGGCAGCACCAGCGAGACGGCGAGAGAGGTTCCGGAACGGAACAAGGAAAGCACGATGCCTGACGTGCGCATTTGAACGACAGCGGCAACCAAGGCGATTGGTGCCGCATAGAACGGCCCGACGTAACGAACAAAAAACATCGCGGTAAATATGACGATTAAAACAAGGTCCCACGGCCACGCTCGTTCACGGGTGGCGATAACGAGTGCCACCAAGATGAGTGCGAGAAATAGTGGCTCAGACCACGCCATGGTGGAGATATCAAGCAACATTGGGCTGAGTGCCACCAGCATGACGCCAATCCACTTCGCAGTGGGGCGAACCGCGGCGTGTGAGAGCAGGCGGTGGGTGCACCAGACGATCAGCATCATGGAAATTGCATTGACGCAGCGCAGGGAGATGTCCGGTGAAACAGTAAGCCAGTCGCCAAGTGTGACGAATGCAGAAAGCCCGGGTGGTCGTATCACGGTTGGGACGCCCGTGACGTCGAGTGCACCACGCCCCGCTGACATGCTCAAGCCAACTGCGATGTAATCGGTTGAGTCCCAACTCAGCCCGATGCCACTGCGATTACCAACGAGGCTGGGCACGGCTGCCAGCGTCGCCACCACCAACTCGGGTCGGTGGCGGACGAGGTTGGGGATTATCGCGAAAGTTTCCATTGCAGCGTGTGCCTGAGAATACGCCATGCGTATCTGATGCCGTTGACACGGGAGAGCTCGTCGCCGTAGAAAGTGGGGATTGGTATCTCAACGATTCGCTGGCGAGTCGCAATCATCTGCAGGATGATTTGTGTGTCAAAGTCGTAGTAATCAGCGTTGAGTTCAAAGCCCACACCAGCCAGCGACCGCACCGAGTACGCCCGGTATCCGCTGTGCCATTCGCTCAGTCGAACGCCAGCCAGACGATTTTGCAGGAAGGTGAGAATTTTGTTGCCGGCGAACTTGTATTTCGGCATTCCTCCGCGCAGGGCGGCACCCCGTTCGAGCATTCGCGAGCCGAATACCACATCGGCCTGACCAGAGACGATCGGCTGCAGCATCTGCGGCAAAAACTCGGGTGCGTATTGGCCGTCACCGTGCAACAGAACCACCACTTCCACCCCGTGGTCGATCATCCAGTGGTAGCCGGCCTTTTGATTTCCGCCATAGCCGAGGTTGACGGGGCGACGAATGACTTCAAGGGGGAGGTCTGGTCGGGCTTGCTTCACGCGCATACCGACCTGGAACGTGTCGTCGGTACTGGCGTCGTCGCAAACAAGAATCACGCTGAGCGCCGAGCGGACCTCGTTGGGGATGCGATGGAGTACCGCTTCGAGTGTCGCGCTCGCCTCGTAGGCAACGACGAGCAGGCCGACCTTCACGTCATGCTTCGATGAGGTCGCGGCGACCTGCGATCATCTGCAATGACGGGCATTTGGCGAACAGTGCATGGAGCAACAGTGTTTCGTTGACGTTCAGGGAGAGACCCGACATGGCGTCGTGAACATCGTGGATGGCATGTCCGTACAACGTCGGGTCAACACCGGCCTGCAGGCTCGTGATGACCTTGTGGTATTCGGCGGCAATCAGCGAAAGCCCCTCACGTAGCTCATCAGTTTTGAACTTTCGCAGTTGACGCTTGTGCGCCTCGGCCAGCAGTCGGCGACCACTGCCACGTTCACCAACGAGTTTCACCCGGTCTTCGAGTGCCGCCAGTTCGGCTTCATGTTTGGCCAGCAGCGGCTCCGCCGCACGCTCGATGAGCGCACTCACCGATTCTGCAACCCGCGCCACCGCGGCACCACTCCCGTCGAGTTGGTAGGGCACTTCAGCGAATGCGGCCTGACGTTGAGCGAGTGCCGTATCGGTGACCAAGATCCGTGCCCGATCAAGGCTGCCGCCGGCAGAGCGTGCTGCGCGTGTCGCTATCTCCGGGCTGATGCCCTCGCGACCGAGCTGCTCGGCGATGATGCCGGCATCAAGTGCCGGCAGATTGACGATGACACATCGTGATGCAATGGTCTCGAGCGTCGGCAGTAATTGTTCGGAGAGCAAGATGAATACCAACCGGTCGTTGGGTTCTTCAAACGTCTTCAGCAGTCGTGCTGCAGCATTTTCGTGCATGAGATGCACTTCATGCACGATCACCACACGCAGGTCGGCCTCGGTCGGTGTGAGAACCGACTGTTGCACAATGGCCTGTGCTTCGTCGCTGTCGACGGCAGCACCTTCACGGATTATTTCAGTGACGTCGACGAACCCACCCCGCATAATCAGGTCGGCGACTCGCGATGTGGCGTCGTGCGAACCGGTAACGAGGCGCGCCGCAAAGGCCCGGGCCGCCGTTTCCTTGCCCGCGCCTTCGGGGCCGACGAAGAGAAATGCATGTGTCGGTCGTTCGGCAAGCAATCGAAGTTGCGCGACGGCCGATGTCTGGCCGACGACTGCATCCCAGACGCTCGTCATAAGCCCAGGCGTTCGGTTACAGCCCGACGGATGATGAGTTCAAGTTCGTCTTTCGGCGGTGTTCCGTCGATGATCAGCCAGCGATCGGGCTCCAGTTGGGCGAGCTCCTCAAAGCCGTGCATGGCCCGGGTGAAAAAGTCGTCGTCCTCGCGCTCGAAGCGGTCGGTGTCACGTTTGGCGAGCCGTCGACGAACAGCAACGAGGTCGACACGTATGTATACGACGAGATCAGGCCACCGTGAACCGATCGCAAAGTCGTTGAACCGGCGTAGTTCGGCCAGGTCGAGCCCCCGTCCGTAACCCTGGTAGGCCAGCGACGAATACACGCTGCGGTCACTCACGACGTGCCTGCCCGCTGCCAGTGCAGGAACAACCAATTCATGCAGATGCTGCGCGCGGTCGGCGGCCATGAGCAGAGCCTCGGCATGTGGGGACAGCTGAGTATTGGCCGGGTTGGTCAATATTTCGCGCAACATCGTGCCGACGACCGTGCCGCCTGGTTCGCGGGTGATGAGTGCGTCAAGGTGGGTGGCGAGCCGTTGGACGTGCGTTGACTTTCCGCAGCCCTCGACGCCCTCGAACGCAATGTATCGCCCCGGCATCGACCTCACGCTAGGGCGTGGGTGCGACGTGTTCAGTCAGTCTTTTTGGGCTTTTTCTTTGCCGATGGTTTCTTGGCAACCTTTGGCTTGGCAACCTTTGGCTTGGCAACCCGCCTGGTCTTTGGCTGCGGTGGATTGGCACGCCGCGCTGCCAAGAGTTCGAACGCACGCTCAGGGCTCATGTGTTCGAGTCGATCACCACGCGTGAGACTTGCATTCGTTTCACCATCGGTGATGTACGTGCCGAACTTGCCATCTTTGGCGACAACGGGTCGGGCGGAGTTCGGATCGTTACCGAATTCGCGCAGTGGTGGCTTCGCCGGCCCACGTCGTCCGAACTTGCGTGGCTCGGCGAGCAGCACCAGCGCCTTGTCCACCGTGATCGTAAAAATCTCGTCATGCGATGCGAGTGTGCGGCTGTCCTTGATCTTGGTGATGTACGGGCCGTAACGACCACTTTGGGCGGTGATCTCGATACCGTCGCTCGGATCAGCCCCGATCACCCTCGGCAGTGACAACAACTTGGTGGCAACTTCCATCGTGACCTCCGTCGGCTTCATCTCCGGAAAGAGTGATGCAGTCTTGGGTAGCGGTGCTTCTTTGTCGTCGCTGCGATCCCCGAGTTGGATGTACGGGCCATACCGACCCGACTTCACGTATACCGGTACATCGTTCAATTGGCCGATCGGCTCGTCGTTGCTTGGGGCGTCGAGAAGTTCGACTGCTTTGCTGACGGTGAGATCTTCAGGGGTCAGATCCTCGGGCACGCTCGCGGTGCGCTCACCTGATCGCACGTAGGGCCCGTACTTGCCGGGTCGTGCTTCGATCATGTCGCCACTCACCGGGTGTCGCCCGACGATGAAAGCGTTGATCTCTCGTGCATCGATGGAGTCTTTGGCGGCCTCAGTGACGGGGAAGATGCCCGGCAGGTCTTTGCCGTTGCCGAAATAGAACTCACGCAGCCATATGGAACGGTCACGTTCACCACGGGCGATTTCATCCAGTTTTTCCTCGACGACTGCCGTGAACTTGTCGTCGATGATGCTGGAGAAATGTTGGGTGAGCAGTCGTACGACGGCGAACGCAGTCCAACTTGGTACGAGCGCTTGGCCTTTCTTCCAGACGTATCCGCGGTCGACGATCACCTTGAGGATGCTGGCGTAGGTCGACGGCCGACCGATGCCGAGCTCTTCGAGTTTCTTCACGAGTGTCGGCTCAGTGAATCGAGCTGGCGGTGAGGTCGTGTGACCGACCGCGGTGAGTTCGGCAACCGAGACTTTGTCACCAACCTTGAGTACCGGCAAGATTGCCTCGGCATCGTCGTCGCTTTTGTCTTCGTCAAGTTCTTCGTACACGGCGCGGTACCCCGGGAAGGTGATCGTCGTGCCACTGGCGCTGAACTCGCAATCGGCGATTTCGGTGGTGTCGGCTTGCGCTGCAAGACGCAAGGTGAGCGTGGTGCCGTTGGCATCACCCATCTGCGACCCGAGTGTGCGCTGCCAGATGAGTCGGTACACGTTCAATTCGGTCGAGTTCAGTTCGCTGCGCAGGCTGTCGGGTGCGCGCAGCGGCAGGGTCGGGCGGATGGCCTCGTGGGCTTCCTGGGCATTTTTGACCTTCGATTTATAGGTGCGTGGCTCGGCCGGCACGAAGGCCGCCCCATAGATAGTGGTGATTTCGCTGCGTACGGCAGCAATGGCGTCGTCGCTGAGGCCCACGTTGTCGGTGCGCATATATGTAATGAATCCAGATTCGTACAGGCCCTGGGCGATGCGCATGACCTCGCCGGCGCTGAGGCGCAGTTTGTTGCCTGCTTCTTGTTGCAAGGAACTGGTGATGAACGGGGCCTTCGGCGACTTGCGGTACGGCTTTTCGTCAATCGAACGAACGTCCAGGTCGCTGCCGCGAAGCGCCGTGGTGAGCTCGTCGGCTCGGTCTTTGCTGATGACCGAGACGCCATCTTTGGCGACACCTTTGCTATCGAAGTCGCGTCCCGAGGCCACTCGCATGCCGTTGAGTGCAGACAGGACCGCCTTGAATGACGGCGAGGTGGCGGTGACGGCGGCAAGATCCCAATAATCGGCAATCACGAAATCCATTCGTTCTTGCTCGCGTTCAACGACCAGTCGAATGGCTGGGCTCTGTACGCGGCCGGCGGACAGCCCGCGGTTCACCTTGCGCCACAAAATTGGCGACAACGTGTAACCAAAGAGTCGGTCGAGCACACGCCGCGCCTCGGCAGCGTCGACGAGTTGCTGATCTATGTCACGGGTGTTGCGCACTGCCTCGTCGATTGCACTACGCGTAATTTCATGGAAGACCATTCGCTTGACGGGAACCTTTGGTTTGAGGTACTGCACGAGGTGGTACGAAATGGCCTCACCCTCACGGTCTTCGTCGGTGGCGAGATACAACTCGGTTGCACCCTTAAGGGCAGCCTTCAATTCGCGCAACACCTTCGTTCCACGCTCGGTGAGTTCGTAGTTGGGGGCAAAGTCTTTCTCGACATCCACCTGCAGACCGGATTTTGGAAGATCAGCGATGTGCCCGACGGATGCGAGGACAACGTACTCGTCACCCAGCAACTTGGCGATGGTTTTCGCCTTGGCGGGGGACTCAACGATGACAAGTGGTCGTGACATGTAGCAGTGTTCAGTTGTAAGACATGGAAGTTGGGCAGTCAAGCACCCAAATGTGATTTTCGCAACTAGGTAGCGTGAAAGTCATAGTGCGCAACGCTTTGAGCGAACTCGGATGGAACGAAATTTTTGCGCGCGCACTCGACAAATTGTGCACACCGAGCGCCGGCCAACTCATCGGTCGGGTGAAGCGGATCGACCGTGGCTGGAGCACATTTCTCTGTGTGATCGTCGGTGATGCGCCAGAAGAACAACAGTTGCGCGAGTGTCGAGTGCGAAATATCGGTGCTGATGTCGCTGTCGGTGACTGGATTATGGTGTCCGACGATCTCGAACGAATCGTGGTGGTGATACCCCGTCAGTCACGGTTGGTGCGTCGCGCGTCGTCTGACAGTCTGCGTTTCGAGGCCCAAACGATCGCCGCAAACATCGATGTCGTATTTCTTGTGCATGGCTTGGACACCCCACCGAATGAACGCCGGCTTGAACGAGAGCTGGTGTTGGCTTTCGATTCAGGGGCGCGACCCGTCGTCGTACTCACCAAGAGTGACAGTGCGACTGCCACCGAGGTCGCCGAAACCCGTGAAATCGTCACGGCCACATCGCTCGGCGTTCCGGTTCATGTCGTAAGCAGCCTGACGGGTGATGGATTGCAGGTATTGCGTGATTACACGCGTGGTGGTGCGACCATCGCGGTGCTCGGCGCCAGCGGTGTTGGCAAATCCACCCTGGTGAACGCCCTCACCGGCACCGACTCACAGCCAACCGGTGAAATTCGCGAGGGTGACAAGCGGGGCCGCCACACCACCACGGCGGTTGATCTCGTTCGACTACCTGAAGAAGGTTGGTTGATCGATACACCTGGCGTTCGCGCGGTGAGTTTGTGGACCAGCGGTCACGGCATCGAGCGGGCTTTCGCCGACATTTTTTCTCTGGCTGAACAATGCAAGTTTCGTGACTGCAAACACGAAACAGAACCACGTTGTGCGGTGCAAGCAGCCATCACATCGGGGCAGATCGATACTGCCCGACTCGACAGCATGGTGCGCCTCGTGGCTGAAGAAGCAGCTCTCGAAGAAGAACAAAAACGCGGCGAACGCAACAGGTAGGCCCCGTCAGTTGGTGTTTACAGCGTGCCGAGGCGCAGTTGTTTGATCACGTCCTTGGCCCGCTTGCGGACCGCATCACCATCTTTGAGATTCTGTGCGGCGCGCACCGGTATCGACATGCGCGGATTCTTCGCAAAGCGTTTGCCATGGCGCAACATGAAGTCCCAGTACAACGTGGTGAACGGGCATGCGTCGTCACCGACACGCTTGGTGCGGTCATAGGCACAACCCTTGCAGTAGTTGCTCATTCGGTCGATGTATGCGCCACCAGCGGCGTACGGCTTGGTGGCCATCTTTCCGCCATCGGCAAACAGCGACATGCCGATCACGTTGGGCACCATCACCCACTCCGCTGAGTCGACGAACGACTCCCACATCCAGCGCATGAATTGTTGGGGGTTGATACCGGCGATGAGTGCCAGGTTGCCGAGCACCATCAGTCGTGGAATGTGGTGTACCCAGCCGCGCGCCTCAATATCACTGATGATGCCCGACACGCAACGCATTTGCGTTGGGGCGGCCCCGGTGAAGAGTGGTGGCAGATCAAGTTGCGCATCGAGCGCATTGAGCGAGGCGTACTCAGGCATCCAGCGCCAGTACAAGTTCCAGACATATTCACGCCAACCAATGATCTGGCGGATGAACCCCTCTGCTGAATTGATCGGAACACGTCCAGCGCGAAACTCTTTCTCGACGCGTTCACAGACCTCCTCAGGCAGCAGCAAGCCGAGGTTGAGATATGGCGAGAGCACCGAATGTGCGAGGTGCCAGTTGTCGGCGATCATCGCGTCTTCGTGCGGCCCGAACATCGGCAGCACTCGCTTGATGAAGAAATCAAGACGCTCGAGCGCACCGGCACGCGTGGTGGCCCACACGTCTACTGGCGCCGGCCAACGATCGTGCTTATCTTTTGGTGGCCGCTCGCGGTTCTGCTCGTCGTAATTCCACTCGCCACCACTGGGTTCGTCGCCGTCCATGAGATAGTCGAGCCGACGACGTTGCCAGCGGTAAAAGTCCTCCATTTTGAACGACTTGCGGGTATCCGCCCAGGTCGCAAACTCGTCGGGGTGGGTCAAGAATTGATTGCTACGTACGACGTTGCAGCCGAGTTCCTCGACAAGTTGCCGCGCGGTGAACGAGTTTGGTTCGGTGACGGTGATGTGTGTCGGTGAATGGGCGGCACGGTGGGCCTTGACGGCCGCGCGCATTGACGCGGCATGTTGGTGGTCGACTTTGAACCCCGCATCACGGAGTTCACCGGCGAATGCCTCGATTGCCCGGGTGTACAGCGTGACTCGGGCAGGGTGCCACGGTCGCGAATTGATCTTGTCCTTGGCCGTGATGAGCAGAATGCGATGGGTTTTGGGATTTGCGGTTGCCATCGCACCGATTGCGCGGTTGAGTTGGTCGCCAAAGACCCAAATTGTTTCGCGCGGTGGCATCGGGCTGACGCTAGCCGTCGTCAATGTCGTATTCCATAGCGAAGGTAGCGATACCTACCACATACGAGGTAGTGCCGAACCAACGCAACGAGCTTGCCAACATCGAGGCGCGGGGTACCAGACGTACCTGTACGGTCACCGCATGTGTGTCACCATCGGCGGAACAGGAAGAAATGTTTTGCTAGGCGGGCAGTGCGGCAAGGCCAACTGCAATTGCTGCAGCAAGACGGGCGTTGTTTTCTGCAAGTGCCAGATTGGCGCTCACCGCCGCACCTGCGGTATCGGCGGCAATCGCAGCCAGCACCATCGGGGTGATGGCGGGCCCAGACACCCCATGGGTCTGGGCAGCGGCAAGTGCGCGCTCGATCGCTGAGTTCATGACGCCGGCATCAACGGCATGGGCCATCGGCACGGGCGTGCACACCAACATGCCACCGCCGAAGTCAAGTCGCGTGCGTGCAATACGGGCCAGCACACCGATGTCGTCAATGCGATGCTGCAATGCGATGCCACTCGACGCGACGGTGAATGCCGGAAAATCGTCACACTGATATCCGATGACGGGAACCCCCAGAGTTTCGAGCATCTCGAGGGTGCGGGGAAGATCCAGGAATGATTTGGCACCAGCCGACACGGTGACCACGGGATGCCGGGCGATTGCGGGCAGGTCGGCACTCACGTCGCCATGAAGTTCAGCACCACGATGCACGCCACCGATACCACCGGTGGCGAACACGTTGATGCCTGCCCGTGCCGCCAAGGCAAGTGATGCCGACACCGTGGTTGCGCCGAAGCCCCATCGTTCGCCGATGGCAACCGGCAAATCTCGTTCGGCGACTTTGCGAGCCGCGCCAAGAATACGTTCGTGCTCGGCCTCGATGAGACCAACTCGTGCGACCCCGTCAAGCACGGCAGTAATCGCTGGCACCGCACCAAGCGCTCGCACCGCTGCCAAACAACGATCGAGTGCTTCACGGTTTGACGGGGAAGGCAAACCAAGATGAGAAAAGATGGTCGACTCGAGCGCCACCACCGCCCGCTTCTCGGCGAGCGCGGAGGTGACCTCAGCAGAAACGTTCAGGTCGATCATTCGTCCTCCAGCGTGGCACCGGCACGAACGATGACGCGACTGGCCACTGCCTGGGCCTGGCTGACACACTCACCCAGCGACTCTTCACGTGCAAGAGCGAGCATGAATGCCGCGGCAAAGGCGTCTCCCGCACCGGTGCCATCGACAACGGTGTCGACGGCTGTGACGGCAAATTCAGCCGTTGAGCCGTCTTCGTTGAACACCTGCACGGGCCGTGCGCCGTCTTTCACCACCACACGCCGCGCATGACAACGTTGCGCGGTCGTTATACCGACCGCATCTGCCTCGGCACGTGTACAAAAAAGAACGTCAGGTTCCAAAGATGACAGCAATGTTCGTACCGCTGCTGCGCCGAGATGCTCGATTACGGTCACCGACGACAGGTCGATTGACACGATTACCCCACGAGACTTCGCCGTGCGCACAAGATGGTGTGCGGCACTGGCGATCGGTTCATGCGAAAATGAATACAGCGGCACATGCAGGGTGGTTACACCACCGAGCCATTCGTCATCGTGGGCTGATAACGATGTTGCATCGCCCCGGTCGGTGAGCATCGTTCGCGTTCCGTCGGTGGTAGCCATGACGACGATCGAACCCGTTCGTCCGCGACGCTCACCGCAGAATTCAACGTGGTGCTGCTCGAGTTGGGCAATGAGCGAGTCACCAAGTGGGTCGGCACCGACGCAGCCGATGAATCGTGCACGACCACTCAACTTGGCGGCAAAGTAAGAAACATTCGCCGCACTTCCACCGCGCCGCCGCACGATTGTGGCGGGTGTATCGCTGTCGCGGCGCACGACATCGTGCAACTGCACGACGACATCTTCAATCAGGTCACCAACCGCGCACAGCACGGTGGCCCCGTACTACACCGAGAGCAGGTCGCGGGCGCCCGTGTCGCTCGACGGGTGGCGCAGTTTGCTCATCGCCCGTGCCTCAATTTGTCTGATGCGCTCACGTGTGAGGTTGAACGCCTCACCAACTTCTTCGAGTGTGCGCGGCTCGCCACGATCGAGACCGAAACGCAACGCCAAGATCTCGCGTTCACGAGGGTCGAGTGGGGCCAGCAGACGGTTGATCTCTTCGGGCAACATCGCCGTAGCGGCCACCTCGAATGGCGATTCGACCGAGCGATCTTCGACCACGTCACCAAGTTCGGCATCACCGTCTTCACGCAACGGCTCACTCAGTGAGAGCGGCTCGTTGGCAAAACGGAGTGCCTCGGTGACCTTGTCCTCGGGCATTTCGACTTCGGCGGACAATTCGGCGAGCGTGGCCGGGCGACCGAACTTCAGCTCGAGGCGTGAGCGAGCCTTTTGTAGGCGGGCAAGGGTGTCACCGGCATGAACCGGCAGACGGATGGTGCGGCCCGTGTTCGCGATGCCGCGGGTGATGGCCTGACGAATCCACCATGTGGCGTAGGTGGAAAATTTGAATCCCTTGCGCCAATCAAACTTTTCGACGGCGTGCATGAGGCCGAGATTGCCCTCTTGAATGAGGTCGAGCAGAGGCAAACCCGAGGCTTGGTATTTTTTGGCGATCGACACCACGAGACGGAGGTTTGATTGCACGAATTGACGTTCGGCGCGCGTGCCGAGACGTTGGGTCTTGCGCAGTTCACGCTTGCGAGGTGCGCCCATGCGACTCGAATTCTCCAGCTGCTTTTCGGCAGCTTTGCCTTCTTCGATTTCCTTGGCGAGACGAACTTCGTCGTCTTTGGTGAGCAAAACGTATTGGCCAATGTCGGTGAGATAGAGACGGACTAGATCTTCGTCGTCTCGATCGATGCGATCTTTGGCCATTGAGTGCCCCCACGAAGTATGTAGAACCGAATATGACAATCGCGCCCGAGTGGGGCGCGAACTCGCTCAACGATACCGACCACCTCCAAATCCACAACCCCGACGGAGGGGTTTCTTTGCTGGGGGAGTCGGCAGTACACGGTGACCAACTCGACAAACGAGGGCGTGTGTTTCGGTTCGCTGTTCCTTACTATGGGGTCATGTCCAATCCCATCCTCAATGACTCCCGGTTGAACAAACTTCGCGACCAACATGCCGGCGAGGCCGGTTGGGGAGTTGGCAGCGGTCAACCAGTCGCCACTGGTCAACCAGCCGGTACATGGGCACCACCAATGACCGACGGCCCGATCTCGCAGCATCATGCCGGAATGATGACCGTGAGTGGCGCAGCGAGCGCGAGCATGGTGCTCTTTGCACTGCTGTTGATCTCGGCGGCAGTTGGCTGGATCGCCGTTGCCGAACCCCAGCCGGGGGTGTTGGCGTTCCCACCGATGGCGCTCGTCGGCGCACTCGTCGGCTTCGTGGCGGTCATCGTCACGGTGTTCAAACCCATGACCTCCCACATCCTTGGCCCGGTCTACGCCGTCGGCCAGGGGCTGTTCGTTGGCGCCTTGTCGAGAATGTTCGATGCCACATACTCGGGCATCGTGGTGCAAGCCGTGGGCACCACGCTCGCCGTGTTCGGTGTGATGTTGTTTCTTTACCGCACACGCATCTTGCGGGTGACGAACAAGTTCCGTCGCATCGTCATCGGGGCGACCCTCGGTGTCATGGTGTTCTATCTTGCTTCATTCGTCTTCAGCATGTTCGGCGCCAACATTTCGTTTTTCTCCAGCAGCAGCGGAGTAGGCATACTCTTCAGCTTGTTCGTCGCCGGATTGGCGGCCTTCAACTTGGCATTGGACTTCGACTTCATCGAGCGGGGCGCAGCAATGGGTCTGCCACGGCGCATGGAATGGTTTGCTGCGCTCGGGCTCTTGGTCACCTTGGTGTGGTTGTACCTCGAAGTCTTGCGACTGCTCGCCAAATTGCGCAATCGCTAGACGCCCTGCGTGGCCGGGGCGCTGCCACGCGAGGAAGCCACCCGTTGGTTGCTCCAGCATCCTGACGAACGACAGCGTTGTTGGTGGTGCGGGCACGACCCGCTGTATGTCGCCTACCACGATCGTGAGTGGGGCCGACCCGTTCATGACGACACACGCTTGTTCGAAAAGATTTGCCTTGAGGGATTTCAGGCTGGTCTCAGTTGGCTCACCATCTTGCGTAAGCGTGAGCAGTTTCGGCAGGCCTTCGCAGGTTTTGAGATTGCCCGCGTCGCAGGCTTTGGCTCAACCGACATCGAACGATTGCTCACTGATGCGGGCATCGTTCGTCATCGCGGCAAGATTGCCTCGGCCATCAATAATGCCCAGCGCTATGCAGAACTAGTAAATGAATTTGGGTCACTCGACGCTTTCGTATGGGGCTTTGTCACGAGCGACCGGGAAGGTGATCGAGCAACACCACCAGGCATTCCCACCCATACGCCGGCGTCAACCCGGCTATCGAAAGAATTGAAGCAACGCGGCTGGACATTCGTCGGTCCGACAACCATGTACGCCTTCATGCAGTCAGTCGGTGTGGTGAACGATCACCTCAATGGTTGCTGGGCGTATCAAGACGTTCAAGCATGAGTTCGACTTCGGCGAGTTCGGCCTCGGTTGCATCAAGGTCGAGCGGCGCTTCGTTGTGTTGGTCGACGTTGCTCATCTGAGCCCAGCGTAGGTGACTGTGTTGCGCAATTTGAGCACCGCTAGCGTATTTCGCCATGCCTACACAATTTCCGCCGTTCGACGGCTCTGCACCAAAACAGCAACGATTCGCCGAACCACCAGCGATGGGTATTGATGCGGCCAAGCGCTACACCGCCACGATGGGCACCACCCTCGGCGAGCTCGTGATTTCGCTCGACCCGATCGCAGCCCCGCGCACCGTGAACAACTTCGTGTTCTTGGCGCTGAACCACTATTACGACGGTGTTATCTTTCATCGCATCATCAAGAATTTCATGTGCCAAGGTGGCGACCCACAAGGTTCGGGTACGGGTGGGCCGGGTTACAAATTCGGTGACGAATTGCCCAAGCCCAACCAGTACAAAGTTGGCTCGTTGGCAATGGCCAATGCCGGCCCGAACACGAACGGATCACAATTCTTCATCGTGAGCGGCCCCGACGGCTGTCGCCTGCCACCGCAGTATTCATTGTTCGGCCAGGTGGTGAAGGGGCTCGACGTCGTCGAAAAAATGCAGAGTGTTGCAACGGGCCCAGGTGATCGCCCCGAAACATCCGTGGTGATCAACTCCGTCATCATCACCGTCGCCGAATAGTCGCACGTGGCGGCACCGCTGATTGCCGTGGCGGGCCGCACCGGTGCGCCAAGCAAGGTCTCGCGCGACGAAGTGGCGTTTGCCGGCAAGCGGTACCTGAATTCAATTCTGCGCGCCGGTGGCGAGCCGGTCGTGGTTGCACCGCAGATGTTTCGTACTGACGGGGCAGCAGAGCTCATGCAGCGGTTCGATGCACTCGTGTTGATGGGTGGCCCTGATGTCGACCCATCGCTGTACGGGCAAACTGCTTCGTCGCAGGTCTATGGCGTTTCACCAGAGCAAGATCAATTTGAAATAGCAATGTTGCAGGGTGCGTTGACGAACGGGCTGCCCGTGCTGGCGGTTTGTCGCGGCATGCAATTAGCGAACGTGGTGCTTGGCGGCACGCTCGTGCAGCATCTCGGTAGTTTGCCGAATGCCGCATCCCTTGTTGCGCACGCGCCAGGTGAGTTTCCAGTCGGTGCCGAATTCGTCGTGCATGACGTGGAACTTGCGTCGAAATCGTGGCTGGCAAACGCCACAGGATCACGTCGCATACGGGGTGCATCTTTTCATCACCAGGGCATCGAAGTATTGGCTGCAGGGTTCAACGCCGTCGGTCATGCGTCCGATGGTTTGCTCGAGGCAATCGAACATGAAGAGCACCGCATCGTTGGCGTGCAGTGGCACCCGGAAGATACGTCTGCTGATGACGCAGCCCAACAGGGTATTTACGACGCGTTTGTCGAGTGGGCTCGCACCACCTAGGGCGTGATGCGTTGGGGCATTGCCCAGCGCACCACTCGGGTGATCACATCACCAAGTGGTCGCAATGCAAGTCGTTCGGTCACGGGCAAATAGGGCAACCCAAGGTGCGGGCGTGACCAGCGTGGCAACGTGGAAATCGTTGCCGCAACCAACAGGGAGTAGGCGGCACGGGCAACGAGCGGAAGTGGTGGCTCAAGCAGCAGATAACGCATCGCATCGCGCGACTCTTTTGATGCCCGTACTTCACCGCGATACGACGAGATTTGATCACGCAGGGCCCGTGCCGATTCGGGTGGCGCAGTCACGCCAAGCTTGCGGGCGATGAATGCCGTGTCCTGTACGTAGCCGTCGCAACCTGCCTCATCCAGCGGAAATTCACCAAACCGCTGATGGGCGGTGAGAAAACTGTCGATTTCGATGATGTGCACCCAGCGCAACAAATGTGGATCACGCGCCGAGTAGGCGCGCCCGTCGCTGGCCACGCCGACGACCCGTTCGTGCACACGATTGATGACATCGATGCTGCGCTGAGCCTCTGATGCAGGGCCAAAGGACGTCGCGGCCAGGAAATCTGCGGTGCGTTGCAGTCGTCCCCATGGATCGTTGCGGAAGTCAGAATGTTGGGCAACACCGGCCATCGCCAAGGGGTGCAGTGACTGCACGAGCAGAGCCCGCAAGCCACCGATGAACATCGCCGCATCAGAATGCACGCGACGAATCGGTCGGTCATCGGCGAACCAACGCGGGGCCGTCGGGTCCATGAGTTCGAGCATTCGTTGTTCGCCGTCGGGGCCGGCGACTCGGTCGCGCAGGGCCTTGGTCAACGAGTCACGCACGGTCGTGATCGCACTATCGATGGCAGAGCGGTTGAGGTTCACCCTTTCATCGTGCCATCACATCGTGCAGACAGCGTCACGATGCGGTTCAGTACCCTGAAAGATGTGGCACAAACCCCGTCAACCAACGATTCGATGCCGCGCTGGGTGCCACGGGCCATCTTTTTGCTGTGGTTGGGGTTCCTTAGTACTTTCCTCGTGCGCGAGCTCTGGGACCGCTTGTTTGGCTTCTTCCTGCTGCTGGTCATCTCGGTCTTTTTGGCATTTGCCATCGAGCCCGGCACGAATCGGCTGGCGCGCCGTGGCATGCGTCGTGGCGTGGCAACCAGTCTGATTTTGGCAGCGGTTGCCGTAGTTGTTATCGCTTTTGTTGCGGTGATGGGTGCACTGGTTGCTGATCAAGCCAGTGAACTTGCCGACAATCGTGATCAATACGTCACCGACGTCGTGAGTTTCGCCAACGACAATTTCGGGGCGAATCTTGATGCCGTCGAGATCATCGACTCGATCGATGATCCGAATGGCCCGGTGCGGGAATTCCTCAACTCACAAGCCGACCGAGCGGTGAAACTTGGCGTGACGGCTTTTGGCACCTTGTTCCAGGCGTTCTCGATTCTGTTGTTCACGTTCTATCTGGCAGCCGACGGGCCGCGGTTGCGCCGCACGATCTGCAGTTGGTTGCGTCCGCAGCGGCAACGAGTCGTGCTCCAGGTGTGGGAACTTGCCGTCGAAAAAACGGGTGGATATCTCTCGTCCCGTGCGATTTTGGCGGTGGTCTCGTCATTCCTGCATTGGATTGCTTTTCAAGCCATTGGTACACCTGCGCCGGTGGCCCTGGCGTTGTGGGTTGGTGTCATTTCGCAGTTCTTGCCGGTGATCGGTATTTATGTGGCGGGTGTCTTGCCGCTGCTACTCACGGCAATCGATTCACCAATCAAGGGCTTGTTCGTACTCGGCTTCATCGTCGTGTACCAGCAGATCGAAAACTTCCTCATTGCGCCGAAAATCACCGCCCAAACCATGCA
>JAEMQQ010000019.1:6807-31507 GCA_016463775.1 Ilumatobacteraceae bacterium | reverse complement strand
AATAGTCGATGAATGAGTTGGACGCCACTGCATTGGCTGCGTTATCTGGAGTTGGGTAACGATTCATGAATCGCTGCACATTGCGGATCACTTTTTCAATGGCAAACGATCCAATATCGGCTGGCTTGTGGCCACGCAGACTGGCTTTGGCGATCTTGAAGCCGTAGGTCTTGCACAGGTGTGCATACACCGCCTCGACGTAGCGACGCTGGGCGGGGGTGAGTGGGGTGATTGTGGTTGCGGTGGTCTCCTTGTGGTTGGGGTTGTTGATTGGGTTGTTGGATTGCTGCTTCATCTCGGTCCTCTCTGCTGACATTGGGCTGTCACAGAGAGCATGACCTAGGGGTGTCACAGAGTATTAGCGTTTTGACTAATAGCCTGACTTCACACCTCTTCTACGCACACAGTCATCACATCTGTGACATTTCTGCCGTAAGGTAGAGGTGTACATTCGGAACCTACCAATATAGCAGGTGCGCTCATGCCTTCCCAACCGCAACGCCAAAAGTCGACATCAAAGGCCGGGCGTCCAGCCCCGCAGCCTGCACCTGGCGAGACGCCAGCCAGACCCCCTGACTTCCATGTGGCCGTTGATGTGGTGCTCCTGAGTCTCAGAAATGACCTCCTACATATAGGGGTGGTGCAGCGCCGCGGTGCCGACGCCTTTATTGACGGCAACGTGCTCACCCGCCGCGGCAACCCAAGGGCCCCACGCCGCGTGGAGCGACTGGAGCGCCACGCCCAGCACCATTGGGCGCTTCCAGGCGGACACGTGGGCAACACCCTCTTAAATGACGTATACGGCACGGGCCCGACCCCAGATACCACCCTTACCCAAGCGGCGTTACGGGTGCTTGCCCGTGAGACCAACCTGTCACTCACCGAAGACGACCTCCACCAAATCGGCGCCTTTGGTGATGCCGATCGCGACCCGCGCAGCGGCCGCACCGTCTCGGTGGCTTTTCTCGCCATTGTGGGTGATGACCGCGATCTCGCCGTTCACCCCAACGACGCAGTCGGGCACGTAAGCCGCGTGCAGTTCCGACCCGTGGTTGACGTGCTGGCAAGACCCAACCGGCTCGAGTTCGACCACGAAGACATCGTGCTGGCAGCCATTGGTCTCGTGCGCAATCTGGTGGTGACTACCCCATTGGCAGCCAAGTTTTGTCGCGAAGAGTTCACCATTGGTGAGCTTCGTCGTGTGTACGAAGCGCTGTTCCACGAATCGCTTGACTCTGCCGAAGCAGCCGAACGGCCGGGCCATGCCGATTCGGTGCGCGGCTACCTGGCCAAACTCGAAGCGCTCACTGCACTCAGTGACCCAGGTGTGGGGCGCGCCATCAACGAATTGGCCATGATGATGCCACCTTTGCCAAATAGACCCGACTTCGTGATGAATCGCAGCGTGGGCGAAATCAAGTCGTATCCTTCGCGGGCCCTCAGCTCAGAGGCGGATGGTTTGGCATCCCGATCCACGGCTCCAGTTGCCGACATTGCCCGACAAATCGAGTTGATGTCGCGACTCTTACGCCAAAGCACACGAACCAAGACACCGCGACCACCGCGCCTGCTGAAGGCTCTCGACCCCACCAACTTTGCCCGCAAGATGCAAAAAATCGGGATCCTTGCACCAGTTGAGGGTGTGTCTCGTCCAACCTTTGACCGCTACGGCAAGGCAGCCGCGCTGTTTCGGTTAGACCCCAGTCGAGAACAAGTACCGTTTTTCTTGCGTCTTGAAGGCCTCGGTAAGAACGACTCCTCCGACTAGCGAGCGCACACCCCCTGTCAGTACGTGCGTAGATGCAAACGGTGGTGCACCCGGCGAATCTTTCCCTCCTTTGTGTCGCTGGGTGCAACCACTGCCGTACACCGTTCGTCTACGGTGACAACTCCCGTTCCCTTCGCCACCACTAGGAGGCACTGATGACACAACCCGACTCGACACCCATCATGACTGCGAGTGCTTTTCGTCAGCTGCTCACTGCAGCCGCTGATGCTGGGCTCCGGGCAGTGCTCTCGACAGAGTCAGTTCGCAACGAAGGCACAGGGGTGGTCATCACCGTTTCCAGGCGTCAGGTTCGCGCACTCACCAATTGGCTCACCACCATCGCCGACCGTCATCGTGATTGCCCGATCACGGCTACCACAATTCCGGGCATTACCGCGAGCAACCCCATTGACGACCAATGGATGACCGAAGTTGCCGATTTCAACCGCAGTATTCCCGCCGGATACGCGCGCGCTCACATTCCGTCAGTGGCCAGCAACGTAGAGAACCCCAAATGACCGACAAAAAAGACACCATCTCCCTCGGCCTGGTTGACACCAACGAACTTCGCCACATCTTTGACGCACTGATGATGTTGCGCATGGAATCAAAGAACATCTCCGGAATCATCGTGTACTGCGACGGTGGACGACGACAATGGCTGATTTCTGTCGACTCATACACCATCGTGATCACGGGTGACTCGGCATCATTTGGTGGTGCCTACAAGTTGCCACTGACGATTGTTGCAAATGCCGGTCGCCATCGTGCTGCGAGTGGTGCTACGACCTTCACAATCTCCGACGGAATCGTCACGGCACAATCGTCATACGGCAGTCAATCAATTCCTTGCTCAAGCGTTCCCATGCCAACACCCGAACGTACCGCACTCACTGGGTCTCGCGCGTCTGCACAACTCGGTGGCAACGAGTTTCTCAAGGTGATTTTCTCTGGCACTGGTACACCATTTGAGGTAGGCATGTCCGACGACGATGGTGACGAATGCACGAGCCCGGAACATTTCATGATTGAGATCGAAAAGGATCTGCTTAGGGTCTCCAGTGACTGGAGCGACGCAAATCTCTACCCCATGCGCGCAGTTACCACCGCCGATACCAAGGGTGTCGGACAGGTGAAGGTACACAAAGACCTGATGCCCATCATCTTCAATTGCGTCGATGAGGAATCCACCTGGACCATCTCCTTTGACCCCAAGCAACCTCATGACATAGTTCTGGAAAGCGACACCCACTACATCGTCGCAAAAATGACCTTTGTTCCAGTGTTAAAACTGCACGAGCGTGCCGTCAAGGTGCTGGAACGTGAGAAATTCCAATTCAAGACGGCGGCCGATGGCACTATCGGCGTTCGCCACGATGCAGTTACCATCTCCCTCGACTTCTTCCAGCGTGAAAGTGACAAAGTACCTCTGGTGCGACTTTCCACCGTGGTGACCCGTGATGCCAACGAAAGTGCAGAACTGCTGCGAGAGATCAACGAGCACAACCAGGCTGGCTCGATAACCCGCCTCTGGTTCGCCAATGACGCGGTGCACCTGGCTGTCGACCTGCCGCCCGACAACCTCATGGTCTTGGCGGCGCGACTTCGTCACTTGGCAAATGAAGCCAAACGCCTGCAGGGTGTGCTCGAGCCGTTCGCGGCCGAAGCGGCGCTTGCACCGCGACGTCGCCGCGCGTCGCCGCGCGCCAAACGTCAACCCGAGATCTGGAAGGAATAGCCGACGTCGTTGCTATTCAGCGTTGTCAACTTCAGAGTTGACATACTCGGTACCGCACTGTGGGCAGTCGACGGTCGCTTCGCCATGGAAAAATATTGGCAAGCCACACACCGAACAAATGCCACCATCTTCGATTTGCTCTATGGTCATGGACTCATATTCGCAGATGGGTGTTACACGGCAAAAATGGCCACCAGCACCGGGGTAAGTACCAGACCTGGGAGCAGGTTTGCTAAACGAATCTTGGTGATCTGCAACAAGTTCAGGCCAATGCCAATGACTGCAAGCCCCCCAGCGGCGAACAGCTCGGTGCGCATGCGATCGTCGAGCACGGCATCAAGCCCCGTGCCCCCAAGCGTGAGGCTGCCCTGCACCACCAGCACCGACAGCGCACTGAATGCCACCCCGATGCCGTACATGGCGGCAAACATGATGGAGACAAAACCATCCAACAAACCCTTGATGATGTACAGCTGCGGGGTTTCACCGCTGGCGTCCTCGATGGCACCCAGCACGGTGAGTGGCCCGATGCAATACAACGCCGAAGCAGTGACAAAACCCTTGACGAAACTCCGCTCGCCGGCATCGGCCCCCGACTTGCGATCGAAGCGTCGCTGCAGACGCTCACCGAGGCGCTCGAGTCGATCTTCGATCGCCAGCAGTTCACCAATCAATGCCCCGACCGCCATCCCGATGAGTGGAAACACCATGTTGCGAGTATCGATCGCGTCGCTCACACCGAGGGCAATGGTGACCAAGCCGATTACTTGCAGGAGTGTGACGCGCATTCGCTCGGGAATGCGATCACCGATGACGACCCCTAAACCGCTACCCAGCACCACGAGGCCGGTGTTGATCAATGTTCCTAAACCGCGCACAGTGACTGAAGGCTACGAGGCCAGAAATATGAAATAGTCACGCAATAGCGGCGAGTAACACGCGGCGTGCTTCGCTGAGTTGCTCAATACGTTGCCCGGCAGCGTCGATATTGCCACCGTGGTCGGGGTGCACGTCACGCAAACTCTCGCGATAGCGCCTCTGCACATCACGCTTCGAGGGGCTCACGGTGCCGAGCGGGAAACCGAGTAGTTCGAGCGCCCACGCGCGAGGGTCGGTCATTGAAGTGATCGACGCCGTGGCGGTACCGGCCAGATACGACAGAAAATTGACATCAAGTGGGCCACGCCAACGCATGGCCTTGTGGAATACGGGTATCAGCGCGTGTCGGGCCAAGACATCCAGCCGCTCGAGGGCGTAGATGGCACCAAGCACCTGCTGCAGCGGGCTGCCGTTGGTTCCAAAATCGTAATTCAATTGTTCGCCATCGCCCACCAATCGGTGACGACTGCGCGACAAACCTTGTCGATCGATTTGATACCGGTGGCGTAGCCGCGGCTGTGTCACGCGATCTGCGCGATCAACCTGCAGCACCAGTCGATGAATGTCGGGCACCAATTCTTCGTCGACCTCGGGCAGGTGGGCCGCGACGATGCCACCCAGCAATAAACCACCGAGCCCCGGGGTGGGGTCGACCGGCAGCACCAGGTGCCCGAGCGAAAGTCGGCGCGTCGGTGAATACGTACGCGAGTGGAAAATTTCTACTTCAGCGAGGAGCTGTGTCGAAGCATTACTCACTAGTGGAACGCTACTGAGCACCCGCACTCACGAGTCAAACTCATCGAGCAAACCCTCCACCACATCAGCATCGTCAACCCCCACCAGCAGCAGATCGTCTTCCCATCGGTGACCGATGCCCCGCTCAACGAGGACGGCCGCAAACTCCATGCGATCAGCCGTTGTCCATCCGTCCAACTCGAACTCCTCCAACTCGCCAACCAGCGACGTTGGTGCGCCATCGTCGTCTTCGACGTCATCCAGCATCACATCCACCACTGATTCGCTCTCGGTGGGCACGAGCAATTCGGTGCCATCCCAGTCGTGGCGGATATCGGCTTCGGCCAACATCGCCACCAATTCGACACGTTCCTCAAGCGACCAGTCGGACAGGTCGTACCGCACCGTTGCCGCGTCGGGATTGCGGGGGTCCCAATCGGTCATGTGCCGAACGCTAGTGCGTGCCGAATCGGCTAATTTGGGGGCGGTGATATTACCCGCAAAGCCTGATCGCAACCTCGCGATGGAATTGGTGCGAGTCACCGAGTCGGCTGCCCTCGCTGCGTCAAAGTGGGTGGGTCGCGGCGACAAGAACGCTGCCGACGGTGCCGCAGTTGATGCAATGCGCAACCTGCTCGACACCGTCAACATGGACGGCGTCGTCGTCATTGGCGAAGGCGAGAAAGACGAGGCACCGATGCTGTTCAATGGTGAACGCGTCGGCAACGGCAGCAAGCCGGTTACCGACGTTGCGGTCGACCCGATTGACGGCACGACGCTCACGTCGCTCGGTCGCGGTAATGCGCTCAGTGTGATTGCGGTGGCCGAGCGTGGCTCGATGTTCAACCCTGGCCCATTCGTCTACATGAACAAGATCGCGGTTGGCCCCGATGCCCGTGGGGCAATCGACATCACGAAGTCGACGCGACACAACCTTGACGCCATCGCCCGCGCCAAACACAAGACGCTCAACGAACTCACCATCGTGATGCTCGATCGCCCGCGTCACACCGATCTCATTGGTGAGATTCGGGCCGCCGGGTGTCGCATCAAGATGATCACCGACGGCGACATTTTCGGTGCCATCGCCGCAGCCCTGCCGTGGACCGGCGTGGATGCACTCATGGGTATCGGCGGCACACCCGAAGGCGTCACTTCTGCGGCGGCACTCAAGGCGCTCGGCGGGGAGATTCAGGGTCTCTTGTGGGCCCGCGGCGATGAAGACCGGGCGCTTGCCAAAGCCTCGGGCATCGACATGAATCGTGTGCTCACGACCGACGACCTCGTGCAGTGCGAAGATGCATTCTTTGCGGCCACCGGCGTCACCGATGGCGACCTATTGCGTGGCGTGCGTTACGACGCGTACGGCGCCACCTCCCAGAGCCTCGTCATGCGGGTGCGCAGTGGCACGATTCGCACGATTGACACGCGCCATCGTGCTGATCGCATCGGTCAGTATTCGTCGGTGGAGTTCCGCTAAGCCTCAGCACCTGCCCGCTCTTGGGCTGCAAAGTCGGCTCAAGTGGTGAACAAAAAGAAAACTTTGAGCGTGCGCTCCACCTACCTCGGCATATTGACCTAGATTTCAGCAATGGAAAATTCTTCGCGTCGCTCGGTCGTTGGCATGTTGGCTACAGGTTTCGTTGCTTTCCTATTCGCACCTGCGACTGTGGTTGGTGCAGTGACTGCACCGCAAATTCGGGGTGGCGACGTCTGCAAAAAACTCGGCAAGCGTCTCACCGAGGGCAACAAAACGTTTGAGTGCGTCAAGGTGGGTGCGGCCCGTCAGTGGAAGCGGGTGAAGGCTGCCCCGCCACCGCCAACCACCAGTGAAGTTCGGGTTCTTGATTCGTCGGCACTGGCCACCGGCACCAGCCAGAATGTCATCGTTACCTCTGATGGGCGCAACTTGGGTGTCGTGGTCACCCGTACTGCGTCCGGTGTGGTGGCCTTCAACCGAACCTGCACTCATGCTGGTGCTCTCGTGTCGCCTGGCGCTGCTGGGCAACTTGCATGCCCTGCCCACGGCTCGGTGTTCAACGCCTCAACAGGCGAAGTCATACAAGGTCCAGCAGAACGCTCGCTCACGCAATACAAGGCAAGTGAACGCAGCGGCGGCATCTACATCACGTTGTAGTTAACGAAGGCGTGTGGCCAAGCCGGCAATGCGCCGCGCCAAACCGCGTGGCGTAAACGTCGACACCATTGCCAGCGATTTATTCACCAGGCCTGGCACACAAATGGCCTTACCGTCGGCAACCGCCCGCAGCCCATCGCGCGCAACATCATCAGCCGACATCCACGCAAAATCGGGAAATGTCGACTCGAGCCCCGAAGTGTTGGAGACACTTTGAAACTCCGTGCGGGTGAGCCCTGGGCAGAGCGCAGTCACCCGAATACCTGAGCCCCGCAACTCTTCATGCAGGGCCTCGGTGAGGCTGGTGACGAACGCCTTGGTTGCCGCATACACCGCCAATTCGGGGCCTGGTTGAAATGACGCAATACTCGACACGTTCAACAGGAAACCGCGGCCCCGTGGTTGCATCTGGCGAATCGCTTCGTGGCTGATGCGTGTAAGTGCATTTACGTTAAGTGAGATCTCGTTGCTCAATCGTTGTGGGTCGGCTTCAACGAACGCACCCGATGTGCCGAAGCCCGCATTATTCACCACCAAATCGATCAACGGGAGCGAGTCACTTTGCAATCGACTGATGACTGCATCGAGACCCGACTGAGTGGTCAGATCAGCGACGAGCACCTCCACATTCGGGTACTGGGCGGCAATCGCCTCGAGGCGGTCTTTGCGGCGGGCCACCAGCACCATGCCGACACCGGCTTTGCCCAACTTATGGGCGACCGACTCACCGATGCCACTTGATGCACCCGTGACCAAGGCGTGGGTAAACGGAGCCTGGGCCACGGTATTTATTTGCTGACAAGTCCGCCAGTGGCGGACAGTCGCGCATCTGCACGACGCAGGTCGGCTGCGACACTCGCCTCATGCTCACCACGCAGCAACGACTCGGCACGCTCTTTGGCCGCACGCGCACGTGCGACATCAATGTCTTCGGCAAGTTCGGCATTGTCTGACAGCAGCGTCACATGGCCACCGGATGCCTCGACAAAGCCGCCATGCACCGCAACACTCTGCACCCTGCCGTCTTCCAGGAAGATGCGGGTGTGGTTCTCGGTGAGCACACCAAGAAACGACGTGTGGCCGGGCAAGAATGCGATTTCGCCACCGCTCTCGGTGCGGGTGATGAGTTGTGTCGCTGCACCCGAAAACAGCACGCGCTCGGGCGACACCACTTCAACCTTCATCGTCGCCCCACTCGCCATCGATGTGAAGCCTACGCCGCAGACTCTTGCAGGGCCTTGGCCTTGGCCAAAACCTGTTCGATGCTGCCGACATTGAGGAAGGCCTGTTCTGGCACGTCGTCAAGGTCTCCCTTCACGATGGCTTCAAAGCTTTCGACAGTCTCGGATGTTGGGACATATTCGCCCTTCACACCGGTGAATACCTCGGCCACATAAAACGGCTGCGACAAAAAGCGCTGTACCTTGCGGGCGCGCGACACGGTTTGACGGTCTTCTTCCGACAATTCGTCCAACCCAAGAATCGCGATGATGTCCTGCAACTCCTTGTAGCGCTGCAAAATCTCCTGCACTCGACGCGCCACGTTGTAGTGACGCTCGCCGACCACTTCGGGCGACAAGATCGTCGAAGTTGACGCCAGTGGGTCGACCGCTGGATAGATGCCGAGCGATGCAATCTGTCGTGACAACTCGGTTGTTGCATCCAAGAAGGTGAACGTGGTGAACGGTGCCGGGTCGGTGTAGTCGTCGGCTGGCACGTACACCGCCTGCAACGACGTAATCGATCGACCACGAGTGGAGGTGATGCGTTCCTGCAACTGGCCCATCTCGTCGGCCAGGGTCGGCTGGTAGCCCACCGCGGACGGCATACGACCGAGCAGTGTCGACACTTCCGAACCGGCCTGCACGAACCGGAAGATGTTGTCGACGAACAACAACACGTCTTGATTCTTCACGTCGCGGAAATATTCGGCCATCGTGAGTGCCGAAAGTGCCACGCGCAAACGCACACCTGGTGGCTCGTCCATCTGACCGAAGACCAAGGCTGCTTTTTCAAACACGCCCGACTCGGCCATTTCGATGCGCAGGTCGGTACCTTCGCGGGTGCGCTCACCAACGCCGGCAAACACCGACACACCACCGTGTTTGGATGCCACACGGTTGATCATTTCGGTGATGAGCACCGTCTTGCCGACGCCGGCACCGCCGAAGAGGCCAATTTTGCCACCGGCGAGGTACGGCGTGAGCAGGTCGATGACCTTGATGCCTGTTTCGAACATGCGCATCGTGGGTTCGAGTGAGTCAAACGACGGTGCCGGACGATGGATGTCCCAACGCTCAATATCTTTGAAGTCGTCGTTGTTGCCGTCCAGCACATCGCCCCAGACGTTCCACACGTGCCCGAGCGTCCTTTCGCCGACCGGCACGCAGATGCCGCGCCCCGTGTCACGCACCGCTGTGCCGCGCCGCAAACCGTCGGTTGGCTTCATACACACCGCACGCACACGGCTGTTGCCGAGCTGTTGGGCAACCTCGGCCAAGATCACATTGGGTGTGCCGTCGACGTCAACGGTGAATTCGAGTGCCCGGTTCAGTTCGGGTAGATGGCCACGAGGGAACTCGACGTCGATTACTGGTCCGGCGATGGCGACCACGCGACCTTCGGTGCCCTTGCTCGTCGTTGATGGCATGGTTGCTGTCATGATTGCTCCTTTTTCGAATGTAGGCAGATTGCTGTGAAATAGAGGTAGTTGGTGGTCACGATCAGTCACCCGTCTTGTTGTTGGCACCGCTCAGCGCCTCGGCACCACCGACGATTTCCATGATTTCGGTGGTGATCGAATCTTGTCGCGCGCGGTTCATGGTGCGCGACAAACCCTTGATGAGGTCTTCGGCATTATCGGTGGCCGATTTCATCGCCCGCTGACGGAAAGCGTGCTCACTTGCAGCAGCATTCAGCAACGCCGCATAGATACGTGCTTCTACGTAGCGTGGCAAGAGCGAACCGAGGATGTCTTCGGCACTGGGCTCAAACTCGTAGGCACTGCCTGGGCCTTCGGGTTTGCCGTCGCCGCCTTCGACCGCTTCACGCTCGAGCGGAATAAGTGGCCGACGCACCACTTCTTGGGTGCCGGCAGAGACGAAGCGGGTGTACACCAACTCCACTCGATCAACTTCTTTTTTCAGGAACAAATCCACCACGTACTGACCGATCGCCTTTGCGTTTTCGTACTTTGGCGCATCCGAAAAACCGGAAAATGGTGTCATCAACGAATATCCACGAAACTTGAAATAGTTCTCGCTCTTGCGGCCGACTGGCACGACGGCGTACGTTTTGTTGGCCAGCACATCGGCCTTTACTTCGCCTTCGGTCGCACGCAGAACACCGGCGTTGTAGCCACCACACAGCCCACGGTCAGCAGCGATTGCGACGTAACAGGTGGTCTTGACGACTTCGCGCGGCTTCAAAAATGCCGACTCGGTGCTCGACCCGCCAGCCACCAGGTCTTTGACCACGTTCGTGATCATCTCGCTGTACGGCACTGCCGACTGCACGCGTTGCTGCGCCTTGACGATTCGCGAGGCAGCAATGAGTTCCATGGCGCGGGTAATTTTCTTCGTTGCCTGGACGGACCGAATCCGACTCCGAAGAATGCGTTCTTGACCGCCGGCCATGGTGCTGAACTACTCCGTCGCCAGGGTTTTCTTGCTCGCGGCCTCGCCGACTTCGCCAGCCGACGTCTTGGTTGGGTCTGCTGTGACACCACCGACTGGTGTCGCGGTGAACGACTTCTTGAATGCCGCCACGACGCTGGCTAGATCGGCCGGCACGTCAGACTTCGGGTTCTGGCGGATGCCAGAGAGCATGCTGCCATTGCGCGAGCGCATGTGTTCGAGCAGTTCTTGCTCGAAGCGACGCACATCGGGCACCGGAATGTCGTCGAGGTATCCCTTGGTGCCGGCAAAGATCGACACGACCTGCTCTTCAACCGGCATCGGGCTGTTGAGCGGCTGCTTCAACAACTCCACCAGGCGATAGCCGCGCTCCAACTGCGCCTTGCTGATGGCATCGAGCTCGGAGCCGAACGTGGCGAATGCTTCAAGTTCGCGAAACTGGGCAAGGTCAAGCTTCAGGGTTCCTGACACGCTCTTCATCGACTTGATTTGCGCTGCACCACCCACACGGCTCACCGAGATGCCCACGTCGACGGCCGGGCGCACACCCGACTTGAACAAGTTGTCTTGCAGATATACCTGACCATCGGTGATCGAGATCACGTTGGTCGGAATGTATGCCGACACGTCGCCGGCCTTGGTCTCGATTACGGGCAGTGCCGTCAGTGAACCGGCACCGCGCTCGTCGCTCAACTTGGCGGCGCGCTCAAGCAAGCGACTGTGTAGATAGAACACGTCACCTGGGTAGGCCTCGCGACCCGGCGGGCGGCGCAACAGCAACGAGATCTGGCGGTAGGCCTCGGCTTGCTTGGAAAGATCGTCGTAAACGATCAACGCATGCTCGCCGGTTTCCATCCAATGCTGGCCAATTGCGCAACCGGCGTACGGCGCGAGGTATTTGAACGGTGCCGGGTCGCTGGCTGGTGCAGCAACAACCACGGTGTACTCCATCGCGCCGTATTTGCGCAAGGTTTCGACGGTTTGGGCGATGGTCGAACCTTTTTGGCCAACCGCCACATAAATGCACTTCACTCCGAGACCTTTTTGATTGATGATCGTGTCGATGGCAATGGTGGTCTTGCCGGTCTTGCGGTCACCGATGATCAATTCGCGCTGCCCACGGCCGATCGGGGTCATTGCATCAATCGACTTGATGCCGGTTTGCAGCGGCTCGTGCACGGGTTTGCGACCCATGATGCCTGGTGCCTGCACTTCGACTCGGCGCATGATCGCACCGACAATTTCACCCTTGCCGTCGATTGGCACGCCGAGCGCATTGACGACTCGACCAAGCATGGCGTCGCCAACCGGCACCGACAAAATACGGCCCGTGGCTTTGACGGTTTGCTGTTCTTCGATACCGTCTGCATTACCGAGCACGACGACACCGATCGAGTCTTCATCCAAGTTGAGCGCTAGCCCCACGCTGCCATCCTCGAATTCAAGCAATTCGTTCACCGCACAGTCGGGCAAACCACTGACGCGCGCGATGCCGTCGCCGATTTCTGCCACACGACCAACGGTGCGGGCTTCAACCGATGGTGCATAGCCCTCGAGACCTTTGGTGATCGCAGATGCGATATCAGAAGCAGAGAGTGTGAGTTCAGACATGATTGCTTTCCTTTCGAATGGCGCTTAGAAACGTGACTTAACTTGGTCGAGACGGGTACGGACGGTGTCATCGATTACTTCGTCGCCGATCGTGGCTACAAGCCCACCAATCACGTTCGGGTCGACCACGACCTTGAGGTTGACGGGCCTACCGGCTGCCTTACCGAGGGCTTCGGCGAGGCGTGCCTTCTGGGCATCGCTGAGTGCCACCGCACTGCGCACTTCGGCAACTTCCAGTTGTTTCGAGCTCGATGCCCGCTTGACCAGTGCATCGGCAACCTGCGGCAGCAGCGAGATGTGGCCGGTGCCTACCAGCATCGACACCAGTTGCACGGTCACATTGTGGGCCTTGCCACCGAGCAATTGTTCGACAATTTTTTGACGACGATCAGACGGTAATGATGTGTCGTTGAGTGCGGCGCGCAGTTGCTCGTTCGACTCGATTGCCCGTGCCAGACGAAACATGTCGTCTTCCACTGCCGAAACTGCGTCGTTCGCCGACGCAATCTCGAACATTGCCACGACGTAGGCGGTGACTTGGGCGGTGCTCATCGTGATGCACCCACCTTGGCGATGAAATTATCGACCAATTCTTGTTGTGTACGGTCATCCATGGCGGCCCGCACTGCATCCGTCGTGGCTACTCCGGATAGGTACGAAATTTCTGCCCGCAATTCGTCGCCAATTCGACCGCGAGCCGCGAGCACTTCGGCGGTGGCACGGGCTTCCATGTCTGCGACTTCAACGGTGATACGGGCCCGACCTTCGGCCAGGATTGCTGCAGCTTGGGTGTCTGCCTCGGCGAGCAACTTCGCCCGCTCTTTGGCGATGTCGCCCAGCGCCCGACGAATGTCCGTGGCATCTGCATCGGCTTGCACCTGTGCGGCTGCCGAGTCATCCAACTCTTTTTGAATCCCCGCAGTTCGAGCCTCGAGTGCCTTCTTGGCTGCCGGCCAACCAAACTTGTACAGCGCAGCAAAGATGATGAGCGAGGCAAGACTGCCGTAGACGATTTCGCCAATTTCCGGAAATAGCCAGTGATGCGACTGCGACGGGTCTTCGGCAGCAACGATGACGGCAAACACGTTCATGAACGGCTCCCGTCCATGATGTTGTCGACGGCGCGTTTCACCAGTGCAGCATCGGGTGCTTTGCCCAACACCAACTGGGTAGCCCGGGTGGTCACACTTCCAACCGCCACTGCGACGTCACCGCGTGAAGCGGCACGGGCGGTCTGCATCGCTGTATCTGCCTCCGTGCGTTTGGCCAAAATTCGGGCATTCGCCTCGAGCACCTTGGCTTGACGCTCGGCGTCGAGCGTTTGGCGAGCCTTGTCGATGCGGGCCGTCGCTTCGTTGCGCACTTCAACGAGTGCTGCTTCGTAGGCAGCCACATCGCGTTGGGCCGCACTTCGCGCAGCCTGTGCGGTTTCGTGACCACCACGGATGCCGTTGTAGCGGGCCTCCATGCCTTTTTTCACCTTCGGCACGAGGAACACCCGCATCACAAAGAGGAACACCAGGAATGATCCGGCGCCCCAGAGCAGCTCCTTGTTCTCCGGGGCAATGGGGTTTGGCCCCAGGTCCTCGGCGGCAAGGAAGATGGTGGAAATGAGCATGCGTCAGGCCGACTGTGACTAGGCGAACTTCAGCAAGATGAAGGCAACGAAGCCGATGAGCGCGAGCGCTTCGGTGAAGGCGACACCAAGGAACATCGTGGTGCGCACCATGCCGGCTGCTTCTGGCTGACGGGCCATCGACTCGATGGCTTTGCCGAAGATGATGCCGATGCCGATGCCTGGTCCAATCGCGGCGAGGCCGTAGGCGTAACCCGCTGATGCAGCGGCGGCAGTGTTCTTGGCGGCTGCTGGATCAACGACCGCGTCACCTGCTTCTGCTGCGATGCGGGCAATTGTTGCTAGTGCTTCCATTGCTGTTATCTCCTTGTTGGTTGGTTGATATTCGAATGACTATTGATTAGTGCTCGGCATGTGAAGCCATGTTGATGTACACGGCGGTCAATGTGGTGAAAATATAGGCCTGCAAAAATGCAACGAGCACCTCGAAACCGGTGAGAAACAGCAACACGGCGAACGGCAGTACCCCGACAGGTATCAAGATGCGGTCGCGAGCCTGGAACAGTGCCTCGGACAACAAGGCAAAAATGACGAGGAGCAGGTGACCAGCCAGCATGTTGGCAAAAAGTCGTACGGCAAGGGAGAACGGCCGCACGATGAATGTCGAGATGATCTCGATGGGTGTCACCAAGATGTACAGCGCTTTGGGCACACCTGGCGGGAAGAGCACCGACTTGAAATAGCCGATCGGGCCTTGATGCTTGATGCCCGTCACGTTGTACACCACCCACACCATGAGCGCCATGAACGCCGGAATGCCCATGCGCGCGGTGGCCGGCATCTGAATGAGCGGAATTACCCCCGGCATGTTGTTCAGATAGATGAAGATGAAAATGGTGAGCAAGAACGGTGTCCAGGCGAGGCCCGTCGGCCCCATCGTCTGCATGATGATTTGTTTTTCGACGAAGTCAATGATGATTTCGGCCAGATTACGGGCACCCTTCGGGGCCACCATCGGGTTTTTGCGCGCGGCAGCCAGAAAAATGCCGATGCCGATCAGCGTCGACAAAATCGAGATGATGACCACCTTGTTGATGGTGGGCACGACGTCTTGCCAGCGCAACAACATGTTGATCGGCGGAAACTCAAAGGCGATGAGTGTGGTGAAATTCATTTGTTTTCCATCACGGGCTTCAAGCCGGGGAAGGCAAGGGTTGCCGACACGTATCGCATCTCCCAGAACAGCAGCCCAAGGTGGGTGATGATGAGCGTGAGCCCGAGCGCCAACAGATCAACCCACGGTTCGTTGCGCACCAACATGACCGCGAGTGCAATCAGGCCGAGTCGCAGGATGTAACCGAACATCGTGGCGGCCATCATCAACGCGTACGAGATGCGTGCCGTTGTGGCGACCAGCCCCGCGGCGATGATGAAGTTGCACAACACGAGCCCCAAGCCATATGCACTCGACCACGCGCCAGCCGTGCCCCAGATGAGCGATGACAGCACGATGAGGGCCGGTGCCGCGATGATGCCACGTTTGACGATGTCGCGCGTGATCTGGGCTTCGGGTGAGGGGCCGGTGTCGCGCATGGCCAGCACCGACGGATTCAGGTTGTTCATTTGGCGTGCACCGCGGCGCGTCGTTGGGCTTCAAGGCTGGTCATCTGGGCGCTGTACACGTAGTACAACTTCAAGAATTGCGCGACGATTGCGACGAGCACGCAGGCAATCATGAACCAGGGTGTGGTACCGAGTTGCCGATCAATGAACCAACCAAGCAAGAAAAAGACCAGCACGGTGCCAGCGATTTCGGCACCATTCGTGATCGAAACTGGGGTATGAGTTGCCACCGGGACACCTTTGTCTTTGGCTTTGCCTTGAGGAGCTTTTGCTTGTGAACCGCTTAACAAACTAGGCGGATGGCGAGTCTTTCGCCAAATCCGCCTCGTGTGCTTGTGCATCTTCGCGACGTAGTTGTGGGTGCAGCAGCGTGAACACACTGAGCGCACTTCCGACGATGATGAAAAGCACGAGGGCCGAACCGGTGCTGTAAAGCGCCGTGAACAGTACGACCGCCGACAGCAGCGCCGCCCATCCCCACAAGATCACGACGGCACGGCGCGGTCCATGACCCAATTGGATGAGGCGGTGATGCAGGTGGCCCATGTCGGCCTCGGCAAAACTGCGACCACTCGCCGTGCGGCGAATGACGGCGAACACCACGTCGACGATCGGCACCGCCAACACGAGCAGCGAAATGAAGATCGGCGCGAGGAAGAAATAGGTCTGGCCATTGGCTGATTGCGTATCAGGATCGGCCCGACCGCCCACCACGCTGGTGGCCACCGCCATCAAAAGACCGAGCAGCAACGCACCACTATCCCCCATGAAAATGCGGGCGGGGTTGAAATTGAACGGCAGAAACCCGACACACACACCGACTGCGATGATTGCAACGAGTGGTCCGATGTTGGGTTGCGGCAGCAGGTTGCCCGCCGTGAGGTCTTGTGAGTAGATGAAAAATGCGCCAGCCCCGATGGCAACGATGCCCGCAGCCAGGCCATCAAGACCGTCGATCAGGTTGATTGCTTGCGTCATGCCAAGCAGCCACAGCACCGTGAACAGCGGCACCCAATCGTCGGAGAGAACAAACACGTCGAGGAACGGCACCCGAAACTGAAACATCGTGACACCGAACCACACGAGGGCGACTGCTGCGACGACGATGCCCGTCACTTTGGCGGGTGGGGAAATGTCGCGTATGTCGTCGAGAATACCGAGGGCAAAAATAATTGCGCAGGCCACGACGACGCCGACTATCTCGGTGCTGTCCTGAAACAGCGAGTCGAAATCGTTGATCAAGCTGGCGGCCACGATGGCGACGAGGATGCCGATAAACATGGCGATGCCACCGACGTCAGGGGTCGGCACGGGGTGCATACGCCGCGCGTCGGGGGTGGCGAGCCAATCCTGGCGATGTGCCAATCGAATGATGAATGGCACCGAGATTGCGGTGGCAACGGCAGCAATCAGCCCGATGACGAGATACGAACCGATACCGATCATGCGAACGATCTCGCCGATGAAGTGCAGCGGGCGCTCACGCCCCTAACGATAGGCGGGAAACGCTGCACACAACGTCGCAACTTTGGCGCGCACGTCGGCGATGACCGCCGGGTCGTTACGACCCTTCAAGGTGGTCACGATGTAATCGGCGATGGTGGCCATTTCACTTTCTTTCATGCCCTGCGTCGTCACCGACGGTGTACCGATGCGCACACCCGAGGTAACGAACGGGCTGCGTGGATCATTCGGCACGGTATTTTTGTTCAACGTGATGCCTGCCTGATCGAGCACCGCTTGGGCTTCTTTGCCCGTGAGTTCGGCATCGAACGGGCGCAAATCGACCACCATCATGTGTGTGTCGGTACCACCCGACACGAGACGAAAGCCCCGCATGGCGAGCGCTTCGGCAAGTGCCGCGGCGTTCTTCACGATCTGATGGGCGTACTCACTGAAACTTGGTTGCATCGCTTCGAGGAATGCAACGGCCTTGGCCGCCACCGCGTGCTCGAGTGGCCCACCCTGCTGGCCGGGGAACACTGCTTTGTCGATCGCCTGAGCGTGTTGCTTGGTGGAAAGAATGCAACCACCACGCGGCCCACGCAATGTTTTGTGCGTGGTGAAGGTAACGACATCGGCGAACGGTACGGGGTTCGGATGTGCACCACCCGCAACAAGGCCGGCGAGATGTGCGATGTCGAACATCATGTAGGCGCCGATTTCGTCGGCGATCTTCTTGAACGGCTCGGGTTCGATGCGGCGCGGATAACTCGTCGTGCCGGCAACGATCATGCGGGGGCGGTGTTCGAGGGCCAGGCTGCGAACTTCCTCGAAGTCGATGCGCTCATCGTTGACACCGACTTTGTACGAGTGGAACTTGTAGAAAATCCCACTGGCATTCACCGGTGAGCCGTGCGTGAGGTGACCACCGTGGTCGAGGCTCAAGCCAAGGACGACGTCGCCCGGCTTCAACATCGCCTGGTACACGGCCATGTTCGCCCCGGCCCCGGAGTGCGGCTGCACGTTGGCGTGTTCGGCCCCGAACAACTTCTTTACGCGCTCGATGGCGATCGTTTCGATCTCGTCAACGACGGCATTGCCGCCGTAGTAGCGCTTGCCCGGGTAGCCCTCGCTGTATTTGTTGGTGAGCACCGAGCCGGTTGCCCGCATGACGGCAGGCGACGTGAAGTTCTCGCTCGCGATGAGTTGCAGACCGGTGACTTGCCGCGTGCGCTCTTTTTCGATGAGTGCTTCCACTTGCGTGTCGGGGACTACCTCAGATGGGAATGGCATCGGCCTATCTTTCGTTGCGGAGGGATTCTTCGACTTCGATCTCGTTTAATTGTCCCACACGACGGGCGTGTCGTCCGCCCTCAAACTGTGTTTCGAGGAACTTCTTGACGATAAGTTCAGCCAATTCGTTCGTCACTACCCGCCCACCCATGGACAGCACGTTGGCATCATTGTGTGAACGTGCCATCTCGGCCAGCCATGTGTCATTGCACAATGCGGCCCGCACCCCGCGTACCTTGTTGGCCGCAATCTGCTCACCCTGCCCGCTGCCGCCCAAAACGATGCCTACATCGGCTTTTGCGTCGCGCACCGCACGGGCGACGCTGGCGCAAATTTGCGGGTAATCGGTGGCTTGCACCGAGTGCGTGCCATAGTCCTCGACGCGGTAGCCAAGGTGCTCGAGTACGACGATGAGATGGGCCTTGAGCTCAAATCCAGCGTGGTCAGCACCAATCGCAATCCGCTTCAATGACGGCGACGCAGCGGCTGGCATTGAATATGAGCCTAGGTCGCACCGGTCTTGCTTGCGTAAGGTTGGTGGCGCATGACACTCGATCCACGCACCCCCGTGCTGATCGGACAAGGGCAAACACTCGATCGCTCGACTGACCCGCAGTCGGCCAAGCATCCGGTGGCGCTGATGGCCGACGCGCTCTCCGCCGCTGCGCACGATGCCGGCATCTCGCTACCCAACGAAGTGGATGCGATTCGTGTCGTGCGATTGTTGTCGTGGAAGTACGGCAACGCGGCACGAGCATTGGGTACCGCATGTGGCATGCACGCCCACGAATACGCCACCACACCACACGGTGGCAACATGCCACAAACACTCGTCAACTTGACGGCGCGCCAGATACTGCGCGGTGAGGTTGATTTCGTGGTGCTGGCCGGCGGTGAAAGTTCACGTACCCGCTCGGCGGTGAAAGATACGAGCCTCCTGCCATGGCCACCAGTCGATGGTGCACCGGTACCCGCACCGTCACACATCGTTGACGACATGGCGTTACTCAACGACGAAGAAATGCGCCTTGGCATCGTGATGCCCATCCAGATTTATCCGATGTTCGAAACGGCGATTCGTGCCGCCGCTGGTCGGAGTGTGGATGCCCACGACGTGCGAATCGCCGAGTTGTGGTCACGCTTCAGCGCAGTCGCCCGCGACAACGAGTTCGCCTGGGGTCGCCAGCCGCTCACTGCCCAACAAGTGCTCACCGTGTCGTCCGACAACCGCATGATCGGTGCGCCGTATCGCAAGGTGATGAATTCCAACAATCAGGTGAACATGGCTGCGTCACTCATCATGTGCTCAGCCGCACGCGCCGAATCGCTTGGTGTGCCCCGCGACCGCTGGGTGTTTCCATTGGCTGGTACCGACTGCCACGAGCATCAATTCATCTCCAATCGCTGGTCGTTTGCCGAGACCCCGGCCGTGGCCCGCGGTGGTCGCCTCGCCCTCGAACTGGCGGGCGTTGACAGCGGGGATATTTCGCTCATCGATCTGTACTCATGCTTTCCGTCGGCGGTGCAGTTGGGTGCCGAGGCACTTGGTCTCGACCTTGCCCAGCAGTTGACCCTGACTGGCGGGTTGTCATTTGCCGGTGGGCCCTGGAACAACTACGTGATGCACGCGATCGCCACCGCCATGCAGCGCCTGCGCGACTCGCCCCGCGAGAAGGCTCTCATCTGGGGCAATGGCGGCTACGCGACCAAACATGCCTTCGGTGTGTATGCGATGCAACCACCAGCCAACGGCTTTCGCCACGATTCTCCGCAAGCAGAAATCGACGCACTTCCCCGTCGCGAACTCGCCCTCGGCGACGATGCTGCTGGCGCAGCAACCATCGAGGCGTATTCCGTTATGCACGACCGTGATGGCGGGCCCGAGCGCTTGGTGGCGGCCGCCTTGCGCAGCGATGGGCGACGCGTGTGGATCACGTGCGACGAGCGCAGTGTCGCAGAATCATTCACCCGTGGCGAGCACGTGGGTGACAACGTCACGCTGCGACGTAGCGGCGAACTCGCGCTGTAGTAACGAGGTAGTCAGGCAGTCGCAATAGCGATTCGATCGCGACCAGCGAGGTCGCGGCGAATCTGCACATTGCTCAAACCGTGCGCCACGAGCACATCACGCACCGCAGCACCTTGCTGGTGGCCGATTTCTAAGATCAGTACACCGCCTGGTCGCAACCAATCGCGAACCCCGGCAGCGATGGCTCGAATGGCGTGGAGCCCATCGTTGCCTGAAAACAACGCGATGTGCGGCTCGTGCTGGGCTACGACATCTTCGACTTCACCGTCACCTTCGGCAACATACGGCGGGTTGGCAACCATTACATCGACGGTGCCACGCAATTCATCGGGCAATGCCGCAAACCAATCCCCCTGCACCACCCGAACATTTGCACCGTTGCGCCCGATGCCCGCCAAATTGGCGCGCGCCACATTGAGTGCGTCACCAGAAACATCGGTCAACCACACGGTGGTACCGGTGAGCGGCAGCTCGTGGGCCAACGACAAACCAATCGCACCAGACCCAGTGCCTAGATCGACCACCACGCGCGTTGGCTGCACCGTGCGTGCCGCGTCGAGTGCCACTTGTGCCACCAGTTCAGTCTCAGGTCGCGGGATGAGCACCCGCGCATCAACCAGCAGGTCGAGGTGCCGGAACGCCCAGCGTCCCAGCACATACTGCAGCGGCTCTCCGGCCAGTCGACGTTGCACCATGTCACGCACGTGAACCCCCATGCGTTGGGCCACTGTTTCGCCGAGCGCGGCGGCAAACTCAACAGCATCCAAACCTGCGGCGTGTTCGCACACGAACCGTGCGTCTTGGGCATTGCCGAGCAAGACGGCAGTATCTGCGAGCAACTCCCGCCAGGTGGTGCCGGCGTCGCTCGTCACTCGCTGCCGACCTGCTTCGCCAGCTGCTCGGCTTGATACTCAAGCGTGAGCGCGTCAATCACGGGGTCGAGGTTGCCCGCCAATACGTCCTGCAACTGATACAGCGTGAAGCCAATGCGATGGTCGGTGATGCGATTTTCTTTGTAGTTGTAGGTTCGAATTTTTTCACCGCGGCCACCCTTGCCCACCTGCGCCCGGCGATCAGCCGAGATTTTGGCTTCGTGTTCGTCTTGTCGGCGCTGCAACAACCTGGTGCGCAACACTTGCATCGCTTTCACTCGGTTCTGCAACTGGCTGCGTTCGTCTTGCATGGTGACCACCAAACCCGTGGGCTTGTGCGTAATGCGCACCGCCGAGTCGGTGGTGTTGACGCTCTGACCGCCCGAGCCACCCGAGCGATACACGTCGATTTCAAGGTCGCGATCGTCAATCGCAATGTCGACTTCCTCGGCTTCGGGCATCACGGCCACCGTCGCTGACGACGTGTGAATTCGCCCGGCATTTTCGGTGACGGGCACCCGTTGCACGCGGTGCGGCCCTCCCTCGAAGCGCAATTGCTGCCACACCGTCTCACCCTTCAACAACGCCGTCGCCTGATTGACCCCACCCATCGGCGAACGGTCGTAGGCGAGCATCTCGAACGACCAACCGTTGCGGGTTGCCCAAGCACGGTACATTTCGACGAGTTCGCCGGCAAAGAGATTTGCTTCTTCGCCACCCTCGGCACCACGAATTTCAAGAATGACGTTCTTGCCATCGTTCGGGTCAACCGGAATCAGCAGGACCTTCAACTCATTTTCGAGCGCCTGAAGTTGCACGAGGCCATCCCGCATTTCGGCATCCAGCGATACTCGCTCCTCGGCTGATGCTGATTCGATCAATTCTTTGGCCGCCTCCACATTGCCGAGTACCGACTTGTAACTCCGAATGCAGGTGATCAACGGCCCCATCTGCTTGTAGCGCCGCGATACGTCGCGCAACTTGTACTGGTCGCCTAAAACCTCCGAGGTCGTGAGGCTGATCTCCACCTGTTCAAAGTCAGCGAGAATGGCGTCAAGTTTCGCTAACACGTTGTTTAGGTTACGCCGAGACGAACTGTGCGGGCTGCGTAAGCAACTCGGCAACTCGTGTCTGCAGGGGCACGATATTGCGTTGCGCAGCCGCAATGATGAGCCGACCGCGGGGTGAGAGGCGGTCACGTGCGTCAGCCGCAAACGGCACGACATCGAGGTCGATACCGGCCATGAACACAACCACTACCGCGGCACCCGAATGATCGGTGCCGACGGCACAACACGGTTCGGCATCCTTCAGATTTTTGCGTGCCACGGGTGGCTCAGCCACTTGCAGCGTCTGTAGACCAAGCGTCGCTGGTGACGCGATTGCCTGACTGCGCATTGCGCGCTCTACGGCAAGCAGATTGAGCGGATGGGTCGGTGCACCGGGGCGACGGTGTTGCAGCACCGTCTGCACGACCCCACCTAATTGATCGCCGGTCGCAGCATCGCCGTGCAACATCTTGAACATCTCACGATCATGGGTCCCCACACCGATGCGCACTCGTGGAACGCCCTGCTCATCGATCACACGCGCAACTTCCAGTCCTGCTACTTCTCCGGCCACCACACCATGTTCGACCACAACGTCGGCACCGGCGTTGCGGAACATTTCGGCGAGTGCCAGATGTTCGGGGTGGGCTTGAACGACCGGCTCGTGCAGCGCCGGCGTGGCAATCGTGCGCCCACCGTTTCGTGTGTCGAGCACCTCGATTGGCAGCGAGAAATACGATGCCCGCCGTGCGGTGAACCCCGGGGTCGTGGCGTCGCAAATCTTGATGTGTGTCACTGCGCCATTGATGCGCTCACTGCGTGCCTGCCAGGCGAGCACGGCGGCCAGGGCACTCGTGCGACTCTCGGTGCTCACGAGTGGTGTCGCCGACACCCACAGTGTGGTCTCGACCTGCAGCCCGACGAAGTTGCCGAGATCTATCTCGATCGGCGGCGAAGCGGTATGCGGTATGTGTGCCCGCAACGCCATACGCTCGCGTCTGACGGCAAACTCACGTTGCTGGGCCGCCACGTCAGGCGGTCGGCTGTTTGGCGATCTCCGACAAAAATTCGTCGTTGGTCTTGAACGACTTCAGCCGGTCAATCAGCAACTCCAGACCTGGCGCTGCATTGCCGTCGGCTGCCAAGCCGCTCAACACGCGGCGCAACTTCCACACCATCTGGAGTTGTTTGCGATCAAACAACAACTCTTCGTGACGCGTGCTTGAGGCATCGACGTCAATGGCCGGATAGACACGTCGCTCGGCAAGTCGTCGGTCGAGGCGCAACTCCATGTTGCCCGTGCCCTTGAACTCTTCAAAGATTGCCTCGTCCATGCGACTGTTGGTTTCGACCAAGGCAGTCGCCAAGATCGTGAGGCTGCCACCTTCTTCGATGTTGCGAGCTGCACCAAAGAACTTCTTGGGTGGGTACAACGCACCAGCATCAATACCGCCCGACATCACTCGCCCAGTGGTGGGCGCTGCAAGGTTGTAGGCCCGCGACAAACGGGTTATGCCGTCGAGGATGATCACGACGTCTTGACCGACTTCGACCATGCGCTTGGCTTTCTCGATGACGAGTTCGGCGACTGCGGTGTGCTCTTCTGACGGCCGATCAAACGTCGACGCAATTACTTCACCCTTCACGGTGCGGCGCATGTCGGTAACTTCTTCGGGGCGCTCGTCAAGGAGCAGCACGATCAGTTTTACGTCCGGATAATTCTTTTCGATGCTCGTGGCGATCGTCTTCATCACCGTGGTCTTGCCTGCCTTCGGTGGCGAAACGATGATGCCACGCTGACCCTTGCCGATCGGTGAAATCAAGTCAACGATGCGAGCCGTCATATTCAGTGGATCATCGACCGACGACAGTACGAGTTTTTCGTCTGGGAACAGTGGTGTGAGTTCCTCGAACTTCTTACGATTGCGGGCCTTCTCGGGGTCGCCACCATTCACTAGGTACACCTCGAGCAAGGCCGGGTTTTTGTCATTGCGACCGGCAGGACGCGACAGACCGGTGAGGTGATCACCCTTGCGCAATCCGAATTGGCGGGTGAAGCGCACCGACACATATGGATCGGTCGGTGACGGCAGAAACCCGTTGCAGCGCAGGAAGCCGTAGCCCTCATCTCGTAGATCGAGGTGACCCGCGACCTTCACCGGCTCGGTGCTGAGTGGCTCGTTCGACTCAACCTGCTCGATTTCGAAACGATCGTCGCCCTGTGGGCCGTCGTCGCGACCACCGATTCGACGGCGTCCGCGACGTCGACGATTGCGGTCACCAAAGTTACGGTCATTCGAGTTACGGTCATT
>JAEMQQ010000019.1:4495-6707 GCA_016463775.1 Ilumatobacteraceae bacterium | reverse complement strand
TCATTGCGCGTGTCGGTGCGTTCTCCGCTGCGCTCAGGGCGCACGCGGGCATCTGGCGCTATGGGTGTGCCTTCGTGCTCAGCCAACTCCACCTCCCATTCCGAGATTGGTTCGCCGCCTGCACCGAGCGGTGCTGCTGCCACTGGTGCTGGTTTTGCGGTCGATTTCGGTGCCGACTTGCTCGGTGATTTGTCCGCCGACTTCGGGGTGGTTGGTTCTTTGGGTTCCGGTGCCATGGTTTCCTCCAGGATCTTTCCGATCAGTACTTCTCGAGTGGCTTTTACGACACCCCTGATGCCGAGTGCAGACGCAATTTGCGCCAAATCATCCCGGTCTTTAGCTTCTAGTTGTGCTCGTCCAAGCTGTGGGGCTGCCACAATGTCCTTCTTTCAGGGCGACGTAGTAGAGAGACACCCATCAACGATGCTTTCGCGTCAGAAACTTGACTGCGTAGGGCATGCTCGGCTGAACCGAACATCTTCACCCTACCGTGTTGCCGACACACTCGCAACGAATCGCTGAATGGCCGCCAGGTCGTTGGGTAGCGACGTGAACCGCTCTTGGCGTGACATCAGGTCGGCAAGGTGTTCGGGTAGCGCTGCGCGAATGCCGGTGGCACGTTCGACAGCATCAGCAAACTTCCCGGGATGTGCGGTAGCGAGCGTCACGACGGGTTCGCGGGGCTCGGTGCAGGCCTGCGTGGCCACCAGCCCCACGGCGGTGTGCGGGTCGATGAGCACCCCATGGTCGCGATACGTCGCGGCAATCATGGCCATCGTTTGGTCGTCCGAACAACGTTGCCCGCGGAACACCGGGCGAATCCATGTGCCGAACTGCTCGGGGGTGACCGCCAATTTCTTGGTGGTGCGGAAATTGGTGATTTGCTTGGCGGTTGCCATGCCATCGCGTGAATTCATTTCGAACAACAGTCGCTCGAAGTTGCTCGACACCCCGATGTCCATGCTCGGGCTGATGGTTGGCACCACCGGTGCAGCATTCATCTGCTGTGTTTCGAAAAATCTTGTGAGAATGTCATTGGCATTCGAACCGACGATGAGGTGGCCGATGTTGGCACCACAGCGGCGCGCGATCCATCCGGACAGCACATTGCCAAAATTTCCGGTTGGCACACTGAACGACACGGGTGGCGCATCGACGGCGTGCAGTTGCTCGATTGCCGTGAAGTAGTACACGACCTGTGCCAATACACGCGCCCAGTTGATCGAATTCACCGCCGACAGATGGTGTTGAGCACGGAATGTCGCATCGTTAAACATGGCCTTCACGAGGTCCTGACAATCATCGAAGGTGCCGTCAACCGCAATCGTGTGCACGTTGGGGGCATCCACGGTGGTCATCTGTCGTCGCTGCACTTCGCTGATGCGGCCCTGCGGGTACAAAATCACCATGGTCACGTTGCGGCAAGCCTTGACCCCATCGATTGCCGCCGAACCCGTGTCACCACTGGTTGCCCCCACCACCGTGATGCAATCGCCACGGGCCGCCAGCACATGGTCGAACAACCGGCCGATCAACTGCAACGCAACGTCCTTGAACGCCAGGGTCGGCCCATGAAACAACTCGAGTAGCCAACGATTGTCCCCGATCTCACGCAGTGGGGCCACGAGCGGGTCGCGGAATGTCGCATACGCCTCCCGGCACAACGTGTCGAGCGTGCTGCGGGAAATTTCATCACCGATGAACGGCGCAATTATTTCTGCGGCACGAGTGGCGAACATCGAATCGGGCAAACCGTGGGCGATGGCCGGCCATGTCTGTGGCATGTACAAGCCGCCGTCATTGGCCAAACCTGCCAACAGCGTGTCGCAAAAACCGAGTGTTGGGGCACTGCCGCGTGTCGAGATGTATTTCATGGCCTTGAGGAAATCTAGGCGCCGATGATGCGGATGAAGCCGCCCACCTTGCTCACCACGTCCAGCCGCTGGAATTCATCAAGGCAGGTCTGCATGTCTGCGGTGCGCGCGTCGTGGGTCAGGAACACGAGTCGGGCATCGTTGCCAATGCCGTCTTGTTCGGCAGCACGAATGCTCACCTTGTTGCGGGCAAACACACCGGTTACTGCATGCAAAACGCCTGGCTTGTCGGCAACCTCGAGGGTCAGCATGAATTCACTACGTATGTCACCAGCAGAGGTGAAGGATGCCTTGGCAAACGTGCCAAGTGAGGCATGCGTACCTTTGCGCAGGTTGAC
>JAEMQQ010000019.1:0-4395 GCA_016463775.1 Ilumatobacteraceae bacterium | reverse complement strand
CGGGAGATGCCCTCTGCCGACACATCATCGGCGACCACATGCACCCCGAACGCAAAGTTGGCGATGATTGCAATCTTTGCTGCGGCATCCAAACCCTCAACATCGGCGGTCGGGTCTGCTTCGGCATATCCGAGTTGTTGTGCACCACGCAGCGCGCTGACATAGTCAAGGCCGTCCTCGGTCATCTTGGTCAGCACGTAGTTGGTCGTGCCGTTGACGATGCCCAGCACCCGGCGAATTGGTTCACCGCGCAAACTTTCACGCAACGGACGGATGAGCGGGATGCCACCACAGACCGCAGCCTCGAACAACAGGTCGATGCCACGCTCGTCGGCGATCTTGAAGAACTCAGCCGAGCGGGCTGCGAGCAATGCCTTGTTGGCTGTCACGACGGGCTTGCCCGCCTCGAGTGCCGCCCGAATCACTTCGCCGGCCAGCGTGGTTCCACCCATTACCTCAACGACGAGGTCGACATCAGCCGCGGTTACCACCGCCATCGCATCCGTAACGACCTTGGCTGCACCGACTTGTGACGGATGCTTGCCGGCATCATTCACCGCGATGCACACGACTTCTAGCGATACCCCGGTTCGTGCGGCGATCACGTCATGCTGGCGGGCTACCAGCGCCGTAAATGCCGAACCGACCACACCGTGACCGACCACGCCAATGCGTACCGTCGAGAGTTTGCCTGTCGGCTGTTTATTGGCTTGCGCCATGCACTAAACGCTATCGGTCACGTCGTTGCGCACAAGATCGTCGTACGTCTCACGACGCACCACAACGCGAGCCACACCATCGCGCACGAACACCACCGCGGGTCGTGGCACCTTGTTGTAGTTGGAACCCATCGAGTGTCCGTACGCACCGGTCACCGGTGTGGCGATTACCTCTCCGACATGCAGGTCACTGGGCAACACCGCCTCGGCAATGAGCACATCGCCGCTTTCGCAATGTTTACCCACCAGTCGCACTGCCAGGGCACGTTCGACTTCCCAACGTGACGGCACGAACGCCTCGTATCCGCTGCCGTACAAAACAGGTCGCGGGTTGTCGCTCATTCCACCATCCACCGCTACGTAGGTGCGCACATCGGGAATCGGCTTGATCGTGCCAACTTCGTACAGCGTGACTGCGGCAGCGGCAACGATGGCCCGCCCTGGTTCGACGAATATTTTCACTCCGGTGCGCAAACCGGTGGTCGCGGCGCGCAACGAGGCTGCCCACTCACTGATCGTGGGTGCCTGCTCAGCGTTGAGATACGCCACACCCAGCCCGCCACCCAAAGTGAGTTCGGGCAACTCGCAGTGGTTGGCAAATGCCACCATCACTTCGGCAGCTTTGGTGAAATTTGCAGTCTCAAACACGTTCGACCCGATATGGCAGTGAATACCGACGAGTTGTATCGACCGTGATGCCCTGGCACGGTCGATCGCCCGTTGCGCATCGCCATTACCAAGGTTGAACCCGAACTTCGAATCGTTCTGTCCGGTGCTCACAAACTCGTGCGTATGCACGTACACCCCGGGGGTGATGCGCAGTTGCACGCGTGGGGCAGACAACCCGCCGGCAACCAGCGCGTCGATTCGGTCGAGTTCGTCGAAGCTGTCCACCACGATGTGGCGGACACCCACGGTCAACGCCTCGCGCAACTCAGCGACACTCTTGTTGTTGCCGTGCAGCACGCAGCGTGTGGCGGGCACACCCGCATTGAGTGCCACGAAGAGCTCACCACCCGTGGCGACATCCAGCAACAGGCCTTCTTCGTGCGCCAAACGCGCCATCGCCGTGCACAAAAAAGCCTTGGTCGCATAGACCACGGCGTCTGCACCAAAGGCCCGTACGGCCTCTGCGCAGCGAGCGCGCAAATGCATTTCGTCGTACACGAAGAGTGGTGTTCCGTGCTTCACCGCCAATTCATGCACGTCGCAACCACCGATCTGCAGTCGACCACCCACCGTTGTTGCGGTGTCAGGCAGCAGGTGGCGGCTGACGCGACTCACATTTGCTCCGGCGTTTGAATACCGAGCAACGCTAAACCGTCGGCCAGGATGCGCGCAGATAGATCACACAGGGCAAGTCGGCTTGCACGCACCGCATCGCTCTCGGCCTTCAATACGGGGCACTGTTCATAGAAGGACGTATACCGCGTGGAAAGTTCGTAGAGGTAGGTACACAGCCGGTGCGGGCTGTACCGCTCGAGAGCATCCCAGACAGCCGAGTCGTACTGCAGCAACCACAGTGCGAGTGCCCGCTCGCTCGGGTGATCGAGCCCAATCGCAGCTGCCCGTACCGACTCGCGCGCGAGGTCGGCCCGACGAAAGATGCTGCAGATTCGGGCATGCGCATATTGCAAATACGGGGCCGTGTTGCCGTCGAACGACAGCATGCGCTCCCACTCAAACACGTAGTCCTTGACACGATCGCTGGAGAGATCCGAGTATTTCACCGCACCGATGCCGATCATGCGCGCAACGATATTGCGTTGTGCCTCGGGTAATTCGGGGTTCTTCTCGGCAACCGACGCTGCCGCCCGCTGCACGGCTTCATCGAGAAGTTCAACCAACTTCACCGACTCGCCGGTTCGGCTCTTCAACATCTTGCGGTCGTTGCCGAGCACGCTGCCGAACGCCACGTGCACCATGCGGGCTGGTGACGGCAACCAGCCTGCGTCTGTCGCCACTGCCTCGATCATCGCCAAGTGTTGGGCTTGTGGCGAACCAACCACATACAACATCAGGGTTGCCCGCAGTCGTTCGACGCGGTCGATCACACACGCCAAGTCGCTGGTGGCGTAGTTATAGCCACCATCTTGTTTGCGGATGATGAGCGGCAATGGCTCATTTTCACGGTTGGTAAAGCCCGCCGGAAACACCACCTCCGCACCGTCGCTGGTTGTCAGCAACTTCGCTGCACCGAGTCGTTCAACCACCTTGACCAGCAATTCGTTGTACGCACTCTCGCCACGCAAATCAGCATCGGTCAGACGCACGGCAAGTTTTTCGTACACCGTCGCAAAGTAACGCGCACTTTCGGCGACCAGAAGTTGCCACAGGCGCAATGTGTCGGTGTCGCCACCCTGCAAGGCGACCACACGGGCTCGTGCCCGTTCCTGAAATTCAGGCAGCGCATCGAACTTGGCGCGTGCCTGCTTATAGAAACCATCAAGGTCACCCACCGACAATTCGCGGGCGGCACCAACTTCGCCCAAATCCACCAAGTGTTCGATGAGCATGCCGAACGGCGTACCCCAGTCGCCGATGTGGTTCTCGCGAATCACGGTGTGTCCGACTGCTTCACACATCCGCACCAACGCATCCCCGATGACCGTTGACCGCAGGTGGCCGACATGCATTTCTTTGGCCACGTTCGGCGCCGAATAATCGATCACCACGGTCTCGGCCGTCTCGGCACGATGCACGCCGAGGCGCGAATCAGCCGCAACTTCCTTCAGTAGTCGGGCAAGATACACGTCGTCGTAGGTGAGGTTGAGGAATCCTGGGCCGGCCACCTCGACCTTGGAGCAGATGCCGGTGAGGTCAAGTTGGTCGGCAATCTGCTGGGCAACTTCACGGGGGTTCTTGCCGATGCGCTTGGCCAAGCCCAACGCCACGTTGACCTGTGCGTCGGCGTGCTCGCTTGGCCGCGCGGCGGTGTCAAGATCGTCGGACATGTTCGGGTGAAGCCGGGCAATGAGCGCGGTGACCCGTTCGACAACGGCGGTTGCAGCCTCGGGCATCAGCGCACCACTGCGGTGGCTGCATCAGACAAAGAACCCAGCCGTTTCGTCACCCCTTCATTGTGACTGATTGCGCTCGGATAGCGTCGGGCAAACAAAGCGATTATTGCCCTCGTAGCTCAGCGGATAGAGCACTGGCCTCCGGCGCCAGGGGTCGCAGGTTCAAGTCCTGCCGAGGGCGCCACAACGGCAGCGCCAGTGCTTCACGGGCAGGCGCGCACGGCTTCAACGATGGCGGCGAATCCGGCATCGGCATCGATCGTTTCGAGCATCGTGGTGTTTGCGTTCGGGCGGTTCACCAATTGACGGTCGTCAATCACCGTCATGCCCCGAGTGTGGTTGCCATGCAGGTCAACACCGACCCACTTCTGCGAAGTGGTAAACAGCCGTGGATGCGTGAGGGCCAGCACCGAACACACATCGTGCATCGCAGCACCGACGAAGCCAAAATGACGATTCACATACGTGCCGCTGAAAAATCGCAACAAGCCAGCCAGCAGCGGCCCGAGTGTTGCATGCGAATGCTCAACCATCGCGATTCGCTCGGGCGACGCCTGAAATTCGTGCGTGAGATGCAAACCCGCCATCGTGATCGGCACACCACTCATGAACACCGTTGCAGCCGCCTCGGGGTCGAGCCATATATTGAATTCGGC
>JAEMQQ010000018.1 GCA_016463775.1 Ilumatobacteraceae bacterium | reverse complement strand
GCCGAGTCGAGGGCATCGGTGGTGAGTAGCAGTGACTGCTCCAGTTGGGTGTGTCCGGCATCGCGATGGCAGGCGATATCCAGATTGGCCATGGCAATCGCCTTGCGTTCGTTGTGGCCAAAGCACAGTCCGTAGCCGACATCGAATCGTGTTCGGTCTTCGTCGATACCTTCGAGGTCTTCGATTGCTTCGACTTCGCTCACCCGGATGTGGGTGACGGTGACGACGTCGCCAGTCACCGGATGGCGCACGTTGAGCGGCAAAGTGGCGTGACGCACTTCGCCGAGGGTGACTTCGTGTAGGTATCCGTCTGGTCCGAGGATGTTGCGGTACCACTGATTGACGAGGGCCCCGGTGTCGGCGCGCGACATCGAACTCAACAAGGCCGAGCGCGGTGCCGGCGGCCGCGCCGGCGTACGGGTGATGTCGAACGGCTCGGGGTCGTCGGTGCGGCGGCGATCGATCAACATGTCCATGTCCCGCAGCAGGTCGATGAGTCGACGCGGCGAGATTTCTTCAGCTGGCGGATTCTTTTCTTCGACGATTCCTCGTTCGGCCCCGCGCAATTTTTCTGCCTCTTCACGGGCGTCAGCGTCGGCAGTGCGTTCCAGAAATCGCGCGGTGTAATCCACTGAACGCCCGAGCAATTGATTACCTGGAACACGCTGGAACGCGGGCACGATTCGGCGCATGACCTGGGCATCATCGACATCGGTGGCCTCGGAATAGGCGAGTCGCGGCAGGGTCGAGCGGTACGCACGCAGTAGGTGGACTGCTTCGGTGGCATCACCCTCGCTCTGGCGGATTGCCTTGCTTGCCAACTGGGGCTCCCACAGGCCCGCTTCGCCCATGACGCGGTCAACGAGCAGGCGCAGTTTGTCGAGAATCTGTTCTTCTTCTAGCCAATTCGAGTCAGACACGAGCCGCTTGGTTCGCACGAGTTTTTCGGCGGCACGAATTGCGTCGAGCCCGCCTCGTGCTGAAACGTATCCCATATCAGTTCTTGCCCGGTACTGAACCAGCGAAATCCATGGCCGCGATGTGGGTGGTGCGTGGCAACCCAATGACTTCGCCAGTAGCCGACACGAGCCAACAGTCGATGCCCATTGGTGGCCGCGAGTTGGCCACCGACCGAGCAGCCAAAAATGCCGCACTGGCGCTGTTGACCGTGAGTGTGGTGCCACTGACGACCCCCGGACCACTCAGGCGCAATTGGGTGCTGTCGGGCGAAGCAGGAACAGTCGTAACAGTCCATGCCAAAACAAGTCGGCAGCCGAGCTCTGGTTGATACGTGGTACCACGGTGCAAATTGAGCGTGGTTTCGTCGGTCGGCATGGCGTCGTGCATCACGAACTGGGCCTCGCGTGACGCCACGGTGCGTGCCCCGGTGATGGTGGCAATTTCTGCCTGCAACTCGGGCTGATCTGGTGCACACATCGTGGTTTCAATATCGGTGAGGGCCAGCATCGGCAAGCACAGAGCGGGCATCCGAGCGACAAGTTCACGGGGCAGTTGTGAGACACGACCCGGAAAGGCAAATGCCGTTAGCAACGCTCGAAAGACCAAAGTTGATTCTTTGGATGTAAGAGTGGTCAACCGCATGTCACTCGAACTCCTCAAAATTGACCCGCGTCGGTGCGAGGTCCGACCACTCGCGACGGGTGGAACTGTCGATGCGTTCGGTCGTCTCGTCACACAGTCGGCTGATGTTCTCGCGTAGGAGCGAATATTCAGGTTCGCGGGTTCGTGAAATGGCATCACAGAGAGCGGCCGCCAATGCAGCCTCTTTGTTTTCGCCGCTCACCATCGCCCAACCGCGATGGGTGTCAATCAGCACTTCGCAGCGCGTCACGACCACCTCACCTAGATAAAAACGCTCACGGCACACGGGCTCACGCACTTGCATCATCACCAACCCCACCGTGGGTGGATGAACGATGCTGAGTGCCGCCGAAAGTTTCGGGTCGGCTGCACAAAGTTCACCGACCTCAATCAGGCGGTCAGGTGTCGCCTGCATCAATGCACTCGATAGGTGTACCGAGGATGTTGACATTGTCCCGCAAACTACGCAGGATGAGTGAACGATAAGTTACGACAGGGCTAACGACACCCGTCAAGTAGACGCAAGGACGCGTGTTATCTCTGCGCCAAAATCTGCGAACGACAATCCGCTCGGCGTCAGGTCTTTACTTTGCTCGTCCCATCGGCGTAGGGCAACCGCCCGATCGGCAGCCGGATGCTTGCGGAAACGCACAACTTCGTCGGTAGTCATGGGGCCACCTTGCACCATCAAACTGCGCACCGAGCCCACCGAGAGCGTGGCAAAGTACGAACTTTCGACGGCACACAGGTACCGCTTGGCTTCGACATGCAGCGCGATTGGTGCGGTCACTGCCGGCGGGAAAAAGCGAGCCAGATATGCAGCCCCAGTCGACTCGTGCGAGTCATTTGAGGCAAGGTCGACGGTGCCATCGTTGCGCTCGAGTTCGAGCAGGTGCCCGATGTCGTGCAACAAGGCACCCACCACGAGGCCCTCGTCGGCATCTGCGGCACGCGCGAATCGTGCGCATTGCACTGCGTGTTCCAACTGGGAAACCTGTTCGTCGTATTTACTGGTGCCCCACTTTGCAAAAAGGGTTTCGATTCGGGTGACGATATCGATCATGATGGCACCGGCCGGCCGCGAAAGTCGTCAATCAGCGAAATTTGCACCCGTTCACCGTTGCTGGCTGCCGTAGCCAATTCGGCACGTTTCCTTGCGTAGTAGGCCTCGCGCAGGTCGCCTTCGCTGGCCGCGTTGTACGTGGGATACAGCGCCCGGCGATCGGATGTCGAGCGGTTATCGCCACTGCGATGTGGTGTTCGGGAGTGGAACCAGAGCACTTGTCCGGCTCGCAACGGCATCGCCTGCCAGGTGAGTGACTCGGCAACGGCCGCGGGAATACATCCCCTCTCGTCGGTCGGGATGAGTTCGTGATGCAAACCAGAGACAAGTTCTAGGCAGCCATTTTCGGTCGTGGCATCGTCGATGGCGATCATGCATGAGACATGGTTGTCAATGAACGGATACGCGGGTGCATCTTGATGAGGCTCCCAGCCTGCTCCACCGGCCAGCTTGTAGTTGATTTTTTCCTTGTATAACACGGCTGACGTACCCATGAGTTGACCGGCAACCTCGATCATGGCACCCGCACAGAGCAAGGCCCGCAGCCCGGGGCTAAAGGGGGTGAAATATTCGGTGCGACAGCGACGGACACCAGCGTCGGTCAATTCATAGTGGTGCATCCAGTCGCCGCTATCTGACCAAGACTGCACATCGCCTACCGACTCATTCAATGCAGCGGTTTCGGCCTCGTTGAGCACCGTACTGAGCACCCATCCATGGGTGTCAAAATGAGTTTTGCTGTCCGTTGACAGAGTCATCGCTCAAAGACTACGCGGGCAAAGTAAACAACCGATGAAGTCGACGTGCCACCAAAGTTCACGCAGGCTTTCCAAGTAATCCACCATGAGGAAATGTTTTCGTAATGCCCCCAATCTACATTTCTGCGCATGAACAAACGAAAGTATTTCCTCACCGTCCCATTCATCGTGCTGCCACTCGTTGCAAGTTTGACAGCAGCACCAAGCGCGGCGACATCAGTGCAGCCGGCAGCAGCGAAGCCTGCCAACGTCACTGGTGTATCTCTGCGACTTGCATCTCGCTATGACACGCTGGCAGGCGTTGGTGGCGCCGAAATTTCGGCGATGGATGCAAAAAGCAAGCGTCTGTTCATCACGAATGGTGTGAAGAACACAATCGACATCGTTGACATCAGCGATATCAAAAAGCCGAAATTGGTCAAAGCTGTCAGCTTCTCAGACAAGGGTGTCACTGGTATCCAGAGCGTGGCTGCACAGAACGGTTTGGTCGTCGTCGCAACTTCGGTCGGCGCAAAAACTGCAGCTGGTCGGGTGTTCATGATGGACGTTGACGGCAAACTGCTGGCCTCGGCACCAAAAGGTGTGGCAGTCGGAGCACTTCCCGACTCCATCCACATCAGCCCAGACGGTCGCTATGTGTTGACCGCCAATGAGGGTGAGCCCCAGGACTACTGCAAGGTCAATGGCGTACTTACCGAAACAAGTGATCCGAAGGGGTCGGTGTCAATCATCGACACCACCGCAAAGAAGCTCGTCGCCAAGACACTCGATTTCTCTGCCTTTGACGACCGCTTGAGCGGCATCATCTATGCCGGTGGCCGGGTATACGGACCAGGTGCCACGGTGGCCCAAGACCTTGAGCCCGAATACATCGCTATTTCCAAAGACAGCACCACCGCGTGGGTGACACTGCAGGAAAACAACGCCATCGCGACGGTCGACCTCGTCACAGGTGCAATCATCGGCGTCTCTGGTTTGGGTTTCAAGAATTACAACACTGATGCAACGGGAATCGACCCAAGCGACAAGGACAACCTGGCCTCCCCGCGAGCGGTTGCGGCCTATGGCATGTATCAGCCCGACGCGGTGGCAGTCGCTCGTCTCGGTGGTAACGACTACCTGTTCACCGCCAACGAAGGTGATGCACGTGAATGGCCGTGCTTGATGGGTGGAACAAGCCTGACAGTTGCCGAAGCCGAAGACGTGCGGTACGGCACGAATGGCACGAATGCTGCGTTGAAAACTGATGCGACACTCGGCCGACTCACTGTCACACCATTTACCCCGGCCACCGTCACCGGAACGATTGTGACTACCAAAACGCCTGTAGCCGACGCCTATTCGCTCGGTGCCCGATCCTTCACGGTTTGGAAAGCACCAACTTTCGAGGGCGTGTTTCCGGCTGAGCGTGTGTACGACTCTGGAAACTTCATTGAAACAAAGGTGCTGGAAATCAACGGTGGCTTTTTCAATGCGGATTGGAGCACCACGACTGGTGCAGCAAACCTGAAAGACACACGCAGCGACAACAAGGGCCCAGAGCCTGAGGGCATCGCCTTCGGTAGGGCTTTTGGTAAAAACTGGTTGGTCGTTGGTCTCGAGCGAGACGGCGGCATCATGCTGTTCGAAGTCAGCAATCCCGCTGCACCACAATTCGTTCAGTACATCTCCACCACTGACTGGCTCGGTGGCATGTTCAACCTCGTCAGGCCGGCGGGTGACGTGTCGCCAGAGGGCATTCTGTTTATTGAGGCCAAGAACAGCCCAACCAAGAAGCCATTGGTCATCGTGAGCTACGAACTCTCCGGCACGATAGCGATCTTTGAACTCAACAACAAATAAGTCATACAACCCACAAACAACAACCCCCAAACAACAAGGAGAACTGGTTCAATGAAAAAGTTTCACAAGGTTGTCGCCGCGATGGTGACGATCATCTCAGTATCAGCAATGAGTAGCGGGGCAGTCCTGGCGCTCAAGGCGGGCGACGCATGCACCAAGGCACAACTCAAGAAAAAGAGTGGCACCTTGACATGTACGTTGAATTCGAAGACCAAAAAATACGCATGGGCAGCTGCCACGGCGTCTTCGGCTATTGATAAAACGGGTTGGCCGAAAGAATTGGTCGTAGGTGTCGTTCCGGCCGAGAATGCGGCATCACAGCTCCTGCGAATGAAGAACTTCCTCGATGTGCTTGGCAAAGAAACAGGGCTACCAATCAAGTTCTATTCGGCAACCGACTATGCCGGAATCATCGAAGCACAAGTGGCAGGTCGAGTTGATGTGGCCTGGTACGGCCCATTCTCTTACGTGCTCGCCAAGGCTCGCGGTGGCAAAATCGAGCCATTTGCGGCACCGATTCCATCCGCTACTGGCAAGCCTGGTTACTACTCGTACGGAATTGCCAAGGGCACGAATACTGCCGTCTCCACACTCGCCGACTTCAAGGGCAAGAACGTGTGTTTCGTCGACGCAGCTTCAACTTCGGGTTACCTGTACCCGTTGGCCGGTTTGCTGGCAATCGGGCTGCAGTCAAGTGACTACAAGGCCACACTGGCTGGCGGCCACGACAAGTCGGTTTTGGCTGTCAAGTCGGGTCAATGCGACGTGGGTTTTGCCTACGACGACATGGTCGACGTCAACCTCATCGAAAAGGGTTTGATTGCCAAGGGAGACGTGAAAGTCGTCTGGAAGAGCGCACCAATCGCCGGTTCGCCAATGGCGATTCGTGTTGACTTGCCGAAGTCACTGCAGACATTAGTCAAGGCGACGATCCTCGGCATGAATGTGCCTTCCTTCGTGCAACGTGGTCTTTGTGCCACCGAGAAGGATTGCAAAATCCTTGAAGACAGTTCGTGGGGCTTTGTACCGGTGAATGACGCTTACTACGACGGTATTCGTCAGGTTTGCGAAGCAACACGCTCGAGCAAGTGTAAGTAACACCGCACATGCAAGATTCTTCCACCAGTGGGGCTGACCCCCTCATCAGCCTCACTGGTGTTTCGAAGCGGTTTCCGAATGGGACTCTCGCGCTCGACAACGTTGACCTCAGTATTCCCCGCGGGCAGTTGCTCTCACTGATTGGGCTTTCGGGCTCCGGGAAGTCGACGTTGATGCGCCACTTGAACGGGCTCCATCGTCCGACATCTGGTGTCGTCAATGTCATGGGTGTCGAGGTGTCATCAGCGTCAAATCGACAGTTGCGTGGGGTGCGCAAAAACATCGGGTTTGTGTTCCAACAGTTTGGTCTTGTGGGTCGAGCGACCTGCCTAGAGAACGTGTTAACGGGTGCACTCGGGCGGCTCAATGGCCCGCGATACGGTGTTTGGTCGTACCCGAAGCAGTTGCGCTCGGAGGCATTCGATCATCTTGAGCGCGTCGGGCTGGTGAACCAGGCTTACCAACGTGCCGACACGCTGTCGGGTGGTCAAATGCAGCGTGTGGCGATTGCGCGCAGCCTGATGCAACAGCCACAAATCATGCTCGCCGACGAACCGGTTGCGTCTCTTGACCCTGAGTCGAGCGCGCAAGTGCTCGACTTGCTTTTGAAGGTAGCGGTCGAAGAACAAATGACCGTGATCGTCACCCTCCATCAGGTGGAGTTGGCGCTCGGCTGGGCGACCCGCATCGTCGGTCTGCGTGATGGTCGAGTCGTGCTTGATCGCGACGCCACGACCCTCAAACAAGAGGACGCAATGGAGGTCTACCAACGCGTCGACAAGAGTCTTGACCCAGATGTTTCGCGTCAACCCGATGCTTCTGGGGTCACTCAACGAGCTGTGCAAGTCGCACCGTGAGTGGCGCTCATGTTGAGCCGTTGACAAAGAATCGCGCGGGGCGACCGAGGCAGCCGAAGAATTGGCGTAACCCGACCCTGTTGGCTATCACCATTGGTTTTGTCGTAGCGACCGCTTGGTCGTGGAACTTCATCGATATGACGCTCCTGACGCTGTTCGGCGGCTTAAGCGATCTAGGAAACCTCTTGGTCTACATGTTTCCGCCAATTTTCGATAATTTTCCCGAGGCTTTACGGGCGACGATTGAAACAATTTGGATGGCACTCATCGGCACGACGATCGCCGTTGTGCTCAGTGTGCCACTGGCTTTTTTGGCTGCCCGTAACACGTCGCCCCATCCGCTAGTTTTTGCGGTCGCCCGAGGTGTCATCACTCTGACCCGTGCGGTTCCGACGCTGGTGTTGGCAGCCGTGTTTTCCATCTCGTTGGGCATCGGACCCTTTCCGGGAATCGTCGCGCTGGGCCTTCACTCGGTTGGCATGATTGGCAAATTGTTCACAGAGGCAATCGAAAGCACGGAGTTTGCCCCACGGGAGGCGGTGTTGTCTACGGGTGCCGGTAAGTGGCAGACCATTCTGGCGACGATCATTCCGCAGATCATTCCGTCGTGCATCGGTACGGCGTTGTACCGGCTCGATATCAATTTGCGCGAGTCTGCCGTGCTCGGGTTCGTCGGTGCTGGCGGCGTCGGATTTCTCATCCAGACCGAGTTGCGTGGTCTTGACTACCAGCGTGCCATCAGTGCAGTGTCGGTCATCTTCATCACCATCACCCTGATTGAGTTGATTTCGACCCGTCTGCGTGCGTCGATCATCGGCGACCATTTATCGACGCCGACCAAACAAAATGCCCGTTCGCTGGCCCGCGTGGCTCGCGATCAGCGGCTCATCGAAGCTGCAATCTCGACCCGCCGCCTCACACCACCGTGGATCTACGAACGAATCTTGCGAGTCGGCACAGGGTTGATGTTCCTGTCGCTGCTCGTGGTTGCGCTATTCACGATTGACATGCCGATCATTTCGGCATACAAATACGGCGACGATCTTGTGCGCAGTATTGGGCGCCTCTATCCACCGGACTTTACTTTCGCGCGCGCCGAACTCATTCAGGGCATGCTTGAAACGACCGCAATCGGCTTTACCGCCACACTGCTCGGGCTCGTGATTGCGATTCCACTGGGCATCTTGTCGGCGCGCAACATCATCCTTCGGCGTTCGGTGATTCTGCTTTCACGCGGGGTGCTGCTACTGATTCGTGGGTTGCCTGAGTTGATTGTTGCAGTTCTTTTCGTTGCCGCGATGGGCCTTGGGCCGGTGCCTGGAACCCTGGCGTTGACGATCGGTACGGCCACATTCATGGCCAAACTGATCGGTGATGCGTTGGAAGAAGTGCAGGAGGCGCCACGCGAGGGGGTTTCCGCTACGGGTGCCACGCGTGTTCAAGAATTCATCTCGGCAGTGTTGCCCCAGGCCCTTCCCAATTTGGTGAGCCAGACGCTCTACATGCTTGACGTGAATCTTCGTTCGTCGACCGTGCTCGGCATCGTGGGTGGTGGCGGCATCGGGTTCTTGTTGCTCGGATCGATCCGTGTGCTTGACGAGGCGACGGTCGGTGCGATCATCATCACGATTTTCTTGTTGGTCTACGCGATTGAGTTGCTGGGTACCTTCGTGCGCTGGATGGTGGAGTAGCCACCCGATTTCGCCGACCGACGCAGTCGCTCAGCCGCGTCGCTCCCAGCAGCCCTTGTGCCAGTGGCGGCGCAGGTCGGGGGCGTCGCGCGGCACGCACACGACGTGGCCAGTGCCCTTCGGAATAGCGCGGTGGCACCCGGGGCAGACGTATTCTTTGTGCGCTTCGTACGGCTGCACGCGCCGCACTTCGACGGGCCCGTACAAGCCGTCCCACATTGATGGCGTGTTCGTTGAGCGACGGCGAGTCACGCCAAAAATGCCCAAACCACAAGGCTGGTGATGACCGCCAGGGCACCCACGATGACGGCATAGTCAAGCGGCGTCGCTTTGTATTTGCGGTGCGGATCAAAACCCATCCTGTAAGTATCGTCGGTATATGGCCGATATCGAAGTCACTCGGGCCGATGCCATAGCGACGGTCACCCTCAATCGCCCGCACCGCAAAAATGCCGTGACGGGTGACATGTGGGCGCAACTCGCTGAAACCTTCCGCAGTCTTTCTGCAGATGCCGACATACGTTGTGTCGTCATCACCGGCGCTGGTGGCGAGTTTTGCTCGGGTGCCGATCTGGCGGCACGAGAGGGCAGCGGCCGCCCCGTGCATCAACTGGCGGCGATGCGCTCGGTCAATGATGCTGCACTTGCGTTGCATCGCATGCCCCAGCCGACCATTGCCAAAGTGCGGGGTGTTGCCGTTGGTGCTGGTTGCAACATGGCGTTGGGCTGCGACTTGGTGGTGGCGAGTGAGAACGCACGGTTCAGCGAAATTTTTGCCAAACGCGGGTTGTCGGTCGACTTTGGTGGCACCTGGCTATTGCCACGCCGCGTGGGCCTGCATCGTGCCAAAGAATTGGCCTTGTTCGGCGACATTATTTCGGCTGCCGACGCAAGCGAGATGGGGCTGGTCAATCGCGTGCTGCCCGATAGCGAACTTGACGCGTTCGTCGATGGTTGGGCACGTCGCCTTGCTGCTGGGCCGCCGATTGCGCTGGCACTTACCAAGCGAATGTTGAACAATGCGATGAACGTGACGATGGAAGAAGCGCTCGACGACGAAGGTGCGTCGCAAACCGTCAACTTCGGCACCAAAGACACCATCGAGGCCATGTTGGCCTTTACCGAAAAACGGGAGCCCAAATTCAAGGGCTACTAGTCGGCGCCGTTGCGATGTTGTCGCTCATCGTGCCGTTCGTCGACGAAGGTGACGGCGCTGATGAAGAGGGTGGCACCGATGCGCCCGAGCTGCTCATTATCGAGTCGGCTGTTACCACCGTGCCGGCGTCGTGCATCACCCCAGTGCCGTTGCGCAGTGTGTTTGTCGGTGAAGTAGCCAAAATTGAGGCGAACTTCGTGCTGTATGAAGTGGTGTCGGAGCGGCACGGCACCGTAGCCGAGTTGCTGCGTGATGGCGTGTTAACCGTGCGATACCCGATCGATGACGTGAAGTATCTCGCAACGGGTGAACGTTTCTTGATCGGCGCCGTTGCTGCACCGTCGGGTATTCGCGGTGACACACCAGTGCTCGAGTCAAAAGTGCGGGTGCAGCCCGACATGTTCGGTGGCGACGCAGTTGCGGCGGCGCAACGAGTGTCGTGCCCCGATTACCGCGACCCGGTGCGCACGCTGCTCGTCAACGGCGACTCGATCGACACCGGCCTCTTGCGGCCGTTGTTGGGCGACCGTACGGGACTATTGCGCGTGGCGCTGGTGCCGCTTGGTGTGGGTCTCGGCTTGTTGTTTTTGCTGGCGGCGACGCGCTATTTGATGACGGGTGCTATCCGCGGAATGCGGAAGTAGCCAGCCCGCGCAATTTGCTGACTGCGTGCCCGAGGCCTTCTTCGTCGCGAAACAGCGCGCTGCCAGCAATCAATACGTTGGCACCAGCGCTGGCCGCACCTTCGATGGTGGTCGGCGAAATGCCACCGTCAACCTCGAGATCGACGGTGTCGCTGAGCCCGGCGCGATTGATCATGTCGCGCACGATACGAATCTTGGGCTCCATCGATGCGATGTACGACTGACCGCCAAACCCAGGGTTCACCGTCATGACCAACACCAAGTCGACGAGGTCGAGCACACCGGCAATCTCATCAGGTGGTGTGGAAGGGTTGAGCGCGACGGCGGCAGTGGCGCCAAGTTCGCGAATGTTGCCGAGCGTGCGGTGCAGGTGGTCGCAGGCCTCGACGTGCACGATGAGGCGCTGGCAACCCGCCTCGACATACCGTTTGGCCATCACGTCGGGTGTCAACACCATGAGGTGTGCTTCGAAGGGTTTCTTGGTGAGATGCCGAGTCGACGCAATCACATCGGGCCCGAACGTGAGGTTGGGTACGAATTGTCCGTCCATTACATCCCACTGAATGAGGTCGACGCCAGCGGCGTCCAACGCGGTGATTGCTTCGCCCAATTTGGAGAAATCCACCGGCAACACCGACGGGGCGATTTGCACAGGTCGCATGCTGTTTGAAGCCTAGGGTCAATAGCCATGACCAACGCCGACTCGCCTGCGGTTGTCGGCGATTCGCGTCGGCTGCAGATCGAACGTCTCGTGGCTGGTGGCGATGCGATGGCGCGCGACGCCGATGGTCGTGTGGTCTTCGTGGAGGGTGCCCTGCCCGGCGAGACCGTGGATGTGGAATTCATCGTCGTCAAACGCGACTTTGCGCGGGCACGCCTCAACAACGTTGCGTCACCATCACCACAGCGAGTCGTGCCACCGTGTGCACACGTGGCTGATGGTTGCGGCGGTTGCGACTGGCAGCATCTGGCGGCCACGGCCCAACACGATGCCAAAGTCGAGGTCGTTCGTGAGGCCTTCGCCCGCACGGGGCGATTGCCAGACGTTGCCATCGTGCGGGGGGCAGCAGTTGCCCATGATGCACTACGCACCACGGTGCGCATGGCCGTGACCAGCGACAACAAACTTGGTTTTCGTCGCGCATCGTCGCACGATGTGGTGGGCATCGAGCAATGTTTGGTGATGCATCCGCTGTTGGCCCAACTCGTGAGCAGCATCGGCGTGCGTGGCGCGGGCGAAGTCACGTTGCGTTGTGGTGATGCCACCGGCGAGCGTGGCGTGTGGTCGCATGATCGGGCACGGCTGCTTGGGTTGCCCGACGATGTGGCAACGGGTGCCAAGGCAATCGTGCACGAAGAAGTTGCCGGCGTGCGCCTGCAGGTGTCGATGGAGTCGTTTTTTCAGGCCTCGCGTGAGGCTGCGGAATTACTGGTCGATGCCGTCGCCCGCGCGGCACACGATGCCCTCGACGGCTTTGACGGCCCGGTGGTGGATGCGTACGGCGGGGTCGGGTTGTTCACTGCAACCGTCGTGCCAACCGGTGTGCAGTGTGTGGTGGTGGAATCAAGTGAGTCGGCATGTGCCGACGCGTACGCCAACCTGCGCGGCCACAGTGCCGAAGTGGTGCAGGCTCGCTTCGAACACTGGGTCACCCAACCGGCAGGTTTGGTGATTGCCGACCCTGCCCGCAGCGGTTTGGGCAAGCCGGGCGTGGCGACGATCGTCGAAACACGTGCACCACGCGTGGTGCTCGTGTCGTGCGATGCCGTGGCTGCCGCGCGCGACGCGCGACTGTTGGTGGATGCCGGGTATCAGCCAATCAGTGTCGAGGTGCTGGATTTGTTTCCGCACACGCACCACACCGAAGTGGTGGCGTCGTACGAACGCAATTAGTCCCTAGCGGCTTTCGGCTGAATCCTGTCGGGTAAGACCCAGCGAGGCAAACACCACCGTTGCCAACCATGCAGTTGCCGCGACCAGCATCATGGAAGCCACAGGCGAGCCAGACCAGTCGCGTAGTTGCCCGCCGAGAATCGGCCCCAACGACCCGCCGAGTGTCGATAGCAAACCAATACCGCCCATGACTGCCCCAAAATTTTCTGCACCAATCACCGAACGCGCGATGACCCCGTCTAGTGCCGAGAGAGCACCAATCGTGATGCCGGCGATTGCCACGTACAGCACTGCAACCGCCCATTGCCCACTGCCGAGCAGAAGCAATGCCGCAACGCCAAGCAGGGCTCGTGACGCAATCATGAGTCGTGGGGCACCGAAGCGTTTCATCGCCGACATCAGCGGGAGCCGCCCGGCCAATTGCATGAGCCCCCGCGCGCTTGCCAACCCAGCCGCGACACTCGTCGAGACCCCGGCCCACGTCATGGTTGGTACCTGATAGACGAGCAAGGTAGAAGCAGCCACGCCAGAAAGAAATGCAGCGAGTGTGAAGCGTCGTAAACGCCAGTCACGTGCCGCCAACAGAAGTGTCGAACCCAAGGTTTGTGTGGTGGCGACCGACGCTGTGCGGGGTTTGCTCACCGCGGCACACACGACAAAAGCCAACACCGTGAGCATCGCGGGAATGCGAATCGCAGTCTGCCAGCCGTAATTGGCACGCAATAGCTCGGTCAGTGGAATCATGATGGGTGACGAAAATGCACCCCAGATGGTGAGTCGCGTGATTGCCCGCGCTGCGTCGGTATCCACCACGCGCACGCTGAGGGGCTGGGTGAATGAATAGAAACCCGCAGCACCCATGAGCCCACCACCAATTGCATAAGCGACAAGGAATGTTGTGCCCGTCAAACTGGCACTAGCGCCGTACACGACTGCACCGAGTGGGCCAACCACGCCGAGCACCGCGCGTGGCCCGATCGTGTCGAGGCGACGGCCCGTTGCAACTGCCCCGGCGCCTGCCAACAGATTGGCGACACCGTAGGTGATGCCCAGAGTTCCTGCTGAAACCTCGTGGAACTCGGCGAGGTCTTCAAAGAGCACACCAAAGCCGTAGAACCAAGTGCCATAGACGATGACGGTGAGCACACCGATGACGTCAAGGCGCAACCAGCTGCGGCCCAAGGACACGTGATTGATCGGGAGCGCCTACTCGTGGTTGGTGAGTGCTACAGGCGTGTTCTTCATCTGTTCGGCATCGGCGAGCACCGTGTACACCTCGAATTTGTGCGTGCCACCTTCAATCCAAAATTTGTCCTGCACCGCATAGCAGCAGACGGTTTCACCTTCGACGAATGTGGGCATTCCGACGTTGGTCACGCGCTCGTGTTCGGCGCGCACTTCTTCGACGGATTGCACTTCAACACCGAGGTGGTTGATCGAGTCGACGGCACCAGGGTTTTCGATCAACACCAACTTGAGTGGGGGATTGCTGATTGCAAAGTTGGCATAACCCGGGCGGATCTTGGCTGGTGCAACACCAAACAATTTGGTGTAGTGAGCGATTGCAGTATCAAGATGTTCGACGTTGAGTGCGAGCTGTAGGCGTGACATGCCCTTACCGTACCGACCCCATGTGAACTGTTGGGTGAACTGTGAAACTCAAATTATCCAAGAATGTGGTGCCCCCCCTCGGATTCGAACCGAGGACCTGCGGATTAAGAGTCCGATGCTCTAACCAACTGAGCTAGAGGGGCATCATTATGAAAATTGCAACGCCAGAGCCTAACTCGCACGCCGTAGCCCGCTTCCAGCGTGTGTGTGGGGCGCACTCGACACCGAATGCACCCCACCGCACTTCTGGGGTGGACGACGGGGCTTGAACCCGCGACCTCCAGGACCACAACCTGGCGCTCTAGCCAACTGAGCTACGCCCACCATGGGCACTTCATTCTGCCATGTGTAGAGTGTGGGTACACACCTGTTTGGAGCTGATAACCATGCCAGCGGCTGACAAGACGCTGACGCAATCCCTAGTCACCCGGGCCAAGGAGATCACTGCCCGCGAACTACAGGTTTACGCCGAGCGCACCAAAGGTTCCCAAGCGGCTAATCACCGCGCCCGCAAGTCGATGCCCCTCGGCGTGCCATCCAGTTTTCAGGATTACGACCCGTACCCCATCGTGCTCGCTCGCGCCCAGGAATATTGGTCGGTCGACGTCGACGGCAACCGATACGTGGACTACAACATGGGTTTCGGCGCGCTCTTCGCCGGCCACATGCACCCGGCCGTGCGCAAGGCCGTGTCGGCACAGCTCGATGACGGCACGTTGTTTGTCACCCCGTGCCCGGGCAACGCCGAAGTGGCCGAATTGCTCGCCGCACGTTACGGCTTCCCGCTGTGGCGCTTCACCAACTCGGGCACCGAGGCCACGATGGACGCCCTGCGCGTTGCGCGTGCTGCAACCGGCCGCGACAAGATCGTCAAGGTCGAAGGTGGCTATCACGGCCATCACGACGAAGTCATGGTGTCGATGAAGCCGTCACTGGATGTGGCCGGCCCGGCCGACGCGCCGTATTCGGTGGCCTCATCGGCGGGCATCACCAAAGCCGTCGTGGGCGACACGATCGTGATTCCTTTCAACGATGCCGAAGCGCTCGAACGCGCATTGCGAGGCCGCGACGTTGCTGCATTCATCGTCGAGCCGGTCATGCAAAACATCGGCATCTGCATGCCACAAAACGGCTACCTGCAGGCCGTGCGCGAGATCACCAGCAAATATGGCACGTTGCTCGTGTTTGACGAAGTAAAAACCGGCATCACCGCTGGCTGGTCGGGTGCCGCCGGGGTCTTTGGTGTCGAGCCCGATTTGGTTGCGCTCGCCAAATCCATCGGTGGCGGCCTACCGCTTGGTGCATTCGGTGGCAAGCGCGAATACATGGACGAAATCACCGAACGTCGCGTCGTGCACCTCGGCACCTACAACGGAAACCCCTTGTGCATGGCGGCGGCCAAGGCGGTGCTCACCGAAGTGTGCACACCCGAAGCAACACGCGAAGTAATCGCCCGCAACCACGAGTTGGTCGAGGCCTGCCGCTCGGTGATCACGCAGTTTTCGTTGCCGGCGAACGTGGTGGAATTCGGCGCCAAGGGTTGCATCACGTGGTCGCCCGAACCAATCAAGAATTATCGCGACTACAAAGACACCGACCTCGACTTGGCATTCGCCCAATGGATGCACGGCATCAACCGCGGCATTTTGTTGCCACCTGGTTTGGACGAGCAGTGGCTCATCTCGGTGATGCACACCGACGAAGCCGCAATGACGTACGCCGGCGTGTTCGCCGACTTCGTCGAAGAACTCGTTCGCTGACCTTCGCCAGCAATTCTTACGCCTTCGCTTTAGACGCGAATGGTGTAGCCCGCTTCTTCAATCGCCTGGCGTAGCAACTCGCTTGACGGTGCGGCAGCACTGACCAGTTCGGCAGTCTTTTGTTCGAGCGACACCGTCACCGACTGCACACCGGCAACGGCACTGAGGGCTTCGGTCACATGGCGCACACAGTTCTGGCAAGACATGCCTTCGATGTGTAACACTGTTGTTGTCATGATTCAAAGACTACTTGCGGCTGTTGGCGTGGTGGTTGTCGTTGGATGTTCCGCTGGTTCAGCAGGAATCGAGGATAAGGCGTGGAACGACGCCGATGTCGAGTTCGTGCAGGGCATGATTCCACACCATGCGCAGGCACTCGACATGGTCGAACTCACCGCCGGCAAATCGGTATCCGGTGAGGTGGCCGAACTTGCCGAAAATATTCGCAACGCGCAAGGCCCGGAGATCACCCTGATGCAGGGTTTCCTGGCGGAGTGGGGGACCGAGACCGACCCACATTCCGGCCATGGCGGTAGCGATACAGACGCCGATGCCAGCCACGGCATGATGACCAAAGACGACCTCAGCGCTCTGGCGGTAGCAACGGGGCCGGCGTTCGAGCAAATGTGGATCACGATGATGATTGCCCACCATGAGGGGGCCACCACGATGGCCAAACAGGTGCTCACGGCAGGCAAGGAGCCCCGCGTGCAGGCCCTGGCACAGGCCGTTATAGCGAGCCAAACGGCTGAAATCGCCCAAATGAGGGCGCTGTTGGCCAGTTTCGGCTGAGATTCCTTCTGGGGTGCTTGACCGAACAGGTGTTCGTAGGTAAGGTCGTAGCAGTTCCCCTTGGCTCATGCACACAGCAGTGGGAATACGCAATCACATAGCACCCCATCTCTACGGTGCAATATTCCCCGAACAACTACGAAAGGTCCCCAACCATGAGCTTCGAACGAAAGAACGAAAAAGCCCCCAAGTCCACCGACAAGGTGGTCGAGCGGCCAGTCGCCAAGTCTGGCAAGCCAACTCCCGAAGCCGATCGTGCCCGCACCAACGAACGCGCCAAGGCGCTCGAGGCGGCCCTCGGACAAATTGACAAGCAGTTCGGCGCCGGTTCGGTCATGCGCATGGGCGAGAAAAAAACCATGGGAATCGAGGCGATCTCCACTGGTGCCCTTGCACTTGACATCGCACTCGGCGTCGGTGGCGTGCCACGTGGTCGTGTCGTAGAAATTTTCGGCCCGGAATCGTCGGGTAAGTCGACGCTGGCGATGCACATCGTCGCTGAAGCACAACGCAACGGTGGCATCTGTGCCTATGTCGACGCCGAGCACGCACTCGACCCGGTCTATGCAGCAGCAATCGGTGTCGACACCGACAATCTGCTGATTTCGCAGCCCGATACGGGTGAGCAGGCGCTCGAAATCGTCGACATGTTGGTTCGCTCGTGTGCCGTTGACGTGATCGTCATCGACTCGGTCGCCGCCCTCACGCCACGCGCCGAAATCGAGGGTGAAATGGGGGACAGCCACGTTGGTTTGCAGGCCCGTTTGATGAGCCAGGCATTGCGCAAACTCACCGCGAACCTCAGCAAGTCGAACACGATTGCGGTGTTCATCAACCAGCTGCGCGAAAAGATCGGTGTCATGTTCGGTTCGCCAGAAACCACACCAGGTGGTCGTGCACTCAAGTTCTATTCGTCGGTGCGTCTCGATATTCGCCGTATCGAATCGATCAAAGACGGTGCCGAGGTCGTGGGTGCACGCACCCGTGTGAAGGTCGTGAAGAACAAGGTGGCGCCGCCATTCCGCCAGGCCGAGTTCGACATCACCTACGGCAAGGGCATCAGTCGTGAAGGATCGGTGCTCGACCTTGCCGTCGAGATGGGTATCGCGAAGAAATCCGGTGCCTGGTTCACCTATGACGGTGAGCAACTAGGCCAGGGTCGCGAGAACTCCAAACAGTTCCTCATCGACAACCCCGACGTGATGATGCAGATGTCGGCGCGGGTTCGCGACAAAGCGATGGCCAAGCCCGTCGAAGAATCAGCCGAGGGTTTCAGCAAGGCAGACGAAGCACCAATCGAACTCGAATAGGTGCGCAACGGCGCTTCTTGTCGGCCTCGGTAGCCTTCACGATGTTGTGACTCGTCGATACGTGGTGCGCACGTTCGGCTGCCAAATGAACGAGCACGATTCTGAGCGAATCGCCGGGCTCCTCGAGCAAGACGGTTTGGAACCCACCGATGACGAGGCCAAAGCCGATGTGATCGTCATCAATACCTGTTGCATTCGCGAGAATGCCGACAAAAAGTTGTATGGCACGCTCGGCACGATGAAGACATGGAGGGATGCCGACCCCAACCGCCAGATTGTGGTGGCTGGTTGCCTGGCACAAAAAGACCGTGAACTTGTTCGTCAACGTGCACCGTGGGTCGACGTGGTGCTTGGGACGCACAACGTGCATCGCACCACCGAACTGCTCAATCAGGCGCGCACCACGGGTGCAATCACCGAGATTCTCGATGAGGCGATCGTCGATGACTACGCGCTGTTTCCATCGGCACTCCCCGTCCGGCGCGAAACGTCGTACCGCAGCTGGGTGACGATTCAAATTGGATGCGACAACACCTGTGCCTACTGCATCGTGCCCGCGGTGCGCGGTCGCGAGATCAGTCGCCCGTTCGACAACATCCTCGATGAGGTGTCGGCGCTGGCCGCCAGTGGCGTAACCGAAATTTTCCTGCTCGGCCAGAACGTCAACTCCTATGGTCGTGATTTATCGCTGGCCAGTCGTCGCGCCGGCGACGAATCGGTGCGCGTGGCGCCCCAGTTTGCGGCGCTGCTGCGCGCCGTCGGTGCGATACCAGGGGTGCAGCGGGTGCGCTACATGAGCCCGCATCCCAAGGACATGCGCGAAGACACCCTGCTGGCGATGCACGAAACCACCTCGGTGTGCGAGCACCTGCATTATCCGCTGCAAGCCGGCAGTGACACGGTGTTGGCCGCCATGCATCGGGGCTACACCGTGCAGCGATACCTTGACCGCCTCGTCGAAGCGCGCCGCACGATCGCCGACCTGGCGGTGACAACCGACCTGATCGTCGGTTTCCCCGGCGAAACAGAGGCCGATTTCGTGCAGACGATGGAGGTCGCCGCCACCGCAGAATTCGACTCGGCGTATCTCTTCATTTTTTCACCGCGTGAAGGCACGGCTGCTGCCGCCATGACCGACAAGTTCTGTGACCCTGGCGTAATGAGCGAGCGATACAACCGTTTGAAGGTCGTGCTCGATCACAGTGCGGTGCTCAAGCATCGTGCTCGCATCGGTCGCATCGAAGAAGTGGTCGTCGAGGGGTCGAGTCGCAAGAACCCCGACCACCTCACCGGGCGTACACGCCAAAACAAACTCGTGCATTTTCCGTCGCCCGAAAAACTGCGGGTCGGTACCTACGCGCGGGTAGAGATCATTGACGCCGCCCGATTCCACTTGGCTGGTCGTTTGCTCGAAGTCACCGCGCTGCCAACGCATCGCACACGACTCGCCGTTACCTCGGCGTGAGCATGCGCCAGATTGCCATCGTCGCCCCGACGGCAAGCGGCAAGAGTGATGTGGCGATGGCCGTCGCCCGCGCCACGGGTGCCCACATCGTGGCGGTGGATGCCATGCAGGTGTACCGCGGGATGGACATCGGCACCGCGAAACCAACTGCAATCGACCAAGCCGACGTGCCGCACCACTGTGTGAACCTCGTGAACCCTGACGAACGCTTCAACGTGGCCGAATACAAGATTCAGGCAGCAACGGCCCGCACTGCGATCACCGATGCCGGGGCCCATGCCGTGTTCGTCGCAGGCACCGGGTTGTACCTCACCGCCGTGATCGATGATCTGCAGTTGCCCGGTGAGTGGCCCGCGGTGCGCGCCGAGTTGCAGGCCGAACCCGATGTTGCGGTGCTGTACGCGCGTCTCCAGACACTCGACCCGCTCGCAGCGTCACGTAGTGACAAGTCGAATCGTCGGCGCATCGAACGTGCACTCGAGGTGTGCATCGGCAGTGGCGAGGCATTCTCTTCATTCGGCCCGGGCACCGGTGCTTACCCGCCGAGTGATGTGCAGCAGATCGGCATCGCATGGCCCCGCGAAACATTGTCGAAGCGCATCGAACACCGCGTACACACGATGATGGCTGCCGGGTTCCTCGACGAAGTGCGCGGTTTGGCAAAACAGTTCACGCTGTCGCGGGAAGCGGCACAGGCGCTCGGCTACCGCGAACTGCTCGCCCATCTCGCCGGTGAGTTGTCGCTCGCCGAGGCCATCGATCAGATGGTGCTGCACACCCGACAATTTGCGGTGCGGCAAGAACGCTGGTTTCGTCGCGACCCGCGGATTACGTGGGTGGCCGTGCACAGTGACCCCGTTGCCGAGGTCACGCCCCAGGTGCTGGCCCTGCTGCGCTAGGCATAATGGGGAAAGAGACGGTAAGGGAACGGTGACGACGGTCAGCAAATACGACGGCTGGGGCAACGACTTTTTGGTGGTGGATCTCGCCCACGCACGCGCCGGTCAAACCGACCTGACCACTGACTGGTCGGCGGTCGCCCGCGCGTGGTGTCATCGCACGACCGGCATCGGTGCCGATGGCCTGCTGTTGCTCGAGCGCATCGATGATGTCAACGCGCGGATGCGACTTTTCAACAGCGATGGTTCAACTGCCGAGATGAGTGGCAATGGTGCCCGTTGTTTTGCCTTCGCACTGCTGCGCAGCGATGCCACACGTGGTGAACGCGTGTACCGATTGCATACCGATGCCGGCCTGCGCGAAGTTACGGTCGGTGCGCAGACCGACGATTCGGCGATCGCTACGGTCGACATGGGTGAAGTGACGCGCATCGATGCACCGGCAGATTGGCACAAAATCGGCACGCACCCTGATCGCCCGGTGATGCACGTGTCGGTGGGCAACCCGCACACGGTGGTGGGTGTCGACGATGTTTCGATGATTGACGTGCTGCACCTCGGTCGTCAGATTCCCCAGGTCAATCTGGAGGTGGTCGCACCCGGCCCCGAGACCAACGCAATAACGATGCGAGTCCACGAACGTGGTGCAGGAATAACGCAGGCGTGTGGCACCGGCGCGTGCGCCAGTGCGTGGGCAGCGATGGTGTGGGGCCTCGTGCCGGCAACTGGTGAGCGCACCGAAGTAATCGTGCACATGCCGGGTGGTGATGCGATTGTCACCGTCAACGCACCCGCTGTCGGGCGAATCACGCTCAGCGGACCAACCAGATATATCGACACCTACGAGGCATCGCTCGATGCGCCGTATGTGGCAACCGTGAAGCACAACGCATGACCACGCCGTATCAGGAAGCGCTCGGCCGCACGCTCATCGAGCGCACGATTCGTGAAAAAATTGTGCTTGTTGGCGTGACACTCGAGGGCCACGACGACACGGACACCCATGAGAGCCTCGACGAACTTGAGCGGCTGGTCAACACCGCCGGCGCCGACGTGGTGGCGCGCCTTACGCAGCGGCGCGAGCGGCCAGACCCCGCCTCGTTCATCGGCAAAGGCAAAGTCGAGGAACTGAAAGCGACCTGTCTGGCCTTTGATGCCGACACCGTCGTGTTCGACAACGAACTCTCGCCCGCCCAACAGTTCAACCTGGAAAAAACCCTCGGCCGCACCGCCATCGACCGCACGGCGGTCATCCTCGACATCTTTGCGCAAAATAGCCACACGTTGGAAGGCAAGGCCCAGGTGGAGTTGGCGCTCATGCGCTATCGGCTGCCGCGTATTCGTCGTGGTGCCAGTGCGGGGCTCACCCAGCAGGGTGGTGGCATCGGCACCCGGGGCCCCGGCGAAACCAAACTTGAAACCGATCGACGTCGCATCAACGACCGCATCGCCAAACTCGACCGCGAACTTCGCGAACTGCAACGCACCCGCGACGAGCAACGCAAGGGTCGCTCGCGCAGTGGTCTGGCCAACGTGTCCATCGTCGGGTACACCAACGCCGGCAAGTCGACATTGCTCAATCGTCTGACCGCAGCAGGTGTGCTGGTGGAGAACCGCTTGTTCGCCACGCTCGACCCGACGACCCGGCGCCTCGCACTGCCCGGCGGCGAACCCGTGTTGCTGACCGACACGGTCGGCTTCATTCGTCGTCTGCCCCACACCCTCATCGAGTCGTTCAAGAGCACCCTGGAAGTTGCCACCCGTAGCGACTTGTTGTTGCATGTGGTCGACTCGAGCGCCGTCGACCCACTCGGGCAAATGACGGCCGTTCGTGAAGTGCTCGGCGAGATTGCCGCCGATCGCGTGCCTGAGTTACTGGTCTTCAATAAAGCCGATGCCAACCACGATGCGGCCAAGCGCCTGATGTACGACAACCCTGGCTCGGTGGTCATCTCGGCGGCAACGGGTGAAGGCATTGACGAGTTGTTGCGCACGATTGCCGATCGTGTGCGTTCGCTGACCGCCGTGGTTGAGTTGCTCGTGCCCTACGAACGTGGTGATGTAATGGCGTCGCTGCATCGCGAGGGCGAAGTGGTGTCGACGTCCACCGAAGATGGTGGCATTCGTGTGCGGGCCCGGCTGTCTGATGCGTCGCGCGGTCGCATGACAGAATTCGTGGTCGTACCGTCATGACCACCCAACCATTTGTTCCACCGCCATATCCGTATGACCGCTTGGACGCCTTCGCCAAAATTGCCGCTGCGCACGATGGAGGTGTGATTGATCTTTCCATCGGCACACCGTGCGATGCGCCCGCCGCGGCCGTGGTCGCCGCGTTGTCGTCGTCCAATGCCGAGCGTGGCTACCCGGCCAGCATCGGCTCTGAGCCGTTGCGTGCCGCCGCCCGCGAATGGTTGCGTCGCCGTTTTGCAGTCGACGTGCCACTGTCACAAATTGCTGCATGCGTCGGGTCAAAAGAATTCGTCGCCTCTACACCGCACTACATGAAGTTGCGTCGGCCCGACCGTGACACGGTGCTGTTTCCGGCCGTGTCGTATCCGACCTATGAAATGGGTGCAATCCTCGCGGGGTGTCGCCCGGTGGCCGTGCCGATGAATGCAACAGGCGGGCTTGACCTCGCCGCAATCTCCACCAGCGACGCAGCGCGGGCACTGATGTTGTGGGTCAATTCACCGAGTAATCCGACGGGTGCTTTGGACGACCTCGGCGCTGCCGCCGCGTGGGGTCGCCAGCGTGGCGTGCCCGTCTTCAGTGATGAGTGCTATGTGGAGTTCACGTGGGAGCGCGCTGGTGAATGCATGTTGCAACACGGGGTCGACGGCGTGGTGGTGCTGCATTCATTGTCGAAGCGTTCCAACCTGGCTGGTGTGCGCGTGGCGTTCTACGCCGGTGATGCCGACATCGTGAATTACCTCAAAGAAGTTCGCAAGCATGTGGGCCTCATGGTGCCGGGGCCAGCCCAGGCGGCCGGTGTGGTGGCCCTGAACGACGATGCTCATGTCGCTGCCCAACGTGAGGTGTACGCCAAACGGTTGGCGCGCACCGCCGACGTGCTGTCGCGTTGGTCGGGTCTCAAGATTTCGCTGCCGGCTGGTGGGTTCTACCTGTGGTTCAACGCCGGTGACGGCTGGCAGTTCGCCGAGCGCTTGGCGCGCGACGGGGGAGCACTCGTGAGCCCCGGTGATTTCTATGGTTCGGGTGGGGCGAACAATGTGCGGGTTGCCGTTGTGCAACCTGACGAAAAAATTGAGTTGCTCGCCAAGCGCCTGGCTTAGAGCCTGCGCAGCACGTGTTGCTGGTGCTGCTTCGGCCTAGAGCCTGCGCAGCACGGTCACCACTTTGCCGAAGATGGTGACTTCGGAAGGGTCAAAGATCATCGGCTTCATCTTTGCGTTTGACGGCACGAGCACGACTTTGTTGCCATCGCGCTTGAAGGTCTTCACCGTTGCTTCGTCCCCGGGTATTCCGGCGACCACCACGTCGTTGTTGCGTGCCACGTTTTGATGACGGCACACGACGAAGTCGCCGTCAAGGATGCCGGCGTCAATCATCGACTCGCCGCGCACTTTCAGCATGAAGAGCTCGCCGTCGCCGGTGAAGTCCATCGGAAGCGGCACGAGTTCTTCGACATTCTCCTGGGCGAGCACGTTGACACCGGCGGCAACCTCGCCGACGAGCGGGATGTACTTCGTCGGGCGGCGTTCCATCGTGACGCCTGAAGCGGAGTCGAAGCGCATTTCAATGGCGCGGCCCTTGCTTGGGTCAATCCGCAGACAGCCGAGTTTTTGCAGCGTGGCGAGGTGGTTGTGCACCGTCGCTGAAGACGAGAGGCCGACTGCTTCACCGATTTCGCGTACCGATGGTGGATAGCCGCGTTCACGCATGCACTCTTCGATGTACAGAAGGATTTGGCGTTGGCGATCGGTGAGGCGGGCGATGGGATTGGTGTTGTCACGGGTCATGGGGCAAGCGTACGCCTGTTCGCCCCCGGCGTCAAACACATGTTCGTATATTTCTCACAAACCCCTGAAACTGTTGCTGGGCTTGGGTTTGATTGGGGGTTGTACTACGAACACCCGTTCGCTATGGTGGAAGCCGAGGGGAGAACACCTGTTCGCCCCCACCTCTACGAAAGGGAACTTCACCATGGCCACGATCATCATGCACGGACAACTCCACCCAGCCACCCGTCGTCAGGCAATCCACCAAGCGGCCCACACCCGCGAAATTCAGCGCGTCTATCGACGCCGTCGCCTCGGGGCAATCGCTGCGGTTACTGCCGTTGCCGTAGCGGCAATGCTCAGCGTGTTTTCGTTGTTTGGTGCCAGCGCCGCAGCCGAAGACAACACCACACGTGCGACTGCCCCCAAATACGTGGTTGCCCAGCCCGGTGACACGCTCTGGTTGATCGGGCAGCGAATTGCCCCGAATGCCAGCATTACCGAGGTGGTTGACGAGCTCGTGCGGCTCAATGGCACGGCAATCGCCAGTGGCCAGCTCATCCGCATCCCCTAAGCCGCATTCCGCAAGTCGCAGCCCTGTCCATAGTGCCCCTGGGGCCACTTTCGCCCGCGCCACTACTCTGGGGCACAGCGTGCGGTGTCCAGATTGTGGTCATGACGACTCGCGGGTGCTCGACTCGCGGGCTGCTGAAGACGGTGTTGCCGTGCGTCGTCGTCGACAGTGCCTGAAGTGCGATTCTCGCTTCACGACCTATGAGCGCATCGATGAACTGCCGGTGTACGTGATGAAACGCAGTGGCGACAAAGAGCCCTTCGATCGCCTGAAAATCGTGACTGGTCTTGAGTTGGCCACCAAAGGTCGCCCGGTTTCAGTCGAGGCGCTCGGCGAACTGGCCGCGCAGGTCGAGGATGCCATGCGCCTCACCGGTGGTGACGTCACGAGCGCCCAAGTCGGGCAAGCCGTTCTCGAGCGGTTGCGCAAACTTGACGAAGTTGCCTACCTGCGGTTCGCCAGTGTGTACAAAGGCTTCGATGAGGCCTCCGACTTCAAGCGCGAAATTACCCTCATCGAAAAACGCACGGCTGCCAAACCACGCAAGAAGAAGTGACAGAATGACCTCGAGCACACGATGACTGATGTAACGCTGACCGACGTTCGTCAGTCGGATCGCATCGCCATTCGCACCTGTCCGTTGTGCGAGGCAGGTTGTGGGCTGGAAATCACGGTGCGTGACACCACGGTCGTGCGAATTCGCGGCGACATGAACGACGTGTTCTCGAAGGGCTACATCTGTCCGAAAGGTTCCACCCTGAAGCAGTTGCACGACGACCCCGATCGCGTGCGTCAACCACTCGTCAAACGCAACGGCCAACATGTCGAAGTGTCGTGGGCCGAAGCATGGGAGCACGTCGAGCAAGGGCTGTCACGGGTAATCGCTCAGCACGGCCGCGAGTCGATCGGGGCGTATCTCGGCAATCCGGGTGCCCACAACTTGTCGGCGATGACCTTCAATCGTGTGCTGCTCACTGCGATTGGAAGCCGTCAGCGATTCAGTGCGTCGAGTGTCGATCAGGTACCCAAGCAGGTGTCGGCAGGTTTCATGTTCGGCACCGCAATATCGGTGCCGGTTCCCGACCTCGATCGCACCGACTATCTCCTGATGCTCGGTGCCAACCCGTATGCCAGCAATGGCAGCCTCGCCACTGCCCCCGATTGGCCGGGGCGACTCGAGGCGATTCGTGAGCGTGGCGGTCGCATCATCGTGGTCGACCCACGTCGTAGCCGCACCGCTGAATCGGCCGACGAGTGGTTGGCCATTCGCCCGGGCACCGACGCGCTGTTGCTTGCCGCAATGACGAGCGCGGTGTTTGCAGCGGGTCGCGCCAACCCGGGCGACCACCTCGCCGGGCATGTGCAGGGTCTCGACGAAGTACACCGCGCGCTCGCCGAGTTCACACCCGAAGCAGTCGCGCGTGTCGTTGGTATCGACGCGGCCACCATTCGTCGCATCGCCATCGAGTTGTGTGACGCCAAGTGCGCCGCGGTCTACGGCCGGATCGGCACCACCACGGTGAGCTTCGGCACCACCGCGTCGTGGTTGATTGACGTACTCAATACGGTGACCGGAAATTTGGACATCGTCGGTGGGGCGATGTTCCCCTTGCCGGTGGCGTCGGGCCCGACGACGCGGGGCAAAAAAGGTGTGGGCAAGGGCTTTCGCACCGGCCGTGGCACGTCTCGGGTGCGCAAGTTCCCCGAAGCGTTGGGGGAGTATCCGTCAGCCTTGATGGCCGAAGAAATCGACACCCCTGGCGCAGGTCAGATTCGGGCGATGGTCGTCGTGGGCGGCAACCCCGTGCTCAGCACGCCCAACAGCGAGCAACTTGACAGGTCATTCGCCTCGCTTGATTTCATGGTGAGTGTCGACATCTATCTCAACGAAACTTCCCGACACGCCAACGTCATTCTGCCCGCACCGTCCAGTTTGTACCGCAGTCACTACGACTTGGCGCTGCTCAACTTCGGGCTGCGCAGTGTCGCCAACTACAGCGCACCCGTGTTCGACCTGCCGCCCGGCGTGCCCGACGAATGGGAGGTTCTGGCGAAGTTGGCGGGAATTGCCCAAGGCCTCGGCCCCGATGTCGACCCCGCCACCGTTGATGAGGTGGCGATTCGCTCGATCATCGATTCCACGGTGCGTGACGACACCTGTGTGATCGCGGGGCGCAACGCCGATGAGATTTATGAATCGCTCAGCGGCCCAGCCAACGGCTCATTGCGGGGGCCAGACCGCATATTGGACCTGCTGTTGCGGATCGGCCCGTTCGGCGAGGGCTTCGGCGCCAACCCCGACGGCGCCAGCGTGGCGACGCTGAAGCGCAACCCGCACGGCGTTGACTACGGGGCGCTCATCCCGCGCATTCCCGAGGTGCTGCGCACGCCCAGTGGCAAAATTGAGCTGGCCCCAGCCGAGTTGATCGCCGACCTGCCCCGCCTGCGGGCCTCGCTGGGGGCTGACCCAGACGCCATGTTGCTCGTGGGCCGGCGCCATCTGCGTTCGAACAACTCGTGGATGCACAACATTCGGGTGTTGGTCAAAGGCAAGCCTCGCTGCACGCTGCAAATTCATCCTGATGACGCGTCACGACTCGGTTTGGTGAACGGTTCCCCTGTGCGGGTCACCAGCCGTGTCGGCACGGTCGTTGCGCCTGCAGAAATTACCGACGCAATCCGACCGCGAGTCGTGAGCCTGCCGCATGGATGGGGCCATGATGTCGAGGGCACCCGTCAGTCGGTCGCGCACGAGTTTGCGGGTGTCAACTCGAACGTGTTGACCGACCATGAAGCGATCGACCCGTTGTCGGGCAATGCGGTGCTCAACGGCATACCCGTTGCCGTTATGGCGGCCGAAACTTCTGTTGCAGCGTCGTAACTTTTTTCAGAAAACGGCCACGAATTCCGCAAAAAATAGCCCGTAAAACGTATTGTTGGCCCGTAGGCTGGTACTACCAGTAGTGGATTCGTGGGTTTTTATGGCATTTTTCTACCATCCCTAGTGGTTGACGTCTCAACCACTACGGTTGTCCTACCCCTAGAACATCAGTCCACCGTCAACGCCAAACCATCAACTAGAACATCAGTCCACCTACTACGAAAGGCAATGCAATGTCCATCGCTCCGGAGCGTCTCTCCATCGGAATCAATCGTCACTTCACGCAACCTGAAGTTCACCCATACGACATGGTCAGTTGGGAAAAGCGCGACGCGCGCATCAGCAACTGGAAAGACGGATCGGTTGCCTTCGAGCAGCGCGACGTCGAGTTTCCCGACACCTGGTCGCTCAACGCGACGAACATCGTTTCGCAGAAATACTTCCGTGGCACACCTGGTACAGAAGAGCGTGAGACATCATTGCGTCAGGTCATCGACCGTGTCGCTGACACCATCGCCAACTGGGGCGTTCAGGGCGGCTATTTCGTGGATGACGCCGAAGCAGAGGCTTTCCGCAATGAATTGAAGTACATCCTCGTCACCCAGCGCGCGGCGTTCAACAGCCCCGTTTGGTTCAATATCGGCGTCAAGGGCGTGCCGCAACAGGCGAGCGCCTGCTTCATTTTGGCGGTCGAAGACACGATGGACGGCATCCTCAATTGGTATCGCGAAGAAGGCACCATCTTCAAGGGTGGTTCAGGCTCGGGCATCAACTTGTCGGCCATTCGCAGCAGTGCCGAAACCTTGAAGGGTGGCGGCACCGCATCGGGCCCCGTGTCGTTCATGCGTGGCGCTGATGCGTCGGCAGGCACCATCAAGTCGGGTGGCAAGACACGAAGGGCGGCCAAGATGGTCATCCTCAACGTGGACCACCCCGACATCGAAGAGTTCATCTGGTGCAAGTCACGCGAAGAGAAAAAGGCCCGTGCTCTGGCGGCTGCCGGCTTCGACATGGACTTGGACGGCTCCGACTCGTTCTCGGTGCAGTACCAAAATGCCAACAACTCCGTGCGCGTCACCGACGACTTCATGCACGCCGTCACCGAAGATCGTGACTGGGATTTGAAGGCCGTCAAAGACGGTCGCACCGTGCGCACCATGAAGGCCCGCGAACTGTGGCGTCAACTTGCCACCGCCTCGTGGGAATGTGCCGACCCCGGTTTGCAGTTCGACACCACGATCAACAAGTGGCACACCGCGCACGCCGCCGGCCGCATCAACGGCTCGAACCCATGCAGCGAATACATGCACATCGACAACTCGGCGTGCAACCTGTCGTCGATCAACTTGCTCAAGTACCTGCGCGACAACGATTCGTTCGATGTCGAGGCGTACCGCCACACCATCGAGGTCATGTTCACCGCGCAAGAAATCCTCGTGGGCAACGCCGACTACCCAACCGAAAAGATTGCCGAGAACAGCCGCCTGTTCCGTCAGTTGGGTTTGGGTTACGCCAACATCGGTGCCTTGTTGATGGCGCTCGGTATGCCGTACGACTCCGCCAATGGTCGTGCGTGGGCCGCAGCACTCACGTCGATGATGACCGGTCACGCGTACGCAACCAGCGCCCGCATCGCCAGTCGCATGGGACCATTCGCCGGCTTTACCGCCAACGAGCGCTACATGCTGAACGTATTGCGCATGCACCGTGATGCCGACAAAGAAATCGACAACACCGAAGTGGTGCAAGCCGACCTGGTTGAAGCAGCAACTGCTTCGTGGACGGCGGCAGTACGCGACGGTGAAGAGTACGGCGTGCGCAACAGCCAGGCCACGGTGCTTGCACCAACCGGCACCATCGGTCTCATGATGGATTGCGACACCACCGGCATCGAACCCGACCTTGGTCTTGTGAAATTCAAGAAGTTGGTCGGTGGCGGCAACATGACCATCGTCAACCAGACGGTGCCCCGCGCGCTGAAGAAACTCGGTTACGAAAAGCCGCTCGTGGATCGCATCGTTGCGTACATCGACACCAACAAAACCATCGTCGGCTCACCCGACTTGCGAACCGAACACCTACCGGCGTTCGCTTGCTCGATGGGTGACAACGTCATCCACTATCAGGGCCATGTACGCATGATGGGTGCAGTGCAGCCGTTCCTGTCGGGTGCCATCTCCAAGACGGTCAACATGCCGGAGAATGCAACGATCGAAGAGATCGAGCAAATCCACATGCTGTCGTGGGAGTTGGGCTTGAAAGCCGTGGCGATTTATCGCGACAACTGCAAGGTTGGCCAGCCATTGTCCACCATGAAGAAAGACGACGACAAGGCAGACAATGGTTCCGGCAATGCCGCCACCGCCACTGTCGAGCGCGTCATTGAGCGCATCGTCAATCAGCCGGTGCGTCACAAGCTGCCGCGCACGCGGCGGGCTCGCACATTCGAGTTCCGCGTGGCCGATTGCAAGGGCTTCGCCAACATTGGCGAGTACGAAGATGGTCGCCCAGGCGAAATCTTCCTCACGGTGTCCAAGCAGGGTTCCACCCTGGCAGGCATCATGGACTCGTTCGCCAAGAGTGTGTCGTACGGTCTGCAGTACGGCGTGCCGTTGCACGCGTTCGTCGAGGCCTTCATCAATACGCGCTTCGAGCCAGCCGGCATGACCGATGACCCAGACATTCGCATGGCGTCGTCGATCATCGACTACCTGTTCCGTCGTTTGGCAGTCGAATACATGACCCCAGCCGAGCGTGCCGAATTGGGCATCTTCACCCGTGAAGAGCGCCTGCAGCCAACGTTGCCCGGCGTCGAAGAGACCGCAGTCGACACCGCCCAAGGCGTCGACATGATCGCTGACCCCAAGACCATTCCGTCGGCAGGCGAACTTGCCGCCAGCATGGCTGCGGGCGTGATGGACCACGGTTCATCCAAGTCGGCTCGCACGGGTGCGATATGTTCGGCGTGTGGTTCGGCCAACATGCGTCGTGCGGGTGCGTGCCACGTGTGCGGCGACTGCGGTTCTACGAGCGGCTGCTCCTGAACTAACCAACCAGCGCGTCTGGTACTGAGGCGCGTCTGGCAACATAGCGATATGCATATTGCTGCGACAGAGGGTTGCCTTCAGTCGTGAGTGAGGTTGCCTGGTTCGCCGCGCTGTGCGACGACGACTACGAGTTTCTTGGCGTGCCTGACCCCGCCTTGCAGTCGTCATGGGCACATTGCCGCGAGATCGTGCTACGCGCCGAAGCCAATGGCTTTGACAATGTGCTGCTGCCGTCGGGTTATGCCCTTGGTATGGATGCCACGGCTTTTGCTGCGGCCATCGCAGCTGCAACCTCGCGCATCAAGTTGCTGTTGGCGGTGCGGCTGGGCGAACTGGTGGTGCCGCAACTCGCGCGGCAAATCGCCACGTTGCAGCAGATTGCCGGCGGGCGCCTGGTAATCAACGCGATTTCGTCGGATGTGCCCGGCGAAACGATGTCGAGCGCAGCGCGCTATCAACGCACCACCGAGACGATCAGGGTCTTGCGCACGTTGCTGCGGGGTGAGCGCGCTGACTTTGACGGTGAGCATGTCGTCGCCCACGTGGATGCACCTCGCATTGCCGTCGATCACCCGCATGACCCCATCATCTATTTCGGTGGATTGTCAGAGGCCGCCCGCGAGTGTGCCGCAGCGTCGTGTGATGTGTACCTGATGTGGCCCGATAGCACCGACCAAATGCGCAAAGTGATGCGCGAGATGGATGCTCGCGCTGCGGCCTTTGGCCGCACATTGCGCTATGGCTGGCGCAGTCATGTAATCGTGCGCGACACCGAGGCGCAAGCCCGCGCTGCAGCCACGCGGCTCTTGTCGCGCCTCGACGTCGATACGGGGGAGGCGATTCGTGCCAGGTCACTCGATTCGCAGTCAGCAGG
>JAEMQQ010000072.1 GCA_016463775.1 Ilumatobacteraceae bacterium | reverse complement strand
CCTTGAGTCAGTACAAAAATAATGCTGCGGCACTGCCATTGGTTGCATTGACCAAGACCAGTCTTGTGCTTGACCAGCGGTCACTCTTTGCGCCACTGTAACCCACCACGATTTACGGTTGGTCAATGATCGTCGTCATCCCAGCACGATATGCGTCAACTCGCTTTCCAGGCAAAGCACTTGCCGATCTTGGGGGCAGGTCCGTGCTTCGCCGTTGCTACGAACAAGTTGCCAAAGTGGTGGCTACCGACGGCATTATCGTTGCAACCGACGATCAGCGCATCGTCACTGAGTGTGAGCGATACGAAATGAGATCGATCATCACAAGTGCAGCCTGTTTGACCGGCACCGATCGAGTAGCCGAAGTGGCCCAACGAATCGCGGCCCCGTGGTACATCAACGTGCAAGGTGATGAACCATTTCTTGATCCCGATGGTTTACGTCAGCTGATTCGCTTCACAGAAACCGCATCAGCAGATCTTTCAATTATCAATGCTTGTGCACCGATCAGCCTCGAAGCTGATTTTCGTAGTGTCACAGTGCCCAAGGTGGTGCGGGATATGAGTGGCAATCTGCTCTACATCAGCCGAGCTGCTATTCCAACGACTAAGTCGCTTGAATTCAGGGGAGCATTTCGTCAGGTTGGTCTGTATGCATTTCGTGCCGAAGCTCTGCACCAATTTGCCAAGCAACCAAACAAAACTCCGCTTGAAGCACTGGAGGACGTTGAGATTCTGCGCTTTCTTGAACTGGGTTTTCGTGTTGCAATGATCGAAGTGCAGGAAAATGGCATTGCAATCGACACACCCGAAGACCTTGAACGTGCAAAACAGTTTCTTGCTACGACTTGATAACCACGTGTTTTCGAATCACGGCACCCCACTTGCTGAGCCCTGGAGACAAATCGAAATAGTGGGATGCATCGGGTTGCGGGTATGAACGCTGCATGGCAGTTTCGAGCCATGCAACCACCGCATCGGCGGTGTCACCTACGAAGAAACTCTCATCAGGGTCCAGTGGGTTCATCGAGTAGCCGCTTTCATCCGTCAGCGCTGCGGTTGGTAGGCCATACAAATAGCTGTCAAGTGGGGCTGCAGTTCCACACAAAAAAACAGCAGTGCACTCTGCTAAGGCATCCTGCAAGCTGCCGTGGGTAATGCGAATCTGAGTCTCGCTTCTGTCCAATCCACATTGTGGGTGCGGCTTCACCACGAGTGACCATTGACGGCTCGCGCGGCTGACCGCATCACAAAATGTCGCCAAATGTTGTGCGGAGTTGGCACAGTCGGCCCCCATGACAATCAGCACCTGGTGATGACTGGTGACAGTAGAAGTACCCCGACGTTCTGCGGCGAGATAGCCGTAGCGCAACGCTTCCACCGGTTCCGTGGTTGTTTGGCTGAGATCAAGTTCTGCACGATCATGATCGCCATGAATCGCCAGGGTGCGTGGCGGTGATTCGCGTAGAGCCGTATGTGCACGGGTGTCCCAAGGTTTCATGATGGTGTGCAGGTATCCGACGGCGGCAACCCCTTGATGCTGGCAGGCAGCTTCTACGAGTGATTCCCAACCTTGACCTTCAAACGGGTACACCACCAACTGTGCACCTTCAATTTTTGACAACACATGATGCCAACCTGCGGCGAGCAATGCCGTGCGCGCTGAAGCAGTGCCTTGAAAGGAGTTGCTGTAGTCATCTTCAACCAACGGCCAGAGTGAGGCCAGACCCTCGATGGCGCAGGAGGCGGCTGCAACCTCGATACAAGATGGCGAATTTTGGCGCAGCTTGTACCAGTTCATCAGTGCCTGCCACACGACTCGCGGGGTGATGAACGAGGTGATGGTCGAGCAGTTCAACGTTTTTTCCAGAGACTTCCAAGTTTTCTTCTCACCTTTTGACATTGCCGCTGGGCGCGAGTCGGTCGGCAAAAATACGACTACTGGTGTAAGCCCAATAGTTTTCACATGCTCAACTAGCTGCCCGTAATACCGCGCGACTAATGCCTGATCCGAAACAGCAACCGCTGATTCAGGCATGAAGGTCACGAACACCACATCACCCTTCATGCTGCGGGCACGATTTGTGAGGCTAGAAAAAATATTGGCACACCAATACAGCCCAGTTCGCAATTTG
>JAEMQQ010000071.1 GCA_016463775.1 Ilumatobacteraceae bacterium | reverse complement strand
GTTTGACAATCTCAAACTCACCGACATAGCTGTGGTCGGTTCCACCAGCACCATGTTTGAAGTCGTACACGCCTTTATTGCCTCTTGGGTCGGCCCCACCAAAGTCGTACGAAGTTATCCCTCGTGCGACCAGAACGTTCAGCAAATGATGCAGTGCGACATTTGATGCATACTGCTTGCGGCCTTCGGTGGTGGTGGCTGCTAAGAAATCAAAACCACGTACACCTATGACGACTGCCCCACGCATCGCCAGCAATGTCCCCGCAGCATCAGTCGCCTTTACCAGCACGAGTTGATTTCCAAAACACGCTACGAGCCGAGAAATCCCGTCTGTTTGCGTGCGCCAGTCACTTGTCGCTAAACCTTTGGTCTCAACCACGCTTTGATGTAGCCGGGCAATCTCTGCACTATCTGCTGACTGCCAGACATCGGCGATAATCCCACGCTCTTCGCCACGACGCAAGTTGCGTGACCAATTTTTTGAGTACAAGGTATGGAGAGTGGTTGCGTCGCCGAGCTGACGAACGAGAGTTAGTGCAGTCGACATTGTGGAACGAGGTTGCTGCCAACCTGCTGTGATGTACTGCTGGCGTCGTTGCGGCTCAGCAGTGCGAAAATCAGAAATTCGAAGGTATTGCACGGCTGTGTGCAAATGCGTTGCAATGACGGTTGGCAATTCAGAAAGTTCGTGCTCAGTCGCTGTTCCAACTGGGCCACCTGGTGCCCAAACGATGTTCACCGTCACGATCCGTTTGCAAAGAAGCTGTATTGCCGAGCGATTTCCGTTGGTCACAAATCGCAAGTGGTTCCAACCACCTGACCTTCGAAATGTTGCCCAAGCCGAGGTTTGGTAGGGCGATGAACTTCCCAGATCGGTCACTAAGTCATCCCATTGAGAGTCACCACCAGAAAAGTGTTGCCAGGTCATCGGAGAAAGTTCACCAACTGAATGGTTCGAAGTTTGGAAGAGACGTCAAGCACCGTGGCACTGGGCAAACTTGGCCAACCGACCACCTCGCCGAGCTTGCTCTCGGTGATGGCAGCACGAAACGCATCGGTCTCCCCGGACCCGGCAAAAAACGGGAATCCTTGCGGGCTGACATGTGGAGGAAGCCGAGAAGTTGGCGTCTGAATATTGAAACGTTGGGCAAGCATGTGACAGGTTTCGAATGTGTTTCGACGCCGAACCACCTCAGCCACGAGGTCCGTGCGTTCAAATCGCTCGAGGGACGACTGGTGAACTGCTTCGTGCTCTGGAAGGTGCCACTCTTCTTGGGTGCGTTCATCGATTGACGCTGCACCAGTCAGACGTCTGAGCCTTCGAACATTGGTGCGAGCCATACCCATGAGTGGGACCGACAATCGCTGATCAATGGCCGAAACGAGAGTCCGCACCCGATACGACAACGGCAAAGATTCGGTACGTGGAGCAAGAGCACTCGGCGACGTAATTTCCGAAGACAGTTGGCTGCTGTTCCAATCAAGGTAAGCACCATCAATTGAGCGAATTGTCTTTCGAAAGCTGGTGATGCCCAATGCGGTACGCGTTCCGAGGGGCACACCGTGTTCGTCGGCACTCAACCAACCGTGCGCGTTGTCTTCGATGATGATCGTCGCAGGGTCGGATTGTTGGCGATGTAGTCGTGCAAGGTCGGCAGGGAAACCGAAATAGTTCACGGCCAACAATGCTGTGGCTGCCGGCAACATGGTGTTCTGTGAAACCTGCAGGTCATCGTCGATGTCGTAGAACATGGGCGTGGCACCCACTGCGGCGATTGATGCCAAGACGTCACGACAAATAAAGTGGGGGAGGAGCACGGTGGAGCCTGTGGTAACCCGCGCCATTCGTAGTGCAGCCACGAGTGCGTGGCGTGCATACGCGTAAAACAGACGATGAGTCATGATCAGGATTTATCTGCTAACCGAAGCCCGTAGAGCACCGAGCATGGACAACCCAAGGCCAGCGTACGTGCGGGCAGACCACGGAGAACCTCGAACACTCAGCAAGAAGCTGCGTAGTGCCTGTCGAAAGTTGCCGCCGGCATGAAACGAACGGGCGGTGCCGTAGTGAGAAAGGGCAAGTCGGCGTCGCATCAATCGGGGGGAAGCGAACGGGGCTGACACCAGGTGGTGTGCAACCACGGCCATTTCGGCTGCACTATTACGTT
>JAEMQQ010000070.1 GCA_016463775.1 Ilumatobacteraceae bacterium | reverse complement strand
GGTGCCACGGGCAAGGTGTTGCGCCGCGAATTGCGCTAGCGGTGCTGTGCCGGCTGTGGCGTAGAACCGGCGCTCGGTACGAGGAAGCCAACGAAAAGAATGACGACACCAATCGAAAGCGTGATCGTAAACGCACGCTCTTCACCGAATCGACCAGCGAGCGATCCACTGGCCGACAGCACCAACGTGCCCACGGCAATCAGTACGTTGCTGGCAACCAGACGATTTGCCGACACTGCACCTTGTCGTCTTGCCCCAGCGAAGGCGGGCGTGCGTCGCGCAATGAGTCGGGCAATCGACCACAGTGCACCAAGCATGATGATGAGCGCAGGCACACCCGAACCGACGGCAGCAAGAGTTCGGGGCAACGCGCCAAAGTGATCACGGGCGCGGGGAAATTCGTCTGCGACGAATGGTGCCGTTGTCGGTGCGACTGCCATGACACCGATGGCGAACGCGCTGAACAGCGCCAACATGCGCCGCAGTGGAAGCGCCACGCGGTCGCCGGCAAGAAGCGCAATCGAACCGAGGGCCAACCACGACACATTCAAGATCGCCCCAGCGGTAAAGAACACGCGAAAGATCGCATTCGACCAGCCCGTCGAGGTGGCCCACCACAGCGCAAACGAGCCGATCGCAAACAGTGACATCGCCGTTGCCCAGGCAGAGTGATGGGTGAGACGGCGCCGGTGCCAGCGATCGGTGGTCACCAAGGCAAAGACCAACGCCACCAGGCTGGTAAACGCAGCCAGCGATATGGTGAGTTCGTTCACGGTCAGTGAAGGCTAGGCAGCAACAGGGTGACGGCACCGTCGAATTGCGGCAGTTCCTCGTTGGTGGCATGCGGCACGCATGCATCAGTTGCTTGTGAAACTGTGCGCATAAACCGTACCCTTCTACCCATGGTTGCCTCAAACAACGCGGCATCGGCCCGTCGTCGTCGTATTCCAAGTGCGGCGGTCAATCGGCTGCCCGTCTACCTACAGATTCTCACCGATTTGCAGCTCACCGAAACTTCCCAGGTCTCAAGCGACCAGCTGGCGGCACTCGCCAATGTGAACGCCGCAAAGGTGCGTAAAGATCTCTCTTATCTTGGCACGTATGGCACCCGCGGTGTCGGTTACGAAGTGGCGTTCCTGATCTATCAAATCAAGCGCGAACTTGGTTTGCTCACCGAGTGGAAGACGATCGTCGTCGGCGCAGGCAATCTTGGTTCGGCGATCACCGTCAACGGGGGCTTTGCCTCACGTGGCTTTCCAGTTGTCGCAATCTTCGACGTTGACCCACGCAAAGTAGGCACTTGCGTTGGTGAACTCACCGTGCGCAACTTGGATGAAATGTGCGACTTCGTGCGAGTCAATGGAGTGCACATCGGCGTGTTGGCAGTGCCCTCGACCGCAGCACAGTCGGTTGCCGATGACCTCATTGCGGCAGGTGTTGGTTCACTGCTCAATTTTGCGCCGGTCGTATTGACCACCACCAAAGGTGTGACGGTGCGCAATGTGGATCTCGGTGTTGAATTACAGATTCTTGGTTACCACGAACAGCTCCGTGGCCAGGCGTCATTGCAGCCAAACCGCATTTCGGTCTAATCCCTCATTCGTCGTAGCCTGACGGGTGATGCGTCAGTTGTTGTCGTGGCGCACGTGGGCTGCCGTCGGGTTGTTGTTGGTGCTGGCCACCGTGGTGCAGTTGCTCACCAGTCGCGGGCCACGCGGGTCTGATGGGGTAGCGGTGCAACCAACCGAGCGACGAGTGAGTGCCATCGCGTCGGTGATGTCGATTGAGTCGAGTGAAGCCTTTGCGGTGATTGACGGTGTCACGGTTGGCTCGGCCACCCTCGCGCTCGACGACGGGCGCGTCGTGATGATCACCCGTGAAACCCCCGGCGAAATCGATTGTGCCGATCGCACGACGCCGGCTGCGTGTGTGCTGTTGGCCGACATGCTCGGCGATGGGGTCGTGTGGTATGCACTCGTGAACTCCGATGGGCCGGCATCACGAACACTCATCGTTCCGACGTTGATTGACATGGTGGATGGTGGCGACACAGGTGTGCTGGCCAACGATTGGTTCGTGCCACTCGCCGACGGGGTGGTGCGCACCTGTGCTGGTGCACCACGTTCATCGACATTGCGTTCATTCATCGAGTCGTATGCCGGAAGCGGTATCCGCACCGTGCTCGATCTTGATCGGGACGAAGTCGT
>JAEMQQ010000017.1 GCA_016463775.1 Ilumatobacteraceae bacterium | reverse complement strand
CGGAATTGGTGAGCATCGCCGTCATTGACCAAGGCATCGGCATCGGATCCAAGGACCACCAGCGTATTTTTGAGCGGTTCTATCGGGTCGACCGCGCCCGCTCGCGCAGCACCGGGGGTTCGGGTCTCGGTCTTTCTATCGTGCGGCATGTCGCCTCGAACCATGGTGGCAACGTGACCGTGGTTTCAGAGGAGGGTCGTGGTTCGACATTTACGATCGTGTTGCCACGTGACCTCACGGTCTCGACGGAACTTGGACAGCTCGATGAAGTACCGGTGCCGTCCAACCTGTCAAATCTTCCCGATACAAGGAGTGTCGCCATATGAATACGAAGTCAAAACAAACGGTGATGGTCGTAGAAGACGAAGAGGCCTTCATTGATGCATTGGTGGTCGGATTGCAACGCGAGGGTTTTGGTGTTGAAGTGGCACGAGACGGCGCAGAGGCGCTGAGCAATTTCGACAAAATCAACCCAGACATCGTGTTGCTTGATGTGATGCTGCCCAAAGTATCGGGCACGGATGTGTGCCGGGAAATCCGTAAAAAAAGCCAGGTGCCGATCATCATGGTGTCAGCGAAAGGTACGGAGATCGACACGGTAGTCGGGCTCGAAGTTGGCGCTGACGACTACATCGTGAAGCCGTATCGGATTCGGGAATTGGTGGCGCGGGTTCGCGCGGCCCTGCGCCGTAGCGCCACCCTGGAAGGTGAGTCGCTCGACTCGGGCACTTCGGTGAGCGTCGGCGACGTGACGATCAACCCCGAGCAGCATGTGGTGACGGTACGCGGGCAACTCACGAAACTGCCGCTGAAGGAATTCGAGCTCCTGTACGTGTTGATGGCCAATGCTGGTCGGGTGATGACCCGCGACACCCTGATCGACCGTGTCTGGGGCAGCGATTACTACGGTGATACCAAGACGCTCGATGTACACATCAAGCGTCTGCGCACGAAGGTAGAAGTTGTGCCGAGTACCCCGACTTCGATACTCACGATTCGCGGGTTGGGTTACAAATTCGAAAAATTGAACTAAGCGCTGGTCTCCAGGCGGGCCAGCCACAAACCTGGTGCAACAAGTTCAGCAGGGGTGGGCAGATTGCCCTGCTTGGCGACGAGTTGTGCCACACCCGCATCGCCAGCACGTTCGAGCACGCCGGCAATGAATTGCTGCGCGAGGGCAACCCGTTCAGTGGTGAGGTCGATGCCCAGTAGCCGCTCGACGAACACCCGATCACCCGATTGGGCAACCCGCCGTCGGCGCACCGCCTCGGCAATTCGCGAATCATCACCGAGCAGTTTGGCAGTCGCCCGGTCGACGCAGTAGTCGATATAGCCGACCACGGCGGTGACGGCTGCATCAAGAACGGGCGCGATACGGTCCTGGGCCTTGGAGCGTTGCGCGCCAAGCAGAACGGTTGGGTCAGACAGCAACGAATCGAGCATCTTCATCGGATCACCCGATGAAATATCGAGCGCCGTGATGCTCTCGGAAAGTGCACCCGGGTTCGGGCGGAAGCCACTTGCAAAGTCGGTTACAAGTCGCCGGAGTGTTTGACGAACGTGTTCCACTCCGAATACGGAGTGACTCACCAATTCGTGTGTGAGAGCCCACACCGTCATGTCGTCGCGGGGAATCGACCACTCATCGGCGAAGTTGTCGACATTGCCGATAACGATGACCAGCCGTCCGTGTGGTTCGCGGGGCAGCGGTAAATCAAATTGACCGAAGGTGTTGGTCGCGAGACGACCGACCAGTGTGCCGACCGACATTCCCAACATGGAAGGTGCGATGAGTTTGCTGACATTGGCCAACATTGCCAGCATCGGGTCGGTGGTGTCATCACCCGACGCTGCACTCGTGTTATCGTCGCTGACCTTGCCGCTGATGGCCTGTGCGAGCGCATCAAAGTAGGGCTTCCAAGTATCGAGGGTGAGGTTGACCCAGGTTGCGCGACCAATCACTTCGATGCGGCCAGCGGTGTTTGCCTCGAGACCAGTGACGTCGGCAGCATGCATGCGCGCGACATTCGCCAGAGCTTCCACTGCGATGCGACGCTGCGGATCGACGTTGTGTTCGGCAACCCCTTGGGTGGCAGACATGAGCGCTGTTTGTCGCGCTACATCCCATTGCAGCGGGCCTTGTGCCGACATCGCTCGCTGGAATTGTGCGAACAACGGATTGTTGAACGGGTTCGGCAACTCATCGTCGGCCACGCGCTAGAGCCTATGTGTGCGCAAGTACGCTCAATACCGATGAAGCATGATCGCATTGAAGTAGGCGATTCGCCGCTGGCAATCAGCGAACTTTATGAGTGGGCGCTGGCCCCCGAATGCGGGGCAGTGGTGCTGTTTTCTGGAACCGTGCGCGATCATGCCGATGGCCGTGACGGTGTTACGTCGCTGACCTACGAGGCCTATCAGGATGCCGCAATTCACAAGCTGCAGGAAGTTGCGGATGAAGCCCGTCGGCGGTTTGCGACCCTCGGACGCGTCGCTCTCGTTCACCGTGTCGGCAAATTGGCGCTGACCGAGTCGTCGGTTGTCGTCGTCGTGTCTGCGCCACATCGCCCAGAGGCGTTCGAGGCTGCGCGCTACTGCATCGATGCGCTGAAGCAGAGTGTGCCAATTTGGAAGAAAGAGGAATGGTCGACGGGAAGCGACTGGTCGACTGGTGCAGTCACGCCCGTGCATGCATCAACCGTCATTGATCAATCAACGACGGTGTCGTCATGATTGCAGCGACGTCGGTAGCGAGCCTGGTGTTTGCGGCAATTTCGATCGCCTCTGCGGCCACGCTCGCATATCTGGTTGCCACCGATGGTCGTCGTGCCAAGCCCGTTGATGGTGCCGCACAATTCCGTCGTCACCTTGCCGCACTTTCGGATGATTCGCGTGAGCACCTGCGTAAGCAAATCAAAATCGCCCGCGAGCAACGGCCGAGTCGATAGCCATGGCCCGCGACCTGGCAATCGACCTCGGCACGGCGAACACGCTCGTATACAAACAGGGTGAGGGCATCATCATGAATGAGCCCACGGTGATTGCCAAGAACCGCCGGACCAACGAGGTGCTCGCCACCGGTCACGAGGCATGGGACATGATCGGGCGCACCCCAAGTTTTATCGTCGCGGTTCGGCCACTGCGCGGCGGTGCGATCACTGACTTTGAAACCACCGAGCAGATGATCCGCCTGTTGCTCAAGCGCGCGGGTGTGTCACGTTTTGCGAGACCGAAGGTGTTGATCTGTGTGCCATCGGCAATTACCGAAGTCGAGCGTCGCGCCGTCACCGAAGCCACCCGCCGTGCTGGTGCTGCCGATGCCCAACTGCTCGAACAACCGATGGCTGCGGCCATCGGTGCCGACCTACCGATTGAAGATGCGGTTGGCAACATGGTGGTGGATATCGGTGGTGGCACGACGGAAACCGCCGTCATCAGTTTGGGTGGCATCGTTACCTTGCGTGCCGAACGTGTCGGTGGTTTCACAATGGATGAGGCGATTCAAGGTTGGGTACGCAAAGAACATGGCCTGGCAATTGGGGAACGTACCGCTGAGGAAATCAAGATGCAGATTGGCAGTGCGCAGCCATTGCCATCTGATCGTGACGCCGAGGTAAAGGGTCGCGATCTCGTGACTGGTCTGCCCAAGACCGTGGTGCTCACTGCTGCCGAAATCCGCGAGGCGCTCGATGAAGTGGTTACCCGAATGATCGATTCGGTCAAGGCGTGCCTCAGTGAAACCCCACCCGAGCTGGCGCAGGACCTGTTGACGCGCGGTATTTTTCTCGTTGGCGGAGGCGCATTGTTGCGCGGCCTGCCAGAGCGCCTGCAGTACGAAACCAAGGTGCCGGTACAGCTGTCAACCCAACCGCTCGAAGCCGTGGTACTTGGCGCTGGTCATTGCATCGAGAATTATCAGTCTTTACGCGGCATGTTCATGGATGCGCGTCGCTGAACGCAACAGTCACATACTGACGTGGTTGGCACGCTCGTCCTCAATTTTGCAACGTGGGGTTGTACTGGTGTAGCCGCTGGCTGGTGGTTTGCGCGGCGCGATTGGCGAACGCTTCCCCAGCCCGGGTTCATCAGTCGCTTGCGGCGCTGGGAGACACGCCAGATGTACGAGCGAGTATTTCTCGTTCGTTTGTGGAAAGACAAGTTGCCCGAGGCTGGCACTTGGTTTGGCGGGCTCAGCAAGCGACGACTGCCGTCGGTGGAGGATGGTGGGCGTGTGCGATTCGGTATCGAGTCTTTGCGGGCCGAGCGGGTGCACTACACGTTGTTGCTCGTTGTACCACTCGTGATGACCTGGAGCCGTGGTTGGTGGATCATCGCCAACATCACCTTCGGAGTTTTGGTGAACGTGCCGTGCATAGTCGTGGCGCGATACAACCGTGTGCGACTTGCACTCCTAGCATGAGCACAATGTTCCTTCGTGGCCGACTGCAGTGGACGCTGCTTGCCGTCACCGTCGTGAGTGGGGCGCTGGCTTTCGTCTTTGCGCAGCGCAACGACTCAGGTATTGAGGCGAGCCCGGTCACCATTGTCGCCACCACCAGCACGACCACTACTACCGTCTACCAGCCACCGATCACCTATGTCGTACAACGCGGTGACACGCTGTTTGCGATCGCCCAAAGTTTTCAGGTCGACATGCAGGCACTCATGACGCTGAACGACATCAGCAACCCCGATCGTGTTGAGGCTGGGGACGAACTGGTGATGCCACCGGCTACCGGGTTCGTGGCGGTGGCACCGTCAACGACGATGTTGCCGTAGTTCGCTAGTTGTGTGCGGCGCGATGGCGCTCGACGATGTCGACAATGTCGGACATGATTTGGGCAACTGCGTAGTCCTTCGGTGTGTACACCGCCGCAACACCTGCCGATAGCAGCGCAGCGCGGTCGTCGTCGGGGATAATGCCACCGACGACCACAGGCACGTCGACACCGACGGCAGCCAGTTCGTGGATCACATCCGGGACGAGTGCCCGATGTGATCCAGAAAGAATCGAAAGGCCGATGACGTCGATGTCTTCATCACGTGCCGACTCGGCAATTTGTTTCGGGGTCAGGCGGATGCCGCCATAAATCACTTCCATGCCGGCATCTCGGGCGGCGATGGCGATTTGTTCGGCACCGCTCGAGTGGCCGTCAAGACCAGGCTTGGCGACGAGCAGCCGCGGTGGGCCCCCCGTGAGTGCGCTTGAGCGACGTGCGACCGCCGTAAGTTGGTCGCCGCGCGGTGCGGCAACACCCCCGATGCCAGTCGGTGCGCGATATTCGCCGAACACCTCGCGCAGGGTAGATGCCCATTCGCCAGTTGTTCCACCGGCTCGAGCCAGGGCGATGGATGGTTCCATGATGTTGCGGTCACTCTCCGCGGCGGCGCGCAAATCGCGCAATGCCCCAGCGACTGCCCGTGCATCGCGCGTAGCGCGCCAGCGCTGCACGTCGTCGATGTGCTCCGACTCAACTCGCGGATCGACGCGCAAAATATTGTCGGTTTCCCCCAGGGGTGATTCCGCCGTTTCGGTATGCGAGTTGACGCCGATGACGGTCTGTTCGCCGCTTTCAATTCGACGGGTTCGTTGGGCCATCGAGGCAACCACACGGCGCTTCAGTTCTTCGACCGATGCATAGGCACCGCCGAGCGACAAAATATCATCGAGTTCAACCTTGGCTGCTTCACGAATCTCAGTCGTCAGGCGCTCAATGACATGCGACCCGTCGAGGATGTCCTCGTATTCCAAGAGGTCGGTTTCAAAGGCAAGCACTTGCTGCATGCGCAGCGACCATTGTTGATCCCATGGTCGGGGCAGACCGAGTGCTTCGTTCCAGGCCGGTAACTGCACACTGCGAGCGCGGGCCCGCTTGGAGAGCGTGACACCGAGCATCTCCAACACGATTCGCTGCACGTTGTTCTCCGGTTGTGCCTCGGTGAGACCGAGTGAATTGACCTGCACGCCGTAGCGAAAGCGCAGCGCACGTTCGTCGGTGATGCCGTAGCGATCCCGACCGATCTGTTCCCAAAGTTGGCTCATCGCACGCAACTTGCAGGTTTCCTCCACGAAGCGGATGCCCGAATTGACGAAGAACGACATCGATGCGAACACGGTGGGGAAGACCTCGGCATCAACCTGGCCGCTATCGCGCACGGCATCGAGGATGTCGACCGCATTTGCCAAGGCGATGGCAATTTCCTGAACGGGAGTGGCACCAACTTCTTGCAAGTGATACGAGCACACGTTCATCGGGTTCCACTTCGGTGCATTCACGTTTGCCCACGCAATCATGTCGACGATGATTCGGCGCGATGCCAGTGGCGGAAAAATGAACGTTCCACGCGACAGGTATTCCTTCAAGACATCGTTCTGGGTGGTGCCGCGCAGCTCGCTGCTGGCCACACCCTGTTCGGCTGCGTTGGCAACGTAGAGCGCGAGCAACCAGGCGGCAGTTGAGTTGATGGTCATCGACGTATTCATCGAGCCAGGTGGAATATCACGCATCAACGTGCGGAGATGGCCGAGGTGCACCACCGGTACGCCAACTTTGCCGACTTCGCCACGCGCCAACACATGATCGGGGTCGTATCCGGTCTGGGTTGGCAAGTCGAAGGCGATCGAGAGACCGGTTTGACCCTTGGCGAGGTTGGTGCGGTACAACTCGTTGGACGCCTCGGCCGACGAGTGACCCGAATACGTGCGCATGAGCCAGGGCTCATCGCGATGGCGAGGTGAACTCTGTTCGGTCACAGAGGTAAGGCTAAGGCGCGATTGCTGTGGCCAGCCGTGCAAGGTAGTCCGCACGGGGCACGGGTATGCCACCCAGGCTCACGAGGTGCGAGGTCGACCATTGCGCATCGAGCAATGTCATCCGTGCCGAGCGCATGATGTCAACGAGTGCCATCAGTGCAACCTTTGAGGCGTCACTCGCGAGGTGGAACATCGACTCACCGGCAAAAAACTTGTTGATTCGCACACCATACAAACCGCCGACCAGCACACCGTCGTCATTGAAAGTCTCCACACTGTGGGCCCAGCCCAGCGCGTGCAATTCGCAATACTGTTCGATGAATCGCGGGGTGATCCAGACGTTCTCTTCGCTTTCACGCGCGGCACACCCGAGAATGACCCGCTCGAAACAGGTGTTGACACGAATGTGATAACGCCGTGCACTCGCACGCATCGACCGGGTAATTCGCAAGCCGTCGAGTGGAATGACGCAACGCTCGGCTGGCGACCACCAAAACAGCACGGGGTCGGTGGTCGCACGTTCCATGGCGAAAAGACCATGTCGGTACCCGTCGATGATCGTTGCCGGTGCCAAGTTTGCACCTTGTCCGACGAGGTCGTCATGAACGGGCCACTCCGCCACGCTTGGCCATGCAAAGTCACAGTCGCCAACCGGTCGCGGAGCGCGATCCCAGCCGGATGTGGCGCGCAGCAACGCAAGGTCACCCCAGCGTGAGTCGCGCGAGCCTGTCCTAGTAGACGTAGAAGCCGGCTTTTGTCTTACGACCCAGCCGGCCTTGGGCCACCAAATCTCGCAACATTGGGCGCGCAACGAAGTTGTCGTCACCGAATGAGGCATGCAAGGTCTCCAAGATTGAAAGCGAAGTATCAAGACCAACAAGATCGAGCAAGGCAAATGGTCCCATCGGGAAATTACAGCCACCCTTCATCGCAATGTCGATGTCTTCCATCGAGGCAGTGCCTGCCTCGAGCATGCGGATGGCATTGTTCAGGTAGGGGAAGAGCAACGCGTTCACGATGAACCCGGCACGGTCAAGAACATGCACGCCTTCTTTACCGATGGCGGTCACGAAGGCGGCGGCTCGGTTGACGGTTTCGTCGCTGGCAGTGATGGGCCGCACGATCTCGACGAGCGGCAAGACTGCTGCCGGATTGAAAAAGTGGATGCCGCACACCTGCGCAGGCCGCTTCGTCACCTTTGCCATTTCCACCACCGACAACGTGCTGGTGTTGGTGGCCAGAATTGCCGAGGCTTTTACGATTGAGTCGAGTTCGCGGAAGAGTTGTTGCTTGGTGGCGAGGTCTTCAACGACCGATTCGATGACGATGTCACAGTCGGCGAGACCCCCGAGATCTACCGTGGTGCTGATGTTGGCAAGAATGCGGTCACGCTCCGTTGCGTCGAGTTTCCCCTTGTCCACTTGACGGCTCAGACCACCGGTGATCTGCTTGATTGCCGACGCGGCAGATGCTTCGCTGCGTGCGCGCAACACGGCACGAATGCCACCGCGGGCGGCCACCTCGGCAATACCTGCCGCCATAATCCCTGATCCGACCACACCGACTGAGTTTGTTGAATGAACCGTCATACTGCCGAGCGTAGTGTTTGGCGTCTTGCGCACAGAATTCAACAGCCATTCATGCGCGTGTCACGTGCGAAAGTGCGACCGAGCCGTGGTTGTCGTTACGGTGTAGCGGGATGTCGTCCATAAATCTGACCGCCCTCATCGACGATGATCGTCGTGTGGCACCGCTGTTTGCGGTGCACAACTTCCGAGATCTCGGTGGTTATCCCACGGCGGACGGTCGCGAGACCCGCTGGCGTACGTTGTTTCGGGCCGACGGTTTGTACCGCCTCACGACCGAAGATGCGCAGACCGTCATCGACCTCGGGGTACGCACCGTCATTGACTTGCGTTCTGACAACGAACTGCGCGCACGCGGTACGTTCCCGGTCGACAAACACGATGTGGCCTTCCACCACCTGCCAATCATCGACGTGACATGGGGTGAAACCGAAACACCGGAATTCGACGACGATGCCGATTTCTTGGTGTGGGCGTACCGCGAAATGCTGGCGGAAGCCTCACCGCGATTCGCCGACGCCATCACCCTGTTGGCACAAGAGTCGGTGCTGCCTGCGGTATTCCACTGTGCAGCCGGGAAAGACCGCACGGGCATCTTGGCTGCACTGATTCTTGGTGCACTCGGTGTCGACTCGAGCATCATCGCCGCCGACTACGGTCTCACGAGGCAGGCGACGCAACGCCTCCTTGTATGGGCGCGAGAGCACAACCCTGAGTTGGCCAACCTCTATGCGAATATGCCGGCACGCTTCATTGCCGCCGACCCGCGTGCGATGCAGGTGATTTTGGCCGATATCACGGCAGAGCATTCGTCGGTGCACGACTTCGTGCGCGCAATCGGTGTCACCGATGAATCCATTGCTGCGCTTTCACGCACCGTACTTACGACTCGCTGATCGTTACTTTTTTCAGGATGATGTCCCCTGCGGGTGGCACACCGTTGGCGGCTGGATCAGGATTGAAGAGTGCGGCCATTGCTTTGACGGCAGTGTCGAGGCCTGCGGTGACCTCACCGAACAATGTGTAGTTCGGTGGCAAGGTGGCGCCATTTTCACCGGTGATGACGAAGAACTGGCTGCCATTGGTGTTGGGGCCGGAGTTGGCCATTGCCAGTGAGCCGATTTTGTATTCGCCGCCGGCCGGCAACTCATCGGCAAACGAATAGCCAGGGCCACCCGTACCCGTGGCGGTGGGGTCACCACACTGCACGACGAAGTCTTCAATGACCCGATGACATTTGGTGCCGTCGAAATACTTCCAGCGGGTCAGGGCCACGAAATTATTGACCGTTCCAGGTGCGCGATCGGACAAGAGTCGTACCGAGAACGAACCCTGTGTCGTATCAAACTCTGCCGTGTACGTCTTGGCGGGGTCGATGCACAGCTGATGGGCGTCGGTGAACTCGCGGCGTTGTTCGGTGCTGCCGTCTGCTGGGGGGCACTCACTCGTGCCATAGACGAATGGGACGCCGGCCGCAGGTGTGGCGTCGGTGGCGGGTGTTTCGGTGACGGCACCGTCATCAACTACAACATCATCAACTGCAACGTCATTGCCGTCATCACTGGTGAAAGACACGATGGCGACAATGGCCACCACGATCAGCACGACGATGCCGATTTGCAGGCCGCGCTTGCGAACCTTTAATTGCTGTTCGCTACGAGTCACCTCATCACGGCGCACACCACGGTTTCTTTTCTGGCGCTCGCGCTTATCTGTGCCCATGCGCACGAAATGCTACCGACTGCCTTGTCGTTCGCGGGTAGCGTTGTTTCGTCATGTCGCTCATCGTGCAAAAGTACGGGGGCACATCGGTGGCAGACCCCGAACGAATGCGTGACGTAGCACGACATATCGCTGCCACTCGGGCCGCTGGCCATGACCTTGTTGTCGTGGTTTCGGCCATGGGCAAAGCCACCGATAATCTGCTGCAACTTGCCCATCAGGTGTCGGCCAACCCACCAAGTCGCGAAATGGACATGTTGCTCACGACCGGTGAGCGCATCAGCATGGCGCTGTTGTGCATGGCACTCCACGATGCGGGGGTTGACGCGGTGAGTTTTACGGGTTCACAGGTCGGCATCATCACCGACACGGTGCACACCAAGGCCAAGATCCTCGAGGTAAAGGGTGATCGCGTGCGGGCCGCAGTCGCCGACAACAAGGTTGCGGTCGTCGCAGGTTTTCAGGGCATCAGTACGGCAAAAGAAATCACGACATTGGGTCGCGGCGGAAGCGACACCACGGCCGTCGCACTTGCCGCTGCCTTGGGGGCCGACTCATGCGAGATTTATACCGACGTCACGGGTGTTTTCACGGCCGATCCGCGGGTCGTGCCGCAGGCACGCAAAGTACCGGTGCTGCAGTTCGATGAAATGCTGGAGATGGCCGGAGCAGGTAGCAAGGTACTGGCTCTACGTTCAGTGGAGTTTGCCCGCAATCACGATGTGCCACTGCACGTGCGATCGAGTTTCACATGGGAAGAAGGAACATGGATAGTAGGTCGCAATCACGAAAGGATGAAGAACATGGAAGAGCCAGTCATCTCAGGGGTCGTTCAGGATGCCAGTGAGTCGAAAATCACGATTCTTGGTGTGCCCGATCGACCAGGCGTATCAGCGGCAATCTTTGAAGCCCTCGCCACTGCCAACGTGAACGTCGACATGATCGTGCAGAACACCTCGACGGCCGGTACCACGGATATTTCTTTTACCGTGCCGAAGGCCGACGTCGCCACGGCCAAGCCAATCGTTGCCCGTGTCGCCAAAGAACTGCAAGCTGGTGGGGTCACCCACGACGATGACATCGCGAAGGTGTCGCTGGTGGGCGCCGGCATGAAGACAAGCCCTGGTGTGGCAGCCAAGATGTTTCGGGTGCTGGCAGACAATGCCGTGAACATCGAGATGATTTCAACGTCGACCATTCGAGTATCGGTCGTCGTGCGGGCAGCGATGATGCAAAAGGCCTCACAAGCGCTGCACACGGCGTTCGGTTTGGATAGCGGTGACGATTATTCGGCACCTTTGCCCGAGCGAAAGTAATCGATGACTTTGTTGCGTCGCATCGCCCAGCGTTTGCGTCGTCCACAAGGTGTGCCATGGCGTAGCGCTGGCTTGCTCACCGAGTCGCTCACCGCCGACGAAGCGGTGCGTAGCACCGGCTGGGTGTTCGACAACAAGATCGGCGACGTGTCGCTGGCATCGTTCACCAAGAGTGGCGAAGACGAGGTGCGGCGGTATCTGAGCGTGTTCGGCTTTCCCGAGCATTCAACCAGTGGGCTCGTCATGGCGGAAATCGGTAGCGGTATCGGTCGGATGACCGCCGGGTTCAGCAAACGGTTTCATACCGTGTACGCAGCCGACATTGATGCGGCGTTTCTCGAGCGTTGTCGGGAGACGGTGTTCCACCATGGTGAACCCAAGGCATTGCGCACGGTGCACATGCCCGATGGTCGAACACTCGATATCGAATCGGGTTCGGTCGACCTTGCCTTTTCGTACATCACGCTGCAACACTGCAATTCGGATGATGCACATTCGCTCGTTGCCGAAGCAGTACGTGTAACAAAAGCGGGTGGGTTGATTGCACTCAACTTCCGCACTTGGACACCGCTTGATGCCGCACTCGTGCCATTGGGTGGACTCGTGCGGGTGTTGTGGCGCACCCCGAAGATCGCCAAGTACATGGCTCGTGTGCGCGTGCTCACCCGATTGGGATGGCAGGCCAATCGTTTGAGTCCTGATGATGTGCTCGCCACCTTGGGCGTTGATTTGGTTGGCTCACAATTACGTGATGTCACCATCATTCATTCGCCACGCCGTCGCGTATCGGTTTCTGCAGACAACGTGCAACGACGGGCGTTGCGCCGCGTACACCCAAGCCACTGGTGGTTGCTTGCACGGTTAGCCTGAACTGAATGGCTAATCGTAAAAAACCCAATATCGGCGTCGTTGGTGCCACTGGCATGGTGGGTGGCGTCTTGCGCACCCTGCTCGCTGAACGCAATTTCCCGTTCAACGAACTACGTTTCTTTGCATCGGCGCGTTCGGCCGGCACCAAAATCGACTTTGGCGGTCGACAGATTGAGGTGGAAGATGCCGCGACTGCCGACCCGTCGGGGCTTGACGTCGTCATTTTCTCGGCTGGTGCAACTACATCCCGGGCACTCGCCCCGAAATTCGCTGCGGCCGGGGCGACCGTGGTGGATAATTCGTCGTGTTGGCGGATGGACCCCGAAGTGCCGTTGGTGGTATCGGAAGTAAACCCGCAGGACATCGCACTCGCCCAAAAAGGCATCATTGCCAACCCCAACTGCACGACGATGGCCGCGATGCCGGTGTTGAAGCCGCTGCACGACGCTGCGGTACTCGTGCGTCTGACAGCCAGTACGTATCAAGCCGTGAGTGGCGGTGGGGTGTCTGGAGTCGCCGAGCTGGACGGGCAAATAACCGCCGCTGACGGTGTGGACCGCCTGACCTATGACGGTGAGGCGGTGACCTTTCCAGCACCGGGCTTGTTCGTGCGCACGATTGCGTTCAACGTGCTGCCATTCGCCGGCAAAATGGTGGACGACGGGCAATTCGAGACCGACGAAGAAAAGAAACTGCGCAACGAAACCCGCAAGATTCTGCACATCCCCGATCTCAAAGTGGCTGGTACGTGCGTGCGTGTTCCGGTCTTCACCGGTCACTCGTTGTCGTTGCACGCTGAATTCGCACGCGCAATCACACCGCAAGAGGCCAGCAAAATCCTCGCCGGCGCACCTGGCGTTGCGGTGGTCGACATTCCGACACCACTATTGGCGGCAGGCAAAGACCCTGCCTACGTCGGTCGCATCCGGCAAGACCAGTCAGTCGACGGCAACCGGGGGCTCGTACTTTTCGTGTCCAACGACAACTTGCGCAAGGGTGCGGCCCTCAATGCGCTGCAGATTGCCGAACTCGTCGTCGCCTCGCTGTAAGTGCGCCGTTGACCCCGTCGGGGATGGGAGATTTGAACTCCCGACCTCCACGTCCCGAACGTGGCGCGCTAGCCAAGCTGCGCTAATCCCCGCATTGCAGTTGGAAGCCTAACGGTGACGACGATCGGTTAGAGGTGCTGCATTGCGGGCGGTACCGACTCGTGCCAGACACCACCCGCACATACCTCTTTCACGGCGCGACGCAAACGCAATGAATCGATCGGTTTTACGAGCCAGCCTTCGGCGCCACTGCGCCGGGCCAAGTGCACGTCGGCAACGCGGTCGAGCAACATTACGACCGCAATGTGCGGCAGTCGACCACCACTTTCGTCGAGTCGCAAGTTCATTGTGACTGCCATGGCGCCCATCGAACCAACCTGCAAGTCGAGCACCGCAACATCGGGGGTGCGTTGCGTCACGGCGGTGGTTACATCGCGACCATCACGACACACGGTGAATGACGTATCGGGAGTACCGAGTGCCGCGATGATGTCATCAAGAACATATTGGGCATCGGTGGCGACCAGAACGTGCACGACGCAAGGTTATCCCTTGGTGTGGCTACCGTTGTCGTGTCATGTTCGCTGCACTCGCACTCGGTCTGGCGATGCTCTTTGGAGCAGGTGCGTCATCGCTCAACTCTGCCGCAAGCGTTCCGCAAGAATCCACGGAAGCCAACGCATTGGCCAACGTCGACGTGTTCGAGGTCAGCGGGCTCATCGACAATGTGGTTGCCCACGGCATTGAACGCGCGGTAGCACGCTCGTCAACCAACGGCGCACAAGCGTTGGTCCTGCAGGTGAATTCTGGTGGGGCAGTGATCGACGAAGCACGCATGCGGGAGGTACTGATCGCAATTCGTGACTCGTCGATACCAATCGGTGTGTGGGTGGGCCCCAGCGGCGCAAAAGCGCACGGCTGGTCGGCATGGTTGCTGGCGGTTGCCGACGTGTCGGCGATGGCGCCAAACGCCACGGTTGGTCGCACGAGTGTGCCGTTTCTTGTCGATGATGCACCATTGTCACTTGGCGAGGCAACGCCGTTGTTGCGGAGTGGAACGCTTAATACCGACGAGGCTCGCGAGCAAGGTGTGTTGCGCCTCGAGATTTCTGACGAGGGTGTTCCCGTTCTACGCAACATGCTCTTTGCCCTCGATGGGCTGAGCGTAAAAGGCAAGGTGCTCGACACCGTGGTGGAAGTAGTTGGTGATGGCGGCGCCGTGGTGCGCGAAGCTGCAACGACACGATTCTTCAAGTTGGGCACGTTGGAGCAACTCATGCATACGTCGGCAAGTGCAGCACTGGCCTACCTGCTTTTTGCATTCGGGTTAGCTCTCCTGGTGTTCGAGTTCTACACCGCCGGAATCGGCATCGCCGGCTTCGTCGGGGCAGTTTCAACCCTGCTCGGCAGTTTTGGTCTGGCCGAATTACCGGTGCGACCGATTGGTCTTGCGCTGCTCGTCGTTGCCGTCATTGCTCTCGCCGTCGATGTCCAGGTGGGTATTCCGCGGGTATGGACTGCCATCGGCATGGTGCTGTTCGTGATTTCGTCGTTCACATTGTTCGGCTCGGTACAAGACGAGGCACTTCGCATCTCGTGGCTGACCCTGGTCGCGGGCGTCGTGTCGATGGCACTGGCATTCGTTGTGGGTATGCCGTCGATGGTGCGCACACGCTTTGCGACCCCGACGATCGGTCGTGAGTGGTTGATCGGTTTGGAGGGCGTTGCAACGACCGACATCACACCTGAAGGCGAAGCCACGGTGCGCGGCGCGCGTTGGCGAGCGCGAACGAATCGTGCAACACCCATCCAGAGCGGCCAACCCCTGCGGGTGGCTGGCATTGACGGTGTCACACTCGATGTTGAGCCACTTGAAGGTGCGGCCCGCGATTATCGCGAGATGCGTAAACCGCGTCAGGAATAACCGTGTTGTCGGTAACCGTGTCGTGAGCAACCATGGCTGGTGATTCGCGCGATCCAATCGACCTTGCGTCTGTGCCGCTACGGCCGGCGTCGACGGTGATGCTCCTGCGTGACACGAGCATTGATATCGAGGTGTTCATGATGCAGCGCACGACCACGGCGGCGTTTGCCAGCGGCATGTATGTATTTCCGGGTGGTCGCGTCGATGACATTGATGGTGCCAGTGAACTAGATGAGCTGTGTGATGGGCTCACCGACGCAGAAGCAAGCGACCTATTGCGGGTGCCGAAAGGTGGGTTGGCCTACTGGGTTGCGGCAATTCGTGAATCGTTCGAAGAAGCAGGCGTGCTCTTGGCCCGTGACGAGCATGGGGACTTCGTCAAACTCAACGACCCGGATACACAAGCACGGTTCGCTCAAGCCCGCCATGCCGTGCACGAGGGTTCGTTGTCGCTGGCCAAGTTTTGTCGTGAAGAGGGATTGCGTCTGGCAGTCGACACGATGCGGTACGTGAGCCACTGGATCACACCGGTTGGTGAGAAGCGACGCTTTGACACACGGTTCTTCGTCGCACTTGCGCCCTCGGCGCAAGAACCCCTGCACGACGACAAAGAAACCATCGCCAGTCTGTGGGTGACACCCAACGATGCACTAGGCCGCGCACAGCGTGGGGAGTTGGCCATGATTCCACCAACGGTTGCCAACCTGAAATTTTTGTCTCCTCACCACACGACTCGCGACGCGATCATGGCTGCGCAGTCGATTGGTGTGCCGACACCAATCCTGCCGAAATTGCGGTATGACGGTGATGGTCGAGTCGTGGGCATCGTGCTGCCCGACGACCCGGCATATATAAAAATGACGTAGCTGTTCAGCGCTGTTTTTTGCTGAGCGCAATATCAACCGACTCGAGCAACCGTGCCGAGCAGCCGGCCATCTCCGCTACCGGAATGGTCGACGCAATGATCTTTTTCGCGATGTCGCGGAACACTTCGGCGGCTGGCGACGAGCCAACCAGGGCCACCGGCTCACCATGGTCGCTGCCATGGGCAACCGCCTGTTCGATCGGTACTTGGCCGAGCAGCTCGGCACCAATTTCGTGCGCGAGGTTGGCACCGCCACCTTCGCCAAAGAGCGGGTACACGCTGCCGTGCTCACAGGTGAAGTGGCTCATGTTCTCGATCACACCGGTGATGCGCAAGAAACTGCGTCGGGCCATATCGGCGGCGCGGATCGCGACTTTCTGTGCCGAGACTGCCGGTGTCGTAACGATGATCAAGTCGGTGCGCGGCAGCATGCGCGCCAGACCCATCTGAACGTCGCCAGTTCCGGGTGGCATGTCGATGAGCAGATAGTCGAGGTTGCCCCAGTGCACGTCGTTCAAGAATTGTTCGACAGCCTTGGTGAGCATCAAGCCGCGCCACATGAGCGCGGTACTTTCATCGTCGACGAGCATGCCGGTGCTCACCACCTTGAGCAGCCCTGTGCCGACCACTCGTTCATTCGGAATGATCTTGGGTTTTTCGAAACCCTCAATGCGCTGGGCGGCGAGCCGATCGGCCATACCGAGCATGCGGGGAATCGAAAAGCCCCAGATGTCGGCATCAAGCACCCCGACGACGTGGCCTTGTGCGGCGAGCGCCACAGCGAGGTTGGCGGTGACCGAACTTTTACCGACGCCGCCCTTGCCGCTCGCAATTGCAAGTACCCGCGCCGCAGTGGGCACGGCTGTATCGGTGGCGTTCTCGCGTGCATTCCAGCGCGCTTTGGTCATGACCTCGGAACGCTCTTCGGCGTTCATCTCACCCCACTCAATTTTTACTTTTGTGACCCCTGGATGAGTCTCAAGTCGAGATTCGATGTCGTTTTTTATTTGGGCGCGCAAAGGGCAACCTCTGATCGTGAGCTTGACGCCGATGGTGATCAGCCCATCGGCACTGACGGTGACATCGGTAGCCATACCCAAATCCACGATGTTGGCGCCCAGTTCAGGGTCGATGACTGCCCGCAACAGGTTGCGGACCTCGTCGACCGAAGGGGGAGAAACGGTTCGGCTTGGCACGCCCTCAACCTACCGATGTGTCGGGTATCGCCGATATCCGGCCCGTGTGGTTGCCATCGCGCCCCTGGGAGGCGGTAGTTTGATACATCATGATCACCCTCACACCTGCTGCTGCCGTCAAGGTAAAACAACTGCTTGAAACTGAGAATGCGAGCGAACTCGCGTTGCGTGTTGCCGTCCGTCCTGGTGGCTGTTCGGGCTACTCGTACGAGATGTATTTCGACGGTGACTTCACCAGTGAAGACAAAGTCGAGTCATTCGGCGATGTGCGGGTCGTCGTCGATCCAGCGTCGGCACAACTGCTGTCTGGTGCGAGCCTCGACTATGCCGACGGCTTGAACGAGTCGGGCTTCAAAATTGTCAACCCCAATGCCAACCGCACCTGTGGTTGTGGTCAAAGCTTCAGCTGATTCGTACTTACTAACCAATCACGAACCAATCACCGTCTGCAGTTCCACTGCATCAAATACCGCATCCAGTCGCGACGTAATCGTTCCCCGAGCGTCGGCCACGAAAAGTGCCGGCTCGTAGTTCATTGATACCGCTTTGACGGCTGGTGCAACCTGCGTCGCATTGACGTCGGCATACACCTCGGCATGGATGAACGTGAACGAGTCACCGACACGTTGTCGCGCCGCCACAAGTGCTGCCAGTGCAGGTGCACATGTGCCCGTAGAACAATGCGCGGGTGTGCCCACCAAGTAGGCGATTGGTCGACCGAGGGTGAGTGCGTCGCGCAGGGTTATGTCGTGCAACGGACATGGCGCGGGTTGACGAGTGCAGACAGGGTTGACGCCGCGCGCATCGTTGATGGTGGGGGTGTCGAACGGCGGCAGGGCATCACCGATACTCGGTACGGCAATGTCGCCACGTGCGAAAACCTGAAATGCTGCACCGTCACTTGGCCCACCAGCCAAGATCAACCGATAGAAACCTGGTTCGTTGATCGACGTGCGAAATGGCCAATAGGGGGTGGCAAGATCGGCGTCGTGTCGTGGTGCGATGAGATCTTCCACGACAAGTTCGTCGCGTTCACCGTCGATACGCATGATGCGCGCCGACAGTTGGGCTGGGGTCATGGCTGATTCATCTGAAGTGAGCAGACCCCCGCCACTGGCCAAAGAAATAGGAATACGTTGTTGACCAACGACGAGATTTTGGGGAAAGCGCTGCACGATCTGCACATCATCGGGCAGGGCACCACTGTCATCGGTACCGGCACATGCGCTGAGAAGTGACCCGACACCAAACGATGTTGCACCGGCGACGACGAGCCGCCCACCGGCTTGAATGAATGTGCGTCGTGTCGTGCGAGCCACGCGGTAAGGGTAGTAACGCTCGCTGCGTCTAGCCTTACGGGTATGGCTGCACCAATTGGTCCGTACACGCCCGTCGTTCGCGCCGGTGACTGGGTGATCGTTTCGGGACAACTTGGCCTACGTGATGGCAGCATCGTCGAAGGCGGCGTCAAAGCCCAGACCACACAGGCGATGGCCAATCTGCAAAATCATCTCACGACCGTCGGCGCAAAGCTCAGTGACGTCGTAAAGACATTGTGCTTCCTTACCGATATGGATACGTTCGCCACATTCAACGAGGCGTATGTCGCAGGGTTCGGCTCGCATCGTCCGGCGCGCAGCACGATCGGTGTCGCGTCACTACCGGCCAACGGTGCAGTGGAAATTGAGGCATGGGTGTACCTGCCGGCGGCGAAGGCGTCAAAGCCAGCCAAACAAACGACGACGAAGCGCCCGGCGCCACGGCGTAAGCGGTAGCACGATGCTTGGTGGCGTGCTACTGGTGATCTTCCTCTTGTCATTTCCGGTCGTCATCGGGCTGGGCACCATCGTGCTCGCGGCAATTCTCGGTGAGTCGCTCCACCGTGACGCCCGGGTACGTAACGAAGCGAGCGAGTTGCTCGAGCTCAACATCTGAGCGCACCTTCGTCGCCAACTGCTGATCTCGTCGTTCACTCGGCGCGGCTGCTCGCCACGCTGGATGATGATCGCCGTGAGTTGCGCGACGGTTGGGTTGCAATCAGTAACGGTGTCGTGTCGGCAATTGGTACGGGTGCAGCCCCCGCAGCACGCGAGTTGATTGATGCCGGCGGGTGCCTGGTGACGCCGGGGTTGGTGAACGTGCACCATCATCTGTTTCAAAATTTGACACGGGCGTACGGCCCGATGACCAACTCCGCACTATTCGGTTGGTTGCGCACTTTGTATCCGTTGTGGCGTTCGCTGAATGAAGAGTCGGCACATGTCTCGGCGTGGGTGGGGCTCGCCGAACTGGCCCTCTCGGGCTGCACGACATCATCAGACCATCTCTATATTCATCCACTAGGTGGTGGCGACCTCCTGTCTGCAGAAATCGCCGCCGCCCGCGATATCGGTATGCGTTTTCATCCGACCTATGGGTCGATGTCACTCTCGGAAAAAGATGGCGGGTTGCCACCTGATGACGTCGTGCAGGAACACGACGAGATTCTCTCGGCCAGCGAACGGGTCATCAGCCAGCACCATGACCGGAGTCATGGGGCGATGGTGCGTGTGGCCCTGGCACCGTGCTCGCCCTTCAGCGTCACGAAACAACTGATGGTCGATTCGGCACACTTGGCGGCGCGCCTCGATGTGCGGCTGCATACGCACTTTGCAGAAAACGACGAGGATGACGCATTTTCACTCGCCACGTTCGGCTGTCGACCGACGGAATATCTGGAGGATGTCGGGTGGGTGCATGATCGTGTGTGGCTGGCCCACTGTGTGAAACCCAACGACGATGAAATCGCCCGCCTCGGGGCTGCCGGTGTTGGTGTGGCCCATTGCCCGAGTAGCAACATGATTCTTTCGTCGGGCATCGCACCGGTCGTAAAGTTGCGGAGCGCTGGCGTGCATGTGGGGCTTGGTGTCGACGGTTCGTCCTCGGCAGATTCTGCGTCACTATGGCTGGAGGCGCGCCAGGCGATGCTGCTCGCCAAATTGTCGAGTGGGGCTGCCGCCGGCACTGCGCGGATGGCGTTGGAGTGTGCGACACGCGGCGGTGCCGGGTGCCTTGGTCGCCTGGGGGAAATTGGCGAACTGAGCGTGGGCAGCGTCGGTGACGTTGCGGTGTGGTCGCTTGACGGTCCACAATTTGCCGGCGTCATCGACGACCCGATCGAGGGCTGGTTACGGTGTGGGCCGACCAGCGCCAAACACACGATCGTGCACGGCCGCGTGCTCGTGCGTAACCATCAGCTCGTCAGTGGGAAACTCAACGACATGCTCGGCGCGCACGAACGATTAGCACGAGCGATGCAGCGGTCAGCCCTGCCACTTTGATGCACCGAAGCGGTAGCCAACGCTGCGCACGGTTTCAATGAGATGAGCGTGTTCTTCGCCGAGTTTGGCACGCAGGCGACGCACATGCACGTCGACGGTGCGGGCACCACCGAAGTACTCATAACCCCAAACCTCTGACAGCAGCACCTCACGCGAGTACACGCGTCCGGGGTGATGGGCAAAGTACTTGAGCAACTCGTACTCCATGAATGTGAGATCGAGTGGTTGACCACCAAACGTGGCCTGGTATGTCTCGAGATTCAGCCGCAGGCCGGCGTGCTCGATGACCACCGAGGATGGCGCCGTGAGTTCGTTGTACAACAGGTGACGAAGACGCGCCTCGAGTTCACGCGGATGAAACGGCGTGAGCAGAAAGTCATCGAACAGATTGTCGCGCACTTCCAGGTCGGCGATTTGCGCACCCGTGACGAGCACCAAAACGCGACGCACCGGGCGATCGAGCTTGCGCAGCGCCCGACACATCGCCCAGCCACTTTCCGGGTCTTCATCACAACCCACGACCGCACCCAGCCAGCCGTCGGTGGGCTGCAGCCGCGCCATCGTGTCGGGGCTCGACACACCTTTCCAGGAGTAGCCGGCCAGATCCAGTGTGCGGGCCAGATCCACGCTCGGATTGTCGGGATAAACGGCGAGCAGACCGGTGCTGGTCATAGCGAACGAAGGTAGGTGTCGATCTCGAATTGCGAGACGTGCGTTTTGTATTTGCGCCATTCGGCCCGTTTGTTGCGCAAGAACCATTCGAAAATATGGTCACCGAGTGCTTCGGCCACGAGTTGTGACGACTCCATTACTTTGAGGGCGTCGTTCAGCGATTGTGGAAGTTGCTCGATGCCGAGTTTGGTGAGTGCAGTGTCGCCCATCTCGAACAAGTTCGCATCGGCTTCAGCCGGAAGTTCGTAACCTTCCTCGATGCCACGCAAGCCGGCGGCAAGAATGACCGAAAAGGCAAGATACGGGTTGCATGCAGGGTCTGGTGAGCGCAACTCGATTCGGGTGGCGAGCTCGCTGCCACGCTTTGGCACGGGCACACGAATGAGGCCGCTGCGGTTGTTGCGTGCCCACGACACATGGATCGGGGCTTCGAAACCAGGTACGAGACGCTTGTAACTATTGACAGTTTGGTTGGTGACGGCGGTGATCTCTGCTGCGTGACGCAACAAACCGGCCATGAACGACTTTGCGGTATCGCTCAGGTTGTACGGGTCGCTCTCGGAGTGGAACGCATTCGTGTCGCCCTTGAAGAGCGACAAGTGCAGGTGCATACCGGAGCCCTGCACGCCCTCCGAAGGTTTGGGCATGAAGGTGGCGTGCACATTGTGCATCGCCGCAATTTCTTTCACTACGAAGCGGAACGTCATGATGCTGTCGGCCATGGTGAGTGCGTCGGTGTGGCGCAGGTCGATTTCGTGTTGGCTCGGTGAGTCTTCGTGAAAGCTGTATTCGACGGGGATGCTCATCGTCTCGAGGGTGCGAATGGTTTCTTTGCGCAACGAACTGGTGATATCGGTGGTGGTCAGGTCAAAGAAGCCACCTTCGTCGAGCGGGACTGGGCGTCCGCCATCTTTGAGCGGCGCAAAGTAGAAGTACTCCACATCGGGTGCAACGTAGAACACGAGACCGAGTTTGCGGGCAGCCTCGAGATTACGACGCAAGACCTGGCGTGGATCACCCTCGAAGGGTGTGCCATCCAGTTGGGCGATGTCACAGAACACGCGCGCTTCGGCAGACTTCGAATCGACCCAGGGCAATACTTCGAACGTGTTGGGGTCGGGCAGGGCCAGCACATCGGCTTCCTGTATCCGGCCGTACCCATCAATCGACGAACCGTCGAAACTCATTCCGTCGTTGAGCGCATTTTCCATCTCTGCCGGACTGATGGCGAAACTCTTCAGGTTGCCGATGACATCGGTGAACCACAGACGCACCAAGCGGATACCGCGTTCTTCGACGGTACGCAACACGTAGTCGCGTTGGGCGTCGAGCATGCGGGGCACCCCTTTAGTCAACCGTCACTGCGCAGAATTCCTGCGGGGTGCGCGCCAACGGGTGAACGTCAGCGCGTACCCCAGCGGGTTATTTGCGAGTCTTCTTTTTCGGCTTGGGCTTGCTGGCAGCCGGCAGTTTCGCCTGTGAGCACACCGTTTCCAGAATGAGACGAGTGACGGTGTACGGGTCCATGTTGGCGTTCGGTCGGCGATCTTCGGCGTAACCCTTGCGCTCCTTGGCGACCTGCCACGGAATGCGGATCGATGCGCCACGATTCGACACGCCGTAACTGAACTTGTTCCATGGCGCAGTTTCATGCTTACCGGTAAGGCGACTTTCGATGTCGTGGCCGTAGTACTTGACGTGTTCCATCACGCGACCACCGATTGCTTCGCACGCTGCTTCGATTGCTGCATACGACGAACGCATTGCCTTGGTCGAGAAGTTGGTGTGTGCACCAGCGCCGTTCCAGTCACCTTTTTGTGGCTTGGCATCGTACGACACGACGATGTCAAAGTCTTCGGCGATGCGGTGCAAGAGCCAGCGAGAGACGTACATCTGGTCGCTCACCGCGAGTGCATCGAGTGGTCCAACCTGATATTCCCACTGACCGGGCATAACTTCGGCGTTCGTGCCAGAAATCATGAGGCCTGCTTCGAGACAGGCGATCGTGTGAATCTCGATCAAATCACGACCCATCACACGACCGGCGCCGACGCCGCAGTAGTACGGGCCCTGCGGACCAGGTTCACCTTCGAGTTCCGGGAAGCCGTAGGGACGACCGTTCAAACGCATCAGCGTGTATTCCTGCTCGATGCCGTAGATCATGCCGTGCGCCTTGTACATCGCGGCGGCCTCGGCGCACGCGGCGCGGGTGTTGGTCGGATGTGGTTCGTCGGTGCCGGCGACATAAACCTCGCACATCACGAGAATATTGCGACCGCCACGCAGCGGGTCTTTGCACCAGTACACCGGCTTCAACACGCAGTCCGACGACTCGCCCGTTGCTTGTTCGGTGGATGAGCCGTCGAATCCCCAGATTGGTGGGGTCTTCACCGAGTTCTCGATGATCTTCGTCTTGGAACGAAGCATTGGTGTCGGCTTGACGCCGTCGATCCAGATGTATTCGGCTTGGTAGGGCATGGTGGAAGTTTCCCTTCGTGAAACGTGTGCTCTTAGTTTCGTACATCTGCGTGTCAGCGGCATCATCCGTTTGTGAACGGCGTGTAAAAACTTTGCGGTCCAGCCAGAATCTGGCTCAGTAGCCTGATTTTGTGGCTGAATCAGCGGCAAGTGCGACGCTGCGGGTTGGTCTTGCCCAGATCAATCCACGAGTGGGCGATCTGGCGCACAATTTGGCCAAAGTCGAAGAGTTCCTCTCCCGCGCCGAACAAGCGGGCTGTGATGTGGTCGTATTTCCGGAACTCACCCTTTCGGGATACCCACCCGAAGACCTCGTCTTGAAGGCCGGCTTTGTCACCGACAATCGTGCCGCCCTGGAAAAAGTTGCAGCCCGGAGTGGACGTTGCGCGGTAGTCGTCGGGTTCGTTGCCGTTGCCGAAGACGAACCAATCGAGCAGCTGAGTGCACGACCGCCACGATTGTTCAACGCTGCTGCATTGTGCGCAAACGGTGCGGTGGTGGGTGTGTACCACAAGCAACTTCTGCCGAATTACTCGGTGTTCGACGAAGCGCGGTATTTTGCTGCGGGCCATGATGACGCCACGTTGTACGACGTGGCTGGTGTGGCGGTTGCACTCACCATTTGTGAAGATATTTGGATTACCGATGGCCCGGTCAGCCGTGCACGTGCTGCCGGTGCGCAACTATGCCTCAACATCAACGGCTCGCCGTTCGATCGTGCCAAGAGCGGCGTGCGTGAGCGCACAGTCATCGAGCGTGCACGCGAAACGTCGATACCGATCGTTTATGTCAACCAAGTGTGTGGCCAGGACGAATTGGTATTTGACGGTGGGTCTGTCGTCGTAGATGCCGGGGGCAGTGTCGTGGCGCGCGCCGCCCACTTCGTCGAGGAACTGCTCGTCGTGGATGTGCCGGTGGCATCGCGCACAACCACGACACAATGCGTTGTCGCCACCGCACCGACGACGAAGCCATCGCCGATTGCGGCACGGGTTGCCGTTGTGGCCGACGATTACAACCGCATCTTGGCGGCCTTGGCGCTCGGTACCCGCGATTATGTGCATAAGAACGGGTTCACCGATGTGGTGCTCGGTTTGTCAGGGGGTATTGATTCGGCACTCGTAGCGGCCATCGCCGTCGAGGCGTTGGGGGCAGCCCATGTGCACGGTGTGTCGATGCCGTCGCGCTACTCGAGCGAAGGTTCAAAGACTGATGCCGCAGCGTTGGCACGCAACCTGGGTATTGACATGCTGACGATCCCCATCGAGCCGGCATTCGCCGCATATCTGCAGATGACCAACGAGGCATTCAGCGGTCGTGATGCTGATCTCACCGAAGAGAACCTGCAAAGTCGTGTGCGCGGCACCACGGTGATGGCACTGTCCAACAAGTTCGGGTGGATGGTGCTCACCACCGGCAACAAGAGCGAACTCGCCGTCGGCTATTTCACGCTGTATGGCGACTCTGTCGGTGGCTTTGCCGTGATCAAAGACATCTTCAAGACCGACGTGTTCGCGCTGAGCCATCGGGTGAACGAGCGGGCGAAGCGCGAAGTCATCCCCACCGCCACACTCACCAAACCGCCGTCAGCCGAGCTGCGACCAGACCAACGCGACGACCAAAGCCTGCCGGCCTACGACGTGCTCGATGCGGTGTTGGCGCTTTATGTCGAGCAAGACCGCACTGCTGCAGAAATCATCGCACTCGGCCACGATGAGGCGCTGGTGCGGCGCATCGTGCGACTGGTTGACATCAACGAATACAAGCGTCGACAGTTGGCGCCCGGTGTGCGCGTGACGAGCAAGGCATTCGGCAAAGACCGCCGCCTGCCGATTACGAACTTGTATCGCGGTTAAACAACAAGATGGCGGCGGCGCTGAGCACCGCACAACCGATGCCGGCCAGCGCCGCACCCGAAATACCGAATTGCTCGTAGAGCAATGTCGCAACGAACGTCAGCACCCCACGACCAAAGGTGCCGGCGCCGATGACCAATCCGAATCCCTTACCGGGGGCCGACTCGAACAGGTTCGTGGCAATCGGCAGCATGCTCACCACGGAATATTCAAAGCCGATGATGAAGACGGCCAAGGCGATGAGACCGATGCTCAGGGTCGAATCAAAGCCAGCCAATATTGCCGCACTCGGGATCATGAGACCCGCCCCGAGCGCGACACTGCGTTCTTTGCCGATGCGATCGGTGAGTTTTGCACTGCCGATTGATGAAAGAAGTTCACCGGCCCCCAATGCAAACCCGGCTGCAGCAATACCCGTGGCACCGAAGTTGTAGTCGTCGGCAAGCCAGGCGCCGAAGGTGACGAACAGACATTGACTTCCACCCATCAAACCGAACATGGAAAGCGGTACGAGCCAGGCGTGCTTCGCTGCACGGCCGACGGTCGCAGTATCTGGGGTGGTGGTGACCGTGACAGGGCCACAGGCACGCATACGAATGTCGAGCCAGATCGCACATACCGCGATCGCCAAGCCACCGACCACGCTTGCGACACGCCACGACGTCGCTGCGGTGATCAACCCGAGTGCCGACACACCAAGCAACAAGCTGAGCGCCCATGATGTTTCGGTGATGCCAACGACCCGCCCACGCCGTGCATAGGGCACCCGATCGCTGAGCCATGCCGCCATGCCCAGGTCAAAGCATGATTTCAGCAAGTTCAGCAGTGTGAGACCAACGCACAACACAATCAGGTTCGGTGCCGCTGCCATCAACATGATTCCAATGAACGAACCGAACAATCCGACCGCAATCGAAATTCGTCGTGACATTCGGTCGACGAACGTGCCGAGAAAGGGCGCGAGGAAACCGGCGAGTTCTGAGATGCTGATCACCAAGCCAACTTGAGTGATGGAGACGTCAAAGCCTTGTGCCTCACCGGCGATGATTGCGATGAACGGTGGCGAAAATCGGTAACAGGTATTCGCGGCGATTCGTGTGACGGTGAGCGGAAGCAGGAGGTTGCGTACGTCGTTGTCGTACGAATCATCGAGCAGGCGGCGCACAGCGAACGACACTAAACCGAATCGTTCGTCGTGGCGCGCGCATTGGAGACCAGCGAGATGAAGTCACCAACCACGAGTTGCCCGGCAGCATTGCTGGTGAAGTGGCAACCTTCAAGGTTGTGGAGTCGTCGGTCGGGCACCTTCATCAGTCGGCGAATCGTGCGGATGACGCCGCTGTGGCTCACGACGAGTACGCGGCCTTGTCGTGTGCCCAATTCCTGCAGTGCCTGTGTCGTGCGAGCAAACACCACTTCGGGGGCTTCAAAACCTGGGGGAGTTCGGCGGTCACGCAGATACCGCGGATACCTGTCCTCAATCTCACGCTCGCTGAGACCCTCCCACGCGCCCACGTCGGTTTCCACGAGACGATCATCAAGGAGCGGGGGATCAAGGCGAAGGTGACGGGCAATAATTTCGGCCGTTTCGCGAGCCCGTGACAGCGAACTCGCCACCACGAGGTCGATGGTGACCCGATCTGAAATGAGCCGTTCGGCAGCTTCGGTGGCCTGAGCGCGTCCGGCATCGGTGAGTTGCGTATCGGCACGTCCCTGCCATTTGCCGAGCACATTCCATTCGCTTTCACCGTGCCGAACGACGATGAGTTCGGAGTGGGGAGTGGTTTGGTTCATGGTGTTGGTGTCATCGTGCCCACGTGTTCTCGTCGCAGGGTAGTCGCTTGGGTACGCTGTCGTCGTGGCGCGGATTCTGCTTTTTGCTTCGGCTCGCGAAGCAGCAGGTCGTTCACGTGACACCATTGCTGGTGCCACGGTCGCCGATGTGCTCGACAGTGCCAAGCATCAGTTTGGCCCGACATTCGCCACGGTTTTGGCATCGTGCACGGTGTGGTTGAACGGTGAGGAGTGCACGCCTGATACCCAAGTCGTGGATTCTGACGAAGTGGCGGTGTTGCCACCTGTTTCGGGTGGGGCCGAAGAATTTGGTGGCCTCAGCCTCGCCGAGGTGCGCACGCGGCGTACCGAACTACAGGCTGCAGAAGACACGGTGTCGTTCGTGCGTCGCCTCGCCCAAGGTCGTCTCGACATTGCGCGGGACGAAGAGCGCCGTCGCAAGAGTGGCGAGCCAGCCCAAGTTGATGTCACCGATGGCATCGCCCGCGTATTTTCCACCGAGCGTGGCACGGGTTCGAATCGTCCACCACGTGATACCGCAGTCATCACCGATCATCCGCTGATCAGTGAACTGGAGTTGCTCTGTGTCGAGGTGAGCTTCGGTGGCTTGCGCGATCTCGATGATGCAGATCTGGCGACGTGCTGTTCCCGTCTCGCCGACTTCGAATCGCGTATGTCGACCCAACGCAAGGATTTGTTCGTGCGCATCGATGCGTTGTCGAACGAACTGGTGCAGCGGTATCGCTCGTCGTCGAATGTTGATGCCTTGCTCGACGAAGGCCGCTGAGGGTGGCGGATCGTAAGCGACCCGATCTCGGTTCGTTCATTCGTCAGCAGCGAGAAATCGCCCAACAATCGATTCGTGATCTTGCCAAACGGGCGGGTGTATCCAACCCTTACCTATCGCAAATCGAACGGGGTTTGCGCAAACCGTCGGCAGACATCCTGCAGCAAATTGCCCGAGCACTTGAAATTTCTGCCGAGACCCTGTACGAGCGTGCCGGCATGCTCGACCCGAAAGAATCACAAGGCAACGCCGTGATCGACGCAGTGGCCAATGACACGCGGCTGAATGACGAACAAAAACAGGCAATGCTGGCGATCTATCGCAGCTTCGTTGTAGGAGATACGCCGTAGTCAGATAGGTTCAAAAGCCCATGCCCGCATCCCCCGTGCAGCGCGTTGCTGTGCTGTCTTTGCACACCTCACCACTTGCCCAGCCAGGCGTGGGCGACGGTGGTGGCATGAACGTGTACGTACGTGAACTCACGTCGTCGTTGGCCCGTCTTGGGGTGCAGTGCACTACCTACACACGTGCTTGGCAGCGAGGGTTGCCAGATGTCGTAGAAATTGAACCCAACCACCAACTCGTGCACATTCGCGCCGGCGACTTCGATCTTCCCAAGGAGCAACTCGTCGACATCGTTCCGGAATTCACCGACACGGTGAGCCACCATATGCGCGCCCATTCACCGGCCCAGGTGATTCATGCCAACTATTGGCTGTCGGGTATGGCGGGTCACCAACTCAAGCACGATCTCAATCTGCCGCTCATCACCACATTCCACACCTTGGCGCGGGTGAAGGCATTGCACGGTGATGCCGAATCAACCGAACGTGAAGCCATCGAGTCGGCAATCATCGGGTGCAGTGACGCAATCTTCGTCTCATGCGAAGAAGAGCGCGAACAATTCCGCACCGTGTATGGTGCGGCGCCCGGCACCCTTGAAGTCATCACACCAGGTGTTGATCGCGCCTTCTTTTCACCTGGAAGTCGCACCGGTGCACGCAGCGCACTAGGTCTTGGTACGCATCCAGTCCTGCTTTTTGTCGGACGTATTCAGCCGCTCAAGGGTGTCGATGTTGCGATTGCAACCTTGGCTGCGCTGACACATCAAGATGCAGTGTTGCTCGTCGTTGGTGGGGCAAGTGGAACTGAGGGCGACATGGAACTGGCACGCGTCACGGCACTCGCCCAACAGCTCGGGGTTGCCGATCGAGTGCGCTTCATCGCACCCCAGCCACACCACTTATTGTCGACCTTCTATCGCGCCGCTGATGTGGTGCTGGTTCCGTCGCGCAGTGAAAGTTTTGGTCTGGTCGCGCTTGAAGCATCGGCCTGCGGCACACCAGTAGTTGCCACGGCCGTTGGCGGTTTGCTCTCACTCATTGAAGATGACGTGAACGGGTATCTCGTGCCCGAACGCGACGCCGACTTGTTCGCGCACCGTGTTTCGCAGGTGCTGAATGATCCGCAGCTCGCCAAACGTCTGGGCGCACAGGCGGTCGAGCGAAGCACGAGTTACTCGTGGCGCCAGGCTGCGATGCGAATGCGTCGTGTCGTTGCCGAGTTTGCCGTACGTGATCTCGTGCTCTGCGAATAGCCAACCAATGAGCGACCTCTTCAACGAAGGTCAGCGCGCAACGCTTGAGCGTCGCATCGACGAGTGGCTTGCCACGGTGCACAAGCAGCATCCAAACACGGTCGCTGCTACTCGGGCGAGCGACGACCCAGACCGCTGGATGGTGCGACTTCGCGGAGAAGCCAAGGAGTTCAGCACGATCTGGTTGCGCATCGGGCAACGCACCTTGCGCTACGAAACGTACGTCATGCCATATCCCGAAGAGAACGCTGGCGAAGTCTTCGAACTGTTGTTGCGACGCAACGAGCGACTGGTTGGTGCGCACTACGCAATCGGTGCCGAACAAGCAATTTTTCTTACCGGTGAACTCGTCCTTAGTGCGGTGGTCGAGTCGGAACTCGACCGCATCATCGGAACACTGTTCGCCACGGTCGAGGCTCACTTCGACGAGTTGGTGCGCCGCGGGTTCGCCACCCGTTTCTCGTCATCTCAGTAGCCTTCGCCTCGTGGCAAAGCACACGACGCTTGTCGTCATCGGTGGTGGCAATATGGGTTCAGCGCTGGTGCAGGGCATGTTGCGCGCTGGTCATACCGCTGGTGACATCACCATCGTCGAGGTGAACGCCGGTCGTCGTGCCGAATTGTCGGTTGTATTTCCACTGGTGAACATTGCGGGTGTCGTGCCGTCATGTGACGAGGCGATCATTGCGGTGAAGCCGAGTGAGGTTGCCGGCGTATGCCACGCAGCAGTCACCGCGGGCGCCAAGCGGGTGGTGTCGATTGCGGCCGGGGTGCGAATCGCGGCGTTGCAGGCAGCCTGCGGTGCCGACGTGCGTGTCGTGCGGGCGATGCCGAATACACCAGCAATCGTCGGCTTGGCGGCCACTGCGATGGCGGCATCAGCAACGTGTACCGCAGTAGACCGCAGCTGGGCGCGATCACTGTTGGAGACCATCGGAATCGTGATTGAGATTGAGGAGTCAATGCTGGATGCCTTCACCGGGTTGATTGGTTCGGGGCCGGCGTATCTTTTTTATGTGGCCGAGTCGTTGCAGGCGGCTGCGGTTGCCGAGGGTTTTGATCAGGCCACGAGTGCCACACTCGTCGCCCAACTCATGGTTGGTGCTGCTGCATTGCTTGAACGTGAACCGCAACATGCTCGCGAATTACGTGGGCGAGTAACGTCACCGAACGGAACGACGGCAGCCGGAGTTGCTGCGTTGAATGATCATCATGTACACGATGCATTTATTGCCGCGGTTCGTGCCGCCGCACGACGCAGCAGGGAACTCGGCGACGCTTAGCGTCACTTGCTCAGGATAGCAACCGAGTTGCATCCCACACCAATGTCGTCGGGTTTGGAAGATTCCCCAAACTTCAGGTTGCAATCTGTGAAACGATGCGTAAGGTAGGACAATAAGAGTTCACCGAGCGGCTTGCCGCTCGGGAGTCGCACCCGCAAGGGTTGCGCCGTTTGGGTCGGTGCCGTCGGGGGGTTGGCACCGACCCTTACGTTTTTTTCGGGCTGGTGCGTGGGTCACCCGCCTGCTCGTAGCGTGACCAAACGGTGAACACGCATCGCTATGACACCATTTCTTTTTTGTCCGACTATGGAACGCGCGACGAATTCGTCGGCATCGTGAAGTGTGTCATCTCCGACATTGCGCCGCAGGCAAAAGTCATCGATCTCACGCACGAAATTCCGCCATTTGATGTGCGCGCTGGATCGCTTGCCATCGCGCGGTGTATCTCGTATGTGCCGTCGGGCATCGTGCTCGCCGTTGTCGACCCTGGCGTCGGCACTGCACGTCGCGGCGTCGCAGTATCGGTTGGGGGCGGTCGCGGTGTGCTGATCGGCCCTGACAATGGGCTGCTTTCAATGGGCACCGCACTGGCCGGCGGTGCCGATGCTGCAGTGGTGCTGAACAATCCTGAGTACCAGTTGGGTGCACCAGGTGACACGTTCGCTGGTCGGGACATCTTTGCACCAGCGGCAGCGCATTTATGCAATGGTGTGCCGTTCGCCGACCTTGGTGAGGCAATTGACCCGTACCTGTTGTTGCCGGGCATCGTGCCACTGCCACGAACCGAGGCCGACGGCATCGTCACTGAAATTACCTGGGTTGATCGCTACGGCAACTGTCAGCTGAATGTCGGCCCCGACGAAGTGGTGTCACTCGGGTTGACGATGAGCGTGGTGATCACCACCGCGGCCGGTGAACGAACGACGCGAGCGGCATCAGTCGTGAAAAATTTTGCAGCAATCGGTGGTGGCATCGGTTTGGTGATCGACTCGTTCGGCATGCTGGCGATCTGTGTCGATCGTGGTTCTGCTGCCGACGAATTGAATATCGCTGTCGGTGATGCCGTGACCCTGTCAACCTTGGAAGAGCAACCGAGTGTCACGACGAACGTTCAGTTGCGGCGCAGCCCCAAGAGCACCTGAGCACTCTCGGTAAGGTTGTCCGCATGCGTCCCGCCACTACTTTGGCGCTCGGGCTGTTGCTCGCAGTAATTTTTGCCGCTGGCATCGCTTCCATCTTGATGAGTCAATGATGCAGTCGTGTGTCGTGAGGAGGGCAACGTCGTGAATGTCGCCGCAATCCTCGACGGCCACCCGGCCACATCACCGGCGATCGTGAGTCGTGGTGTGACAACCACCTACGGCGAACTGGGCGGGCAGGTTGCGGCAATGCGGGGTGCACTCGACGGCCTCGGCATCGGCAAGGGTGACCGCGTGGCGTTGCTGTGTGGCAACACCATCGAGTTCGTCATTGCCTATTTTGCTTGTCTCGGGCGGGGCATCGTCTGCGTACCGATGAACCCAACAGCACCGGCCCCCGAATTGCAGCGTGAGTTGAGCGTGGTCGGTGCACGTGCCGTGGTCGTGGCGCCATCGGCCGTTGCGGGTTGGTCGGGCGTCGATCGTGCGGCACTCGCACATCTTGTTCATGTCATCGCCACAACGGGCGACCTGGGTGATTCACTGCAATTTCGTGACTTACTGACGCGCGATGCAGCACCAGTCGTGGATGTGCAGCCCGACGCGCTCGCCATCATGTTGTTTACGAGTGGCACGGCTGGCTCACCCAAGGCAGCGATGCTGTCGCACGGCAACCTGCAGTCAAATTTGGATCAGTTGGCGCTGGTGCGCAAATTGGACGGCACCGACGTGGTGTACGGGGTGCTACCGCTCTTTCATATTTTCGGCCTCAACGTGGTGTTGGGATACACGCTCATGCGCGGATCATCGCTCGTGCTCGTTGAGCGTTTCGACCCGATGACGGCAGTGGAGACGATTCGTGATCGTAAAGTCACGTTGATTCCCGGGGCGCCACCGTTATGGATGGCCTTCGAGCAGATGCCCAACCTTCCGAAGGACACCTTCGCACTCGTACGCACCGCGTTGACAGGTGCTGCAAAGATGCCCGAACACACGACGCGTGCATTGTTCGAGCGATACGGCTTGCTCGTCACCGAGGGTTACGGCCTTACCGAGTGTTCACCGGTGGTCACCACAACGACGGATGTCGACAAACACACGGCACTCACCAAGATCGGTTCAATCGGTCGCGTTCTGCCAGGTGTCGAAGTGCGCCTGGTGGACGAAAGTGGGGACAACGCCCTGCGGGGTGACGCCGGGGAGATTTGGGTGCGTGGCCCGAATGTGTTCCTCGGTTATTTCGAGGATGCGCAGGCCACGACACAAGTACTCACCGCCGATGGTTGGCTACGCACGGGTGATATCGCCGTGATCGATGATGACGGCTTTTTCTACCTGGTGGATCGTGCCAAAGACCTGATCATCGTGTCGGGTTTCAACGTGTACCCAGCCGAAGTAGAGGAAGCGATTCGTGAACATGCCGCAGTTGCGCAGGCTGCGGTGGTCGGTGTCGAGCATCCGCACACTGGTGAAGCAATTCGGGCGTATGTGGTGCTGCGCGCAGACGCCCATTTGGACGAAGATGCAGTCATCGATCACTGTCACACTCGTCTGGCGCGCTACAAGTGCCCGACGAAGGTGTTGTTCGTATCGCAACTTCCCACCGGTGCCACGGGCAAGGTGTTGCGCCGCGAATTGCGCTAGCGGTGCTGTGCCGGCT
>JAEMQQ010000047.1 GCA_016463775.1 Ilumatobacteraceae bacterium | reverse complement strand
CACTCATGAACACCGTTGCAGCCGCCTCGGGGTCGAGCCATATATTGAATTCGGCGGTCGGGGTGCGGTTACCGACTCGGCCACCACCCATCAATGAAATGCCCTTGATGCGACTTGCCAGGTCTGGCGCACGAGTGAGTGCGAGGGAGATGTTCGTGAGTGGCCCAGTCGGCACCAACCACACATCGTCGTGTGCGCGAACAGTATCGATGATGAAATCAATCGCCCGAGTGGAGTCGGCGGGCCGTGATGGCTCGGGCAACACTGCGCCGTCCATGCCACTTTTGCCGTGTACATATTCGGCAAAGACGGGTGGTTGCACCAGCGGCCCGTTGGCACCCGAATGAAGTGGTGCCGCCGAACCGCACAAGTCCAGGATGATGCGCGCGTTCCGGGTGGTGAGTTCGAGTGGTGCATTGCCGGCAACCGTGGTGACACCGAGCAGATTGGTGAACCTTGCGGCGACGATCAACGCAAACGCATCGTCGTGCCCTGGGTCGCAATCAAGAATGATGTTCGGTGATTGAGCCATGCCAGACGAGCATAAACTACGCTCGCTGCATGACCAATCTTGTCTTGTCTGATGTGCTGCCACGTCCCCACATTCGTTCTATGAGAATCGTGCGCGAGGCCACACTCATCACTGGGTTTGCACTCCTCACCGCGGCCCTCGCTCAGGTGCGAATCCCACTCGGCTTCACACCAGTGCCCATCACGGGTCAAACACTCGCGGTGTTGCTCGCTGGTGCCTCGCTCGGCGCGTGGCGCGGGGCCAGCAGTCAATTGTTGTACTGGCTGCTCGGCATGGTGGGTTTGCCGTTGTATTCCAATGGCACGAGTGGCTGGTCGGTGGCCACGGGGCCAACGATGGGATACCTCGTGGGTTTCATCGTCGCTGCGGCAGTCGTGGGCCGACTCGCAGAACATCGCCAAGATCGCAATGTGCTCACCTCGATTGCAGCGATGACCCTCGGCTCGGTCATTATCTACGCATTCGGCGCGATGTGGCTGGCAATTGACCTAGGCATCCCCTTGGCGACCGGTGAAACCAACGCCATCGCGCTCGGCGTTGCACCGTTTTTGGTCGGCGACGTAATCAAAATGTGTCTTGCTGGCGCTGCAACGGCCAGCACCTGGCGCTTCATCAATCGCAAGTAAACATTTGCGGCCCGCTGGCTGCGCTTGCCGCGTGCTGGCCGCGCGCAGTTAGACGCGTGGGTGGTGACAGGCCACGAACTGGTCGGGTGCAACTTCCCGCAACTGCGGTTCTTCGGCTGCGCACTTCTCGGTGGCGGCCGGGCAACGTGTGCGGAATCGACAACCTGACGGTGGTGACATGGGGGAAGGTGGTTCGCCCTCGAGCACCGCACGACGACGACCCACGGTGGGGTCGGGGATCGGCACCGCCGACACGAGTGCATGGGTGTAGTGGTGCGCAGGGGTGGATGTGAGTCGCTGCGGGGTCGATACCTCGCACACCTTGCCCATGTACATCACATAGACACGGTCGCTAATCGCTCGGACGACGGCCAGATCGTGGGAAATGAACAATATTGACAACCCGTAGCGCTTCTTCATTGCCTGAATGATGTTGAGAATTTGCGCCTGAATGCTCACGTCCAGCGACGAAACTGGTTCGTCACAGACGAGTACCTGAGGTTCGATCGACAACGCCCGCGCAATGCTGATGCGTTGACACTGTCCACCGGAGAATTCGGTGGGCTTGCGATCGCCGACGACTTCTGGATCAAGGTTCACCGACCTCAGTAGTTCGTCGACCTTGGCGCGACGTTCCTCATCGGTACCGCGTCCCCACACCTTGAGTGGTTGCTCGACCAACTCGCGCACGCGCAGATGGGGGTCAAGCGACGAAATTGAATCTTGGAAGATCATCTGCATGTTCGGCCGCGCACAGCGCAGCGCCTCACCGGTGAGCGAAGTCAAATCGGTGCCATTCAACATCACGCGACCCGACACACTCGGAATCAGTCGCAGGATTGCCTTTGCCAACGTCGACTTGCCACACCCCGACTCGCCGACAACCGCAACCGTCTCACCCGCCACGATGTCCAACGACACGTCAGACACTGCTCGCACCCGGCCGGCTCGTGACGGGTACTCAACGACCAAGTTCTCGATACGCAGGATGGTCTCGCCGACCCGTCGCAGGTGGGCGGTGCTCATGACGTCGGTCATGACTGTTTGCCCAGCGGGTAAAAACAACGATAAAAGTGTCCGGCGCCATCGTCGACGAGTTCGGGATGCTCATGACGACATTTGTCGGTTGCATACTTGCAGCGGGGTGCAAAGAAACAACCAACGGTTTCGGCAACGGGGTCGGGTGGTGCGCCATCAATCACTTCCATCAGGTCAGCCGATGTGGCGTCGATACGCGGAATCGACTTGAGCAGTGCCTCGGTGTACGGCATCTTGGTGTTCGCAAAGAGGTCCGGTGTCGATGCCATCTCGACCACTTCACCGGCATACAACACTGCGATGCGGTCGGTGTGGCCGGCGACGATACCCAAGTCGTGCGTCACGATCACCATCGCCATACCCAATTTCTCGCGCAGGTCGCTCAACAGCTCCAACACTTGCGCCTGCACCGTCACGTCAAGTGCCGTCGTTGGCTCATCTGCCAGCAGCACTTTGGGTTCGCACGCAATCGCCATGGCAATCATGACTCGCTGGCGCATTCCCCCCGACAACTGCGCGGGATACTTGCGTACGAGCAGTTCGGGCTCGGCCATTCGCACGAGGCGCAACAACTCAATCGTGCGGGCCATCGCCTCGTCTTTGTGCATGCCTTTGCGCTTGATCAAGGCCTCAACAAACTGCGAACCAATTCGTCGTACGGGGTTGAGGGCGGTCATCGGATCTTGAAATACCATCGCGATGTGCGTGCCCCAGTACTGCCTGACTTCTTTGGGGGTCAGCGTCAACAACTCGCGCCCCTCAAGACGCGCGCTGCCAGTACGCGTTACTTTCCTGCCTCGCAGTAAGCCCATCGCCGACCGCCATAACACCGTCTTGCCAGAACCCGACTCTCCGACGATGCCCAGACACTCACCCGCCCGCACACTGAGAGTGATGCCGCGAACGGCGTTGAGTTGACCGCGCGGTGTACTGAATTGCACCTTGAGGTCTTCCACCGCAAACAGCTCGGTCATATACGCGACTCGCGGTCGTCAATCGCTGTGCGGAAGTAGTCGCCAAAATAGTTGAGCGCCATGACCGTCAGCGCAATCACGGCGGCTGGCACGAGTGTGGGATAGGCGTCGATGGTGAAGTAACTCTGGTTCTTGGCCAGCATCGAGCCCCAGCTCGCACCCGGCGCAGCGCCAGCACCAAGAATTGCAAGACCACCCTCGACCACGATGACGATGCCCGCAGCAAGGAAGGCGATGCTCATCATCGCTGGCAGCACGTTGGGCACGATATGTGTCCAAAGAATGGCCCGTTTTTTCATTCCGATCGATTCAGCCACCATCACAAAGTCGCGACCCGACCACGACAACGCAGATGATCGCGCCAACAGACCGAGAATCGGCACGAGGACCAAGGTCAGTGAGATGACAAGGATCATCTCCCGCGGTAGGCCACCCGATGAGCCATCGAATTTGGGGGTGGAAAAAATAGCCACCATCACCAGGGTGAGCACAATGATCGGGATTGCGAGCGACACATTGAAATACATCGTGATAACGGCGTCGATCCAGCCCCTTCGGTAGGCCGCAAGTACTCCGAGGAATCCACCGATGATCGAACCTGCCAAGACCGAAACGAATGAAATACCGAGTGACACTCGCGCACCGTGCACCAGACCCGATAGCAGGTCAGCCCCGTCCGGATCGGTGCCCAACCAGTGGCCATTGGTGAAGATTGGGGCACTGAGATTGTCGAAGTCAAAATCGTTCCAGGCTGGCAATGGCAGGAGATCGCCCAAGACGGCTGCCAAGAGGCACAACGACAGCCACCCGGTAGAGAGGATCAATCCGAGGGGACGGCGACGCTGCTTAGCCACGGGCGCTCCGCACGCGTGGATCAACCACGGCATACAACACATTGACAACCAAATTGAAGAAGATGAACGCCACAGCGATGAGTGCGACGAGCGACTGAATCGCCAGGTATTGACGCGTCACAATCGCCGTATTGAGCAACATGCCAAATCCGTTGAGCGCAAAAATAATCTCAATGACTACTGCACCACCGATGAGTCCACCCATCTGCAGCGCAGCGGAGGTCATGAGTGTGGCACTTGATGGCCGCAACACATGTCGCCACAGAATCCAGCCGTTGGACAGGCCTTTCGATGACGCCATCGTCACGAAGTCTTCGCGCAGCGTGGCGATCGTGTCAACCCGCAGCAACCTACTGAACCCCGCGATGAGCCCGACCGAAAGACTCAACACCGGAAGCACCATCGACTTGAAATGCTCACCGGGGCTTTCTGTAAATGGCACGTAGCCCAGCACGGGTAGCAGATCCAGCCTGAGCCCCAGGATATAGACGAGGCTGAGCCCGAGGGCAAAACTTGGAATTGACGAAAGTGCAAACATGGCATTGCTGATCGTGCGGTCGATACGAGTATCGGCCCGATACCCGAGAAATATCCCGATTGGAAGAGCAAGCGCCAACGAAAAGACCATCGTGTAAAACATGAGAAACAGGCTGCGCGGAAGTGCGACACCGAGCATTTGTCCGATTGGTACCCCACCACCGTCGCCCGTAGAGGCGTACCACTGTCCGAAATCGCCACGCACGAAGTCACCCAGCCAGCGAAAGTAGTACTGCACGATGTTGATGTTCAAACCAAGTTCGCTGCGCAACTGTTCGCGACCTTCGTCAGTGGCAAACGGCATCAAGGTATCGACCGGGTCACCAGGCAACAAACGCACCAGCACGGTGATCATGAACGTGACCAGAAAAAGCACGACGAGTGCCCTTACCAAAATTAGTCCAGCACCAAGAAACTTCACAGCAGAGACACTCTCACAGTTTTTTGCTTACGTTTGTACACACACGGCAAGTCACAGCGAAAGTGGGTGGGTGTCAACGACACCCACCCACTTAAGCAGAAATTATCGAATCAGCCGGAAACAGTGATCGTTGCAAAGTCAAACTTTGCATCAATTTCACGACGCTTGCCGCCCGACGGGAGCAATCCATCGCTGAACACCACGTTCTTGCCTGAGGCGATGAATGTGGCTTCAGTCCACGCTGGCACCCAGTAGGCGTCACCGTGCAACACGCCGACACATTCTTGGTACTTCGCCTTGCTGTTCGTTTCCACCGCAGTCTGGAAGCAGGCTGCGAGGCCAGGGTTGGTGAAGCGGAAGCCCGACAATTCAAGGTTTGTCTTGCGGGAGAACAGGTCGGCGAACGACGAGCTGTATCCGAAGACCACGTTGAAGTTCGAGACCTGCTGCTGAAGAGCAAAGCCGCGCAAGATGTACGCGGTTGCCGTTACAGGCGGCATCAACGTACAGGTTGCACCCGCTTTGATCATCATGTTGCAGACCGCTTGGTTCAACTTGATGGACTCTTGGCTTTCAGTTGTGGGCAAGACGATCGCCAATTGCTTACCAGTTTCTGTCTGGTAGGCAGCGACGTATTGCTTGGCCTTCGCCAGATCCGAAGGTGCACACTTCTTTTTGCCACCGTTGGAGAGGTTGTACGGGTGATACGTTGCACCGAAGCAGTAACCAGGCTCGGCATTGCCTTTGGCAACTACCTTGGCCAAAGCTTCGCGATCCAGACCGAATGAAAACGCCAATCGGGCATTCTTGCTGTTGAACGGTGCTGCCGCTGAGTTCAGATGAAATGACCAGGTCGTATCACGTGGTCCTTCGAACAATGTGATGCCCTTGTCTTTTTTCATCTCGTTGAGCACCAAACCACCGGTCGAACCGAATGTCGCCATGTCGGCCTGACCCTTAAGGAGGGCGTTGCGACGCTGCGACCCATCGACGATGGTAAGGAAAGTCAGTGTCTTGGCTTTTGGCAGTGACTTACCGTCAGCACCTTTGCGCCAGTAGCTGGTGTTGGCTTCCAGGACCGTCTTTGCTTTATCGACACCTTTGCTTTGAATCTTGAACGGCCCAGTCCCCGCGCCAACGGTTTGACCACACTGTTTGTTTTGCAATGTCTTGGATGACCACAGTGACGCCCGACCACCGGCCCAGAGCTCTGAGAACAGCGGACGTGGTGCCGGCAAGTTGAATTGAATCACGTACTTACTTAGTGGCTGAACTTTGGCAGCGAATTGTGCAAGTGAGGTTACGCCACCAAGTGCATCCTGCCAGGCGATTGCGGGCAGCGCAGCGGGAATCACCGGGTTTAGCCCGAGATTTCCTGCAGCGTTTGCCGCCACTGTGGCAGCAGTGAGCTCTTCGCCGTCATGAAACATGATGCCTTCACGCAGCGTGAGCTTCCATGTTTTGAAGTCGGCAGAGTTCTCCACCGACTTGGCCAGATACGGCACTGTCTTGCCCTTGTCGTTCGTTGTCATCAAGGTCTCAGTCACTTGGTTCTTTGCCAAAATCTGCTCTCCTCCCGGTGAGTCTTGCAAGCACCAGCCTGAGTCGAATTCCGATATCGCAATCACCAAGTTGTTCGCCTTGGATGCCGCATTCGTCGGCGCAATCTGTCCGAGCGAAGTGACCATAGTCACTGCCGCAGCAAGCGCCACCTTTTTGTGCCAACTACCCCTGATGACTCTCATGCTGTCCCCTTTGCTGAATGGGAGATGGATTATCGCCCTAGGTCTCAGAGTACCTCACAAGAACACAAGCCCGAAATCCTGTCGGAAGGGCGGTCGTGGCAGCCCCAACGCCTGATGTACCGCCTACGAACGGGGGTGGTGACAGGCCACGAACTGGTCGGGCGCCACTTCCCGCAACTGCGGTTCTTCGGCTGCACACTTCTCGGTGGCGGCCGGGCAACGCGTGCGGAATCGACAACCTGACGGTGGTGCAACCGGTGATGGTGGCTCACCCTGCAGTGGCACGGCAGTGCGCTTGCGGGTGGGGTCGGGAACCGGAACAGAATCAAGCAAGGCGCTGGTGTAGTGGTGCGTGGGCTTGCTATAAATCGCGTCTGGCGAACCAACTTCACAGATTTTGCCCAGATACATCACCATGATTCGGTTGCTCACCGCTTTGACGACTGCCAAGTCGTGGCTGATGAACACCATCGTGAGGCCGTAGCGATCTTTCATGTCCTGTAGCAAGTTGAGAATCTGGGCCTGAATGCTCACATCGAGTGCACTCACAGGCTCGTCACAAATCAACATGCGCGGCTCGAGCGCCAGACTGCGGGCAATGCTGATGCGCTGACATTGCCCACCAGAGAACTCGTATGAGCGACGATTGAGCACCAGTTCGGGCTCCAGCCCCACGTTGTTCAACAGTTCGCGCACTTTCGCCTCGCGATCGGCCTCACTTCCACGTCCCCAAATCCACAGTGGCTCACCGACAATTTCGCCAACGGTCATACGTGGGTCAAGTGATGAAATCGGGTCTTGAAACACCATCTGTATCGCCGTGCGCGCAGAACGAAGCTGCTCTTTGGGCAATTTGGTGAGATTGGTTCCCTCGAAAATTACGTCTCCCGAGTTCGGTGGTGGCAACTGCAGAATTGCCTTACCGAGTGTGGTCTTACCACAACCGGATTCACCGACGATTGCAAGTGTCTCACCCCGACAAACGTCAAAACTGATCTTAGAAACAGCCTTGACAACGAGACCACCGCCGACGCGGAACTCAACGACCATGTCGCGAACATCCAGCACGACTTCGTCGTTGTTGCGCAGGTGCGCTGTGCCCGAACCAGCCACTATTGCCTCCTTGCAATCGTGTTGCCAAGTGGAAACCAGCAGCGGTACAGATGTCCATTGCCAGCGTCGACAAGCGGCGGATGTTCGGCCGTGCACTTGGCCTGCACATAGCTACAGCGAGCAGCAAACCCGCAGCCCGACGGAAGGTCTGTGGGGTCGGGCAACCGACCTTCGATGACTTGCAGCCGGGCTCCGCTCTGCATATGAATCGTCGGAATCGATTTCAGGAGTGCTTCGGTATACGGCATTTTCATGTTGGCAAACAATTCCGAGGTTGGCGCTTGTTCAACGATTTCACCGGCATACATCACAGCCACATAGTCGGTGTTGCCGGCCACGACACCAAGGTCATGTGTTACGAGCACCATTGACATTTTAAGCTCGCGACGCAACTCAGAGAGCAACTGCAAAATTTGGGATTGCACGGTCACGTCAAGAGCGGTGGTTGGCTCGTCGGCAAACAATAGTTTTGGGTTGCACGAAATTGCTATCGCGATCATTACACGCTGGCGCATACCGCCCGACAACTGGTAAGGGAACTTCCTCAACATTGCTTGCGGGTCGGGTATTTGCACGAGCGACAGCAATTCAATGGTGCGCACAACTGCAGCCTTTTTGCTCATCCCCAGGCGTATCCGCAGGCTCTCTGCAATCTGTGTGCCGACTCGGCGAACGGGGTTTAACGCCGTCATGGGGTCCTGAAAAATCATCGCCATTCCAGTGCCGAACTCGTTGCGCACCTGCTCTCGGGTCATGGTGGTGAGTTCTTTGCCGTCAAACACGACCTTGCCCTCGCGACGAACAGTTGAACCTGACAACAATCCCATCGCTGCTCGTGACAGCACCGTTTTGCCCGAACCTGACTCACCGACGATGCCGACGCTGGAACCTACGGGAATGTCAAGACTCACTTCGCTGACCGCTTCGAGCAGGCCACGTGGTGTCACAAACTTGATGTTCAAGGCTGTGATCGACAAAATAGTGTTCACAGTCGGGCCTCACGACGGTCGAGCCGACC
>JAEMQQ010000046.1:8814-8930 GCA_016463775.1 Ilumatobacteraceae bacterium | reverse complement strand
CTCATCGACGTGAACATCGGCTTGGCCCGCTGCGGTTGTGCGCCGAGTGATGCAGGGCGACTTGCTCAACGCGCGCGCGCGAAGGGCGTCATCGTGCGCGGAGTAATGGGTTACGA
>JAEMQQ010000046.1:0-8804 GCA_016463775.1 Ilumatobacteraceae bacterium | reverse complement strand
GAGCGACTTGCAGCACTGTCGGCGTTACAAGACCGCGCAATGATCACCATTGCCGTCGACTCTGACGCCACCGTTGATGCTGCGGCGCGTGCCGGCATCAAGCGCGCACTCATCGACGTGAACATCGGGTTGCCCCGCTGTGGTTGTGCACCGAGTGATGCAGGGCGACTTGCTCAACGCGCGCGCGCGAAGGGCATTATCGTGCGCGGAGTAATGGGTTACGAGGGCCACCTGATGGTGAATGAAGATCGCGCGACGCAACACACCGAAACGTTGGCGGCGATGGATGTGTTGCGCGCTGCAGCGAGCGAAGTGGGCGGTGACGTGATGTCGGCCGGGGGCACCGGCAACTACGACGTGCACGCCGACCAACGCGCCACCACCGGGGTTACCGAAGTGCAAGCCGGGTCGTACGCCTTGATGGATACGTACTACTCCACGCTCGGCCTGCCGTTTCGCCAAGCACTCAGCATTCTGGGCACCGTCGTGTCGTCGCATGACAAGTGGGCGGTGGCCGATGTGGGGCTGAAGAGCCTCGGCATGGACCACGGCGACCCGACGATTGCCGACCACAAGGTGTGGTTTTGTTCGGATGAACACATCACGTTTGCCACCGAAAAATCTGCAGATGCCACGACGCGCGCACCACAGCCAGCCGTCGGCACGCGGGTGCGCATCGTGCCGGCCCATGTTGACCCGACCATGGCGATGCACGAACACTTGTGGCTCGTGCGTGGTGACGAAGTATTGGATCGCCTGCCGATCGACCTACGGGGCTGGTAAGCAGGGCTGGTAAGGCGCGCTAAGCGAGCAACAGCGCTAGTGCACGAAATGCGCGACCACGATGGCCGACCGAGTGTTTCTCTTCGACACTCATTTCGGCAAACGTGCGATCGGTGCCTTCGTTGGGCACGAACACTGCGTCGTAACCAAACCCACGCTCACCACGCTCGACCAATGCGATGGCGCCTTCACAGACACCAGCCGCCCATTGCTCGCTGCCATCCGGGTACGCCACCAGCGCCACCGTGCGAAACCGAGCAGTGCGCTGTGCTGGTGCAACATCGCACAACACGCTGAGCAACTTCGCACGGTTGTCGGCATACGTGGCGTTGTCGCCGGCAAAACGCGCAGTGTGCACGCCGGGTGCGCCGTCGAGTGCATCAACCTCAAGACCGGTGTCGTCGGCCACCGCCGGCATGCCCGTGGCCGTAGCGATTGCGCGGGCTTTCAAGCGAGCATTGCCGAGCAAACTGTCGGCGTCTTCGACGATGTCACCGACTGAATCCGGGCGGGGCAACAACACCACTACACCGCGCAATAAATCAGCGATCTCTGCCACCTTGTCGGGGTTGGCCGATGCGCAAACGAGTTGTTTCACGCGCGTGGCGCGGGCGGCACGGCAATGATGCGGCGCTGCTGTTCGAACACCTGTGTCAAACCTTGTTCGGCGAGACCGAGCAACACATCCAACTGCTCGCGAGAAAACGCCTGACCTTCGGCGGTACCTTGCACCTCGACGAACTTTGCTGCACCACCGGCCGCTGGCGCCAACATCACCACGTTCATGTCGACTTCGGCGGTGCTGTCTTCCACATACGGAAGATCGATGATTGGCGTGCCGGCGTGAATGCCCACACTCACCGCGGCGCACAACGAATGCAGTGGGTTGGCTTTCAGTGCGCCAGAAATCATCAAACGGCTGACCGCATCGTGCAGTGCCAAATACGCCCCACAGATGCTCGCCGTGCGGGTGCCGCCATCGGCTTGCAACACATCGCAGTCGAGCAGAATTTGGCGCTCACCGAGCACCTTCATGTCGCAGGCCGAGCGCAACGAACGGCCGATCAAGCGCTGAATTTCCACGGTGCGACTCGACTGCTTGCCTTTGGCGGCTTCGCGATCAACGCGTTCGGGTGACGAGCCGGGCAACATTGAATACTCGGCGGTGACCCAACCTTTGCCCGAGCCCTTCATCCAGCGGGGTACGTCTTCGTCGACGGATGCCGTGCACAACACCCGCGTGCGCCCGAATGAAACGAGCACACTGCCGCTCGCCATTTCGGTGAAGTCGCGTTGAAACGTAATTGGTCGTAGTTCGTGCGGCGCGCGGCCGTCGGGTCGAGTCATGATGAAGTTCCTTTCATCCATCGTGACACACCGCCCAGTTCAGGCCCGAGCAAGCGACGCCCGAGCGTGGCAAATGCATCCACATCACCTGATGAATAGAACTGCCGCTCGCCCACTGCCTTGGCTGGTGCCTCGATGGCTTGTGACTCCAACAGGTCGCGCACCGCAAACGCCGTTTCGTTGGCGCTACTCACAAGCACCACGCCATCACCCATTACCGCTTGAATCACCGAAGCCAAATATGGGTAATGCGTGCAACCCAACAACAGTGAATCCACGCCGGCTGCCTTGAGCGGTGCCAACAACTGGTTGGCCAGCAACGTGACTTCGTCACCCTCGGTTTGGTCGCGTTCGACGAATTCAACGAACCCTGGGCAGGCTGCTGATGACAACACGACCTCGGCCGCAGTGAGCTCGACAGCCCTGTCGTAGGCACCCGACGCGATGGTGCCGACAGTGCCAATCACCCCCACCTTGCCGTTGTGCGTTACACGCACCAGCGCTCGCGCGCCAGGCTCGACCACACCAATCACTGGCACGGGCAAACTGCTCGCGAGCACGTCAAGAGCCACGGCTGCTGCGGTGTTGCAGGCCACCACGATCAATTTTGCGCCGTAGTCACGCACCAGGCTGGTGGCCAGTTCCACTGCGTAGTCGCGCACCTGCGCGGCTGGCTTGTTGCCGTACGGATACCGGGCGGTGTCACCGATGTACACCAACGACTCGTTGGGCATCAAGTCGATGAGTGAGCGCATCACGGTGAGACCACCCACGCCCGAGTCGAACACACCAATCGGTGATTCGCCCCCAACCACCATGCGCTTCGTAGGCTATTGCGTCGTGCTCACCGCCACGCTGATGGCGCTCGGTGCAGCAACGTTGCATGCCAGTTGGAACTTTGCCGTCAAGCGCAACACCGACTCGGGGCTGGCCTTGTGGGGACAATTTTTCATCGCCATGTTCGTGGCGAGCGGTGCACTCGTGGCGTGGTGGATCATCGACGACGTGCCCGACTTTGCGTGGCAGTACACGTTGCTGTCAGGCATCACCCATCTGCCATATTCGATTTTGCTCGTGCGGGCCTACAACACCGGCGACTTTTCGGTGTCGTACCCGATTGCCCGCGGTGGCGGTGCCATCGGTGCCGCAGTTCTCGGAGTTGTGCTGCTTGATGACGTGCTGTCGATGCTCACCATCGCGGGTATTGCGTTGGCAGGTGCAGGCTTTTTTCTGTTGTCGCGCGGTTCGTTGCGCCAGATGCGCTTCGCGATTTCCACCGCTGCAATCATCGGCGTGTATACCGCGATTGACGCCACCGGCGTGCGCGAGTCAGCCGACCCGGTGGCGTACGCACTCAGCATTTTTGTGACCACCGGCATCACCGTGTCGGTGTGGACCTTTGCCACGCGCCGCGGTGCAGCAATTGCCGCGCTGCGACAGCAATGGAAACCGTTTGGTTTTGCTGCAATCGGCACGCTGGCCAGTTACTGCCTCACCCTGTTGGCGATGCGACTGGCACCGGTTGGCTACGTCGCAGTGCTGCGCGAATCGAGCGTGCTCATTGCTGCAGTCATCGGCTGGAAGCTGCTCGGCGAACAAGATCACCGACGACGCATCGGCGGCACGGTCGTGGTACTCGTCGGGCTCGTTGCCCTCGTTGCCGGCGGCTAATAAACACGACTAGAAGACGTGTCTAGAAATAAATGACCTTTTCGGCGTTGGCCGTGGCGGAATCAAGATCCACCGTGTAGGCGCCAGTCGACAGATACTTCCAGCCGCCGTCACACACGATGAACACGATGTTGGCGCTTTCACCGCTCGCAGCAAGGTCGCCCGCCACCTTGAGCGCGCCAGCCAGCGATGCACCCGATGAGATGCCGGCGAATATTCCGCACTCGCGCACGAGACGACGGGTCATCTCGATGCTTTCACGCGGGCGCACGATGCGTTTGCGGTCGAGAATCTCGCGACCCTTCCACAATTCGAACACCGGTGGGATGTAGCCGTCATCCAAGTTGCGCAAACCTTCCACCAATTCACCCAGCGGTGGCTCGACGGCAATGATTTTCACATCTGGGTTTTGCTCTTTAAGGAAACGACCGACACCCATCAACGTGCCCGTGGTGCCGAGACCGGCGACAAAGTGCGTGATCTGTGGGCAGTCTCGCCACACTTCTGGCCCAGTGGTTTCATAATGCACCCGCGGGTTTGCTTCGTTCGAATACTGATGCAGAAAGCACCACTCCGGATGCTCGGCAGCCATGGCCTCGGCACGACGCACCGCACCGTTCGAGCCTTCGCCGCCTGGAGTCATGATGACTTCGGCACCGAACACCTCCAGCATCTGACGACGTTCAATCGACACGCTTTCTGGCATCAAGATGGTGATGGGGTTGCCCGTGATGCGCGCGATTGCCGCCAGCGCAATACCCGTGTTGCCCGAGGACGGCTCGAGAATTCGCTGACCTTTGACGAGACGCCCGGTGGCATAGGCCCGCTTGATCATCGCATTGGCGATGCGGTCTTTGACCGAGCCGAATGGATTTTGGTTTTCCAGTTTGGCGAAGAGTCGCACCTGTGGGCTCGGCGAAAGTTGGCTCACCTCGACGAGTGGCGTATTGCCGATCAGTTCCAGCACGCTCGCAGGCGACCGCTCTGCGGTGTGCAGTGCGTTGGTGTCGGTCATGGTGTACTCCGTCGGTTGAACTGGGCTGATTCACTGCTGCACATCACCCGTTCGGAATCTCGGTAATCCCGATAGGACTTGTCAACAATCTACCTTCTCGGCACCTGCTCGGGCGAGCCCACGGCGAGGGTCACACCTGGCGCGGGTTCGTGGTTTATTTTGGGCGAGCCGGGGGCGGGATTTCGACCGCTGTTTCGCTGATTTCGCCGGCCACGATGCGATAGTTGCGCAGGCGCGGCGGGTCGTGTTTCAGGCTGAGGATCGCATAATTCCAGAGCGGGTCGGGGGCTTGGGCGACATCTGTGGCACTTGGATACGCCTCGGTATGGGTGTGGCTGTGCACGACTCCGATGACCGCCAAACCGCGGTCGTCGGCCGACTGCTCGACACGCATGTAGTCCTTGGGGTCCAAGGTGTAGACGATTGCCGAGGCAGCCGCATTGCGACATGGATGAAACTCAAGCACCTCATCACTGCCGGGCTGACCCACCAAGAGTCCGCACATTTCATGCGGTGTGCAGTCGCGAGCATGGCGCACTATCTGTTGTTCGATCGCCTCGGTGATCGCCAAGCGTTGTGAATTCACGAGATATGACGCTACCTAGGCTCAAGTTACTGACATGGCAAAAAAAGACGATGACACCACCGTGCTGGCGAGCAATCGACGCGCCAGACACGACTACGCAATCCTCGACGTAGTCGAGGCGGGCATCGTGCTGCACGGCAGCGAAGTCAAGAGCGTGCGGGAGGGCCTCGTGCAAATCGCCGAGTCGTATGCCCATGTGGCACACGGTGAAATGTGGCTCGAAAATATGCATGTTTCGCCCTACAAGTTCAGCCACGGTGTCGGGGCCCACGACCCACTGCGACCGCGCAAATTGCTGCTCAATCGCACCGAAATTCGCCGGCTGGCTGAACGCATGGCCAAAGAACGCCTGACTCTCGTGCCACTCGACGTGCACCTGCGCGACGGGCGCGTGAAGATCGAACTCGCGCTGGCCAAGGGTCGCAAACGGGAAGATCGTCGCGCCGCAATCGCCGAGAAGGAATCCAAAATCGAGATGCGCCGCGCCGTTGGCCGCCAGCGCCGCGGCAAACCCGAGTAGCCGCAACAGCACGCCTCCAGCACATTCGGGTTGCAGGCGTGCGTACACTGAGAGTGTTACGCAAGTACAAAGGGGCTGACAGGTTTCGACGTCAGATTCGATGTTCGAGCGTGCGACCCGAGTTGCTCAGACTCGTAAAACGGGGCAAACAAATAACTGCCAACAAGCAGTTCGCTCTCGCCGCCTAATTTATTAGGTGTCGGAGAGCACTCGTGAGCCGCAAGGTCGCACGGGGCCGATCCACCGCAGCCCGGCAACAGAAGCGGAGGATGACAGCGGGAAAGCACGCTGACGTCAGGAAAGACCGATGACTTCTCGGAAAGACGGGACGCGACCTAGGTAACTAGGTAGTCGACCCGCCGACGGTGTTGCGACAGCACCACAGTGGGGATGGTCGTATCACGAGCGCTCAACGGCTGATGGACGGGGGTTCGATTCCCCCCAGCTCCACCAAGTAGTGGCGGGCGCACTATGGCACGCGCCGATGTATCAACCCGCAGTCGGTTGGCGGGTCACACCTTCGGCGATGGCGGCAGCAGCAACCGCAGGTGCAACTCGGGCCACCACCGAGCGGTCAAACACTGACGGCACGATGAAGGTCGGGCTGAGTTCGGCAGCGCTCACCGACTCGGCGATTGCGATGGCGGCGGCCAACTTCATCTTTTCGGTGATGCTCGTTGCCTGCGCATCGAATGCACCACGAAAGATGCCGGGGAACGCCAGCACGTTGTTGATTTGGTTCGGGTAATCGCTGCGTCCAGTTGCAACGACCGCGGCGAGGCCGTCAATTTGCTCGGGGCGAATCTCGGGGTTGGGGTTGGCCATCGCAAACACGATCGGGTCTTTACCCATCGTGCGCACATCGGCGGCCGTGATGACATCGGGGCCACTCAAACCGATGAACACATCGGCACCTTTCATGGCGTCAGAAATCGTGCCCATTTCCCGCGCTGGGTTGGTGTGGTTGGCAAACCACTCCTTGGCCGAGTTCATGCCACTGCGTCCGGAGTACATCGCACCCTCACGGTCACAGCCAATGATTTGACCGACGCCGGCATCCATCAGAATCTTGCCGACTGCGACACCTGCTGCACCGATGCCGACAATGACGACCTTGACGTCACCAATTTTCTTGCCGGTGATTTTCAAGGCGTTCCATAACGCAGCAAGCGTGACGACTGCCGTGCCGTGTTGGTCGTCGTGAAAAACAGGAATGTCGAGGGTGGCCCGCAAACGCTCCTCAATTTCAAAACACTCGGGTGCCTTGATGTCTTCCAGATTGATGCCACCGAACGTCGGGGCGAGGCGTTGCACGAAGTCGACCACCTCGTCGGCGGTACGCGCATTGATACAAATTGGGAAGCCATCCACCCCACCGAATTCTTTGAAGAGCAGCGCCTTACCTTCCATCACGGGCATAGCTGCTTCCGGACCGATATCGCCGAGGCCGAGCACAGCAGTGCCGTTACTCACGATCGCCACCGTATTTTTTCGAATGGTGTATTGATGCGACAGCTGTTTGTCTCTTTCGATTGCGGTGCAAATGCGCGCTACGCCGGGCGTATACGCCATCGACAAATCTTCGCGGTCGTTGACCGGCGCGCTCGATGACGTGAAGATTTTGCCCGACTCGTGCATGCGGAAGGTGCGATCCCACCAACCGAGCAGGGTCACGCCGGAGAGCGCCTGCACCGCCTTGACCACCTGTTGTTGATGTGCTTCGTCACGACAATGCACCACGACATTGCGCCGCAGCACGGGCCCACGCACGTCGAAGCCGTCGAGCGCACCGATGTTGCCACCTGCCGAGCCGATCGCCGTGCAGAGTTGGCCGAGCGACCCCGGAACGTTCGACAACTGACAGTCGAGGCTGATTGAAAATGCGGCGGTTGGGAGCAAAGCCATGGGGATACCGAGGCTACGACTGTGTGCAAAGAGTGCAACGGCGCTGCCACACTGAAAGGGTGACAGCAGCGTCGGGTGGTGCTGGAATTTCCCCACTGTTTGCGGCCGCAGCATGGCGCACGGTGCCCGGCTTTTCGTTCACCGACATCACGTACCACCGCAGCGTCGACTCGGGCACGGTACGCATCGCTTTCAATCGGCCGGAGGTCCGCAACGCTTTTCGACCGCACACCGTCGATGAACTCTTCATGGCCCTCGACCATGCGCGACAGACTTCCGACGTTGGATGTGTGTTGCTCACGGGCAACGGCCCATCGCCCAAAGACGGTGGTTGGGCGTTTTGCAGTGGCGGCGATCAACGCATCCGTGGCAAAGACGGCTACAAGTACGCCGATGGCACCGACTCGAGCACCATCAATGCGGCGCGCACCGGGCGCCTGCACATTTTGGAAGTGCAACGCCTGATTCGATTTATGCCCAAGGTGGTCATCTGTGTGGTGCCAGGTTGGGCAGTCGGTGGCGGGCACAGTTTGCATGTGGTGTGCGACCTCACGATTGCCAGTCGCGAGCATGCCAAGTTCAAGCAGACCGATGCTGATGTCGCGAGTTTTGACGGTGGCTACGGTTCGGCCTATCTCGCCCGTCAAGTCGGGCAGAAATTTGCGCGCGAGATTTTCTTCCTCGGGCGCGAATACTCAGCTACCGAGGCACACCAGATGGGCATGGTCAATGCAGTGGTGGACCACGAGCAGCTCGAGGTCGTCGCGCTCGAGTGGGCCCGCGAAGTCAACGCCAAGAGCCCGACCGCCCAGCGCATGCTCAAATTTTCGTTCAACCTCATCGACGACGGCCTCGTCGGACAGCAACTGTTCGCGGGTGAAGCCACCCGCCTCGCCTACATGACCGACGAAGCACAAGAAGGCCGCGATGCCTTCCTCGAAAAGCGCGATCCTGACTGGTCGAACTTTCCCTGGCAC
>JAEMQQ010000016.1 GCA_016463775.1 Ilumatobacteraceae bacterium | reverse complement strand
TCCAGACATCGATGTCGCGCACCACGCGGGTGACACGACGCATTCGCGGGCGACCATTGTCCCGGGTCGCGTGTGATGAAGCTGATGTGTCGCTCATTGACCGCTCCCAAGTGTACGACGATGCGCGGTTGCCGTCGATCGAGCAGCAACGCCGTTCCTGGTGATACGTACCGTGATGGTGTCGCCGACAGCAACCACTGAATGGTCACTGATCTCGTGATCGGCAATCACATTGCTCGTGTCTCGCTGCTGGGCCACGGCCAACGCCAGGGCCTCAGCCGCAATCGTGGCACGTTGCGAATCCACTATTCGTGTGCTGGTGTGTGAGAGGGCAACTAAAGCCAGCGACGCGACAGCGATAATCGCAACGGCCAAGGGTGTGGCCGACCCACGATCGTGACTGTCACTCATCCCGTGGTGCAAGCGAGTCGCGCTGTGGGAAATGATCAGGCTTCGTCGGCGGTGAAGATCGGCGCGACTGACGCGACGACCTGACCGGCTTCGAGCGTCATCACGCGAACGCCAGTGGCCGCCCGACCCTGGCTGGAGATTTCGCGCACGGGCATTCGGATGGTGGTGCCACCAGAGGCCACCACGACGATTTCATCTTCGAGACCAACCATGAATGCAGCGACGACGCGACCCTTCTTGCCGGTGAGTTTGATGCCGATCATGCCCATGCCACCGCGACCCTTGCGCGCAAAATGGGAAATCTGTGTACGTTTGCCGTATCCCGACTCCGTCACCATCAAAATCGACGACTCGTCACTCGCCACATCAACCGAAACCACTTCGTCGGCGCCACGCATCTTCATGCCGCGTACACCTGCTGCCGAGCGGCCCATCGGTCGCACCAACTTTTCACTGAAACGAATCGTCTGACCACCACGGGACACCATGAACACGTCGTCGGTTCCGTCGGTTTCGATCACGCGAACCAGTTCGTCTTTCGGTCGCAATTTGAGCGCAATCAAACCATCACGACGACTTGAGTCGTATTCGTTGAATTTCGTCTTTTTGATCTGGCCCTGTTTGGTCACGAACAACAGGTTGCGCTCACCCGGGAACTCTCGGGTGTCGATGATCGCCTGGATGGTTTCGCCTTGTTGCAATGGAAGCAGGTTGACGATTGGAATGCCCTTGGCCGTGCGTTCACGCTCGGGCACTTCGAGCGTGCGCAAACGATAGACCCGCCCGCGATTCGAAAAACACAGTAGGTACGCGTGGGCCGTCGTGAAGATCACGTGGCGCACGATGTCGTCGCTCTTCATGCGTGCACCAGTCACACCGCGACCCCCGCGACCCTGCGTGCGGAACGAATCGGCCGACACGGCCTTGATGTACTGCTCCTGTGTCATCACAATGACGAGTTCTTTGTCTTCGACGAGGTCTTCTACGCCCATCTCCGTGACGTCGGCGGTGATCTGACAGACTCGTGGTGTCGCGAACGTTTCTTTTACTTTGCTCAGTTCATCAGAGATGACCGTACGCAGGATCTTGTCGTCACCCAGGATCGCCGTGAGCTCTTTGATCTTGGCCCGAATATCTTTTTGTTCGGCTTCCAAATCGATACGGGACAACTTGGTGAGTTGACGCAACTGCATATCGAGGATGTCGATCGCCTGACGTTCACTGAAATCGAATTTTTTGCCCATCAGGGCAGCTTTGGCCGTATTTGCATCGTCGCTGGCACGAATCACCTTGATAATTTCGTCGATGACATTGAGCGCCTTGAGGCGACCCTCGAGGATGTGATTGCGTTCCTTGGCCTTGTCGAGTCGGTATTGACTGCGACGGGTGATGACCTCGATCTGGTGCGCGATGTATCCGACGATCGCGTCGCGCAGGTTGAGCGTGCGCGGCACGCCGTCGACGAGTGCCACCATGTTGACCGGGAACTGGCTTTGTAGCTGGGTGTTCTTGAACAAGTTGTTCATCACCACATTGGCATTTGCATCGCGCTTCAGGGTGATGATGAGGTTGGTTTTGCCACCCGCCGAGTTGTCGTTGACATCGGCAATGCCGTCGAGACCGTCGTTGTCGACGAGTTCCTGGATGCGACCCGCGATCGCCGAGCAACTTGCCTGGTACGGCAACTCGGTGACCAGGATCTGCATTTGACCACGTTTGCCCTCTTCGATCGACACCTTGGCCCGCATCTTGATGCTGCCGCGTCCGGTCTTGTAGGCCTCGGTGAGACCCTCGCGACCGAGGATCAATCCGCCGGTTGGAAAGTCGGGACCTTTGACGAACTTCATCAGGTCTTTGACGGTCGCATCGGGGTTGTTGACCAGGTGCAGGGTTGCATCGATGATCTCACCGAGGTTGTGCGGCGGAATACTCGTCGCCATACCCACCGCGATGCCCTGCGAACCATTGACGAGCAGATTGGGGAACCGCGCGGGCAGCACCGTCGGCTCCTCGGTGGTGCCGTCGTAGTTCGGCATCAAGTCGACGGTATTTTCCTCGATATCGGCGAGCAGTTGCATCGCCAACGGATGCAGACGCGCCTCGGTGTAACGGCTGGCGGCCGGACCGAAGTCGGGTGACCCGTAGTTGCCGTGGAAGTCGATCAGCGGATGGCGGAGCGAAAACGGCTGCGCCATGCGCACGAGCGCGTCATAAATCGCGCTATCGCCGTGCGGGTGATAGCGCGCCATCGTGTCGCCGGTGACACGCGCGCACTTCACGTACGGCCGGTCAGGGCGGAAACCTTGCTGATCCATGTCCCAGATGATGCGACGGTGCACGGGCTTCAACCCGTCGCGCACGTCGGGTAGCGCGCGCGCCACGATCGTGTTGATCGCATAGTCGAGGAACGACCGTTCCATTTCTGCCTTCAATTGCACCGGTTGCACCGAGTCACCGCTCGACAATGGCAAGCGTGACGAACCGTCACCGTCGCCCGCCCCGCCTTTGCGATCAGTCGCCTTTGGCGCTGCGTCGGGTTTCTTTTTGGCCATGGTCGTTGACCCTAGAAGTCCAGGTTGCGCACGTCGCGCGCGTTGCTGGTGATGAATTCCTTGCGAACCTCGACGTCGTCCCCCATGAGGGTGCTCATCATGTTTTCTGCCTCGGCGGCTTCGTCGACGTTGATTTGCAGCAGCGTACGGGTGTCGACGCCCATCGTCGTGCCTTTGAGTTCCTGCCAATCCATCTCGCCGAGACCCTTCAGGCGTTGGAATTCTTTTTTATGGTTGGGGTGTTCCTTCAGAAACGCAGCCTTGGCTGCTTCGTCTTTGAGGTAGGTCTTTTCTTTGCCGATCTCGGTGGAAAACAACGGCGGTTGGGCGATGTAGATGTAGCCGCTTTCGACCATCGGGCGCATCTGGCGATAGAAAAACGTGAGCAACAGTGTGCGGATGTGGCTGCCATCGACATCGGCGTCAGCGAGGATGATCACTTTGTGGTACCGGGCTTTTTCGACGTTGAATTCGTCGTTGCCGACACCGCCGCCGATCGCAGTGATGAGGGCCTGAATTTCGTTGTTCTTCAACATTTTGTCGAGCCGAGCCCGCTCTACGTTCAGAATCTTGCCGCGAATCGGGAGGATGGCCTGCGTGCGGGGATCGCGCGCATCCACCGCCGTGCCACCAGCCGAATCACCCTCGACGATGAAAATTTCACTCTCGGCTGGGTCACCACTTCCGCAGTCTTTCAGCTTGTCGGGCATTCCCGCCCCGGAGAGCGCAGTCTTACGACGAATGGCGTTGCGCGCGTTCTTGGCGGCGATTCGTGCCTGTGCCGCCGCCACCGCTTTTTTCACCACACGGTTGGCCTCGGTAGGGTTTTCCTGCAACCACTCTTCGAGTTTGGTGTTGGTTTCTTTCTGCACGAAAGAACGCATCGACACGTTGCCGAGCTTGGCCTTGGTTTGGCCCTCGAATTGTGGTTCACGCAACTTCACGGAAATGACCGCGGTGAGACCCTCACGGATGTCTTCGCCGAGCAGGTTCTCGTCTTTTTCCTTCAACGTGCCGGCGGCACGGGCGTACTTGTTGACCACCGAAGTGAGCGCCGTTTTGAACCCCTCCACGTGCATGCCGCCCTCGACGGTGGAAATGCCGTTGGCATAACCGTAAATTCCCTCGTAGTACCCGGTGTTCCATTGCAGCGCAATATCGACGGTTTGGTCGTCTTCGCTCGCCTCGTAATGGCCAACCTTGGTGAACAACGCCTCCCGTGACTGGTTGAGGTGCTTCACGAAATCGACGATGCCACCCTTGTATTGAAAACTGACCTTGTGTGGTGTCTCGCCCCGCTCGTCGACGAACGCCACCTCCAGGTTCCTGTTGAGGAAGGCAATCGTCTGCAGACGTTCGGTCACCGTGCGCGCGACGAATTCGGTACCTTCGGCCTGGAAAATTTCCGGGTCGGGCCAAAAACAAATCGACGTGCCGCTCGCCGACTTGGCTGGTGATGTTCCGACTTTTTGCAGTTTGCCCTTCGGCTTGCCACCGTTGACGAACTCCTGACGGAAGTGCGTGCCACCACGGTGCACTTCGGCCACGACGCGCGCCGACAATGCATTGACGACGCTCACACCAACGCCGTGCAAGCCACCCGACACCTTGTAGCCCTCACCACCGAACTTGCCGCCGGCGTGCAACACGGTGAGCACCACTTCGAGTGCGCTCTTACCTTTGTGCGGGCCTGACGGGTACGGGTCAACAGGAATGCCGCGACCGTTGTCCACCACTTCGCACGAACCGTCCTTGTGCAACGTGACGGTGATTTTGTTGCAGAACCCGGCCATTGCCTCGTCAACGGAGTTGTCGACCACCTCCCACACGAGGTGATGCAAACCGGTCAAACCAGTCGAGCCGATGTACATGCCCGGACGTTTGCGTACCGGATCAAGACCCTCCAACACCTGAATATCTTTGGCGCCGTAACTTGCCGAACCTTTGCGCATGGTGCCTTCGGTGGCGTCACTGGGTGTGTTTGGCGACATCAGATACTCCCGCTGCGGGGTTCGTTCAGGGAGTGAAATTGGTACATAAAGAGCCTCATTATTCTACCTTTTTACGGGGTTGAAATCGGGTAACCAAACGTCGAAACGGGCCGTATTTATCGGCGTTTTACCCGCACTTCAAGTGACGTGACGGGCGTCGTCGTGAGTTGCGATATTTTTGCGCACAACGCAGGTGAAAGGAAGCGCATTTCAGTCGCCCAGTGCGGGTCGTCAACCTCGACGATGAGTGTGGCGTGGTCGAGTTTCACGGGTTGCACGTGGGCTGCCACCGTCTCGCCGACCAGTTCGTTCCATGCGCCAAAAACACCCTTCACACTTTCTGCGTCATCGGAGCCGAGCGACGCCAGGAGACGTGTGAGTTGGCCTTGCAGGGTGACCGATGGTGGTAGGTGGTCGGGGGAATTGGGGTTCATCGTTGGACCTGTGTGACGGGGGTGATCGTTCCGGCCTCTACATGTAACCAGTGGGTGATGCGCGGTGACGGGGGCAACGGATGGGCACTCGTAACCAACACTTGTTGATACGGCAACGTGGCGAGTAGGCGTTCGAAGACTGCCGCTGCCCGCTTGTTGTCGAGGGCCGACAGCACGTCATCAAGCACGACCACCGGTGGGCTACCCCATCGCTGGGTGACGACTTGGTGCACGGCCATGCGCAAGGCGATACCGAGTGAGTGTTGTTCACCGTGTGAGCCCTGGGTGCGCGACGCAAGATCGTCGAGCCTGACCACGAGGTCGTCGCGGTGTGGCCCGACGGTGGTGGTTCCACGGCGTAGATCATCTTCGCGCGCCGCGACGAGCGCCGCTGCAAGACCACCACTACGCCATGGTGCTTCGTAGGCGATGTTCACGGTGCGCTCATCGCCAGCCAACGCGCTGTACGACGACTGCACGAACGGCACCATCTGGGCGACGAGTTCGGCACGCGCCAGCCCGACTTCATCGCCGACCGTGGCGAGTTTTTCGTCCCACGCATCGAGCGCCGACAGTACCGACGCTGTCGCCCGGTACCCGGCGTCTTTCAACAGCGCGTTGCGCTGGCGCAACACCCGCTCGAGCTCGCTCACCAGATCGTGGCGTGATGGCTCAAGCGCCACCACCGCGTCGTCGAGCAGCGCACGACGCTCGACTGCCCCACCCTGCACGAGGTCGCGGTCATCAGGCATGAATACCGTCGTGCGCAGGACACCGAGCAGGTCACGCGTGCGCGTGACACGTTTGCGGTTCACCTGGGCCACCGAGCGACCAGTCGACTTAAATTCAATTTCAACCAAAAATTCTCGCGCGTCGTCATGAGAGATATCGGCGCGCAAAATGGCCCGTGTCGCTCCCTTCCCGACCACCGCCTCGTTGGGCACTCCGCGGAATGACTTCATGGTGGACAGCACTACGAGTGCCTCCACCAGGTTGGTCTTGCCTTGGGCGTTGTCACCGATCAGCGCGTGGACGCCCGCACCGAGATCGAGTTGCAATGTGGAGTAGTTACGAAAATCAGCGAGCTGCAGCGAGCGAACGATCACGACGTGAGGCGTTGCGGCATCACCAAATAGAGGTACCCGTCGTTGGTGGAGCCACGCAACACGGCTGGCTTGATCGGGTCGCTTGACTCAACGGTGATCGTCTCGCCGTTGCAGGCTTCGATGCCCTGCATCAAGTAATCGGGGTTGAATCCGATGGTGATGTCGGGGCCCTTGTAATCAGCGTCGAGTTCTTCGATGGTCTCACCGGTGTCGTTGGTTTGCACCGACAGCTTGAGCGAACCACTGGATTGCGTGAGGCGCACTGGGATCGTGTCACGAGCGAACACTTTTGAACGCCGAACGGCATCGAGCAGCGCGTCGCGGTTGACCCCCAGTTTGTTCGGGTACGACGGCTGAATCAGTTGTTTGTAGTTGGGGAACTGCACGGCCAACAGCGACGTCGACAACGTGGTGTTGCCCACACTGAACGTCGCCCGGTCGGCTGCCAATCGGTACGACATGGTGTCATGATCTTTGACGAGCCGCAACAATTCACCAAGTGCCCGCGCCGGAATGATGACCGTGCTTTCGCCAGCAAGCGACGTGCCGGCGATCTGGCGCACTGCCAGGCGGTAGCTGTCGGTGGCCACGAAGGTCAGGCCTTCTGCTTGGTTGCTGATCAACACCCCGGTCAAGGCGAGACGACTCAAGTCGGAACTGGCGGCGCGCACCACCTGGCGCAACGCTTCGCCGAAGACGGGGGCCGACACTGTGCCTTCGGCGGCGCTGGCATGGATGATCTTCGGGAAATCGGTAGCTGAATAACACATCACCGACGAGCGGTTGCGGGCAGCTTCCACCACGAGTGCTTCGCCTTCGATGGCTACTTGAACTTTGCCGTCGGGCAGGCCACGCACCAAATCGGTGAGCACCCGGGCGCTTGGCACAGCAACGCCGTCTTTTTGCCCGCCAACGGTGAGTGTCGCTTGGATGGAAATTTCTTTGTCGGTGCACGACATGGTGAGCGTCTCGCCCGACACTGCAAGCTCGACACCCGCCAATGCCGGCATCGCACTGGTACGGGAGGTTGCCAGGCGAGTCACATCGCCCAGGGCCTCGTTGAATTCTTCTCGTTCAACACGAAATTTCATGACTGGTGCCTTGCTGTGTGGGTGGCGGAGTACTTACAACGGTCGGGCGTATAAAGGTTGGTAATAGTAATAAGTGCTGTGGATTGTGGATAAAGGTGTCGTGCCCCAGCGTAGACAAGTGGTGCAGCGTGCACAGGGAGTGCTCGGCTCCGCACACCTTGCAGGTGTGTAGTTCGAGCGCTCTGGACAACTCTGGGGTTATGAACAGTTTGAACACACGTCATCCACGCCATATGCACAAGGCCGGCGAGTGTCATGAAATCTTGAACATGCGCAGCAGTTCATTGACCTGATCGAACACCATCTGGCGATCCTTCATCACATGCTGGGTCTTTTCGACGGCATGAATCACCGTGGTGTGGTCGCGTCCGCCGAACAAGCGGGCGATCGCCGGATATGACAGATCGGTGAGTTCACGTACGACGTACATGGCGGTCTGGCGGGCCGTCACGAGCGGCCGTTGCCGGCTGCGACCGCAAATCGCTTCGACACTCACCCCGAGGTATTCACAAATTTCGTTCAGTAACTGCTCGGATGACCGTTGTTTGCCGACACGACGGGTCACCAGGTCGACGAGCAATTGGCGGGCCAAATCCACGTCAATACGCGTGCGGTTGAGCGATGCGTACGCCGCCACACGCACCAACGCACCTTCGAGTTCGCGAATGTTGGTGGTCACGCTTGAGGCAATGAATTCGAGCACATCTGGCGCAGCATCAAGCTGTTCACGCTCAGCTTTGTTGCGCAGGATCGCGAGGCGGGTTTCAACATCGGGTGGCTGGATATCGGTGATGAGACCCCAACGGAAACGCCCGCGCAGCCGGTCTTCGAGTGTCGGGATGGCGTCTGGGACGCGGTCACTCGAGATGACTATTTGCTTGTTCGAGCCGTGCAGGGAGTTGAAGGTGTGGAAGAACTCTTCCTGCAGGCCTTCTTTGCCCTCGATGAATTGGATGTCATCCACCAACAAGACGTCAACTTCGCGATAGCGGCGTTTGAATGCACTGATGGTGTTGTTGCGAATTCCGTCGACGTATTCGTTGAGGAACGTTTCTGACGACACATAACGCACCTCGTAATTCGGGTAGTGCTCATGCACGTACGAACCGATGGCGTGGAGCAGATGGGTTTTACCGAGACCAGCCGAGCCATAAATGAAGAGCGGGTTGTAGGAACGCCCAGGTGTTTCAGCCACACGTTGCGCGGCGGCGAGCGCAAACTGGTTGGAAGCACCTCTCACGAAGGTGTCAAAGGTGTAGCGGGGGTTGAGACCAACTGCAGCACCCCGACCCGTGCGGGTCGGGACCGGTGGCGGGTTGGTGGTTGGCGCAATGAGCGACGAGTCGTTAGTCGCAATGGGTTCGGCTGGTGCTGCTGGCAGCGTGCGGATGCCGACGGTCAGATTATGGGCTGCCCCACCTGCTTCGTTCAGCGCATCACGCACGAGCGACATGTAGCGAGTCATCACCCGGTCACGCACGAATGCATTCGGCACATGCAACTTGAGGCTCATCGTGCCACCAACCTTGGTGGGCTCATGCTCTACGACGATGTCGCTGAAAGTCGAGAACCAGACGGCTTCTGACACTTGGGCGCGCAACACTGCAGCGGCACGTTCCCACAACGCGTTCGGATTGTCCGGCGTCGTGTCGTTGATCGTTGCGCTCATGTGGTTCCTCTTTCATCCACAGGAATCCCACATGGTGTGGAGAATCCCAGTCGTGTAACTTTCAGATGTCGTGTTTCGGTATGGCCCGCTCGGGTGGGGTGAGGGAAAGTAGCACGTTTTCCACAGGGGTCAAAATGACGAATAACACGATGGGGGTTTATGCACGTACAAACAAGTTCGCCCGTTTGCCGGTTCCGCGTTGTGAGCGTTCTATCGCTGCCCTAGCCTGAAGGGAGTTGCTTCCGAATGCCTTGAAAGTGACGTCAGGAGAGAGGCGTGAAACGTACATTTCAACCCAGTAAGCGTCGTCGTGCAAAAAAACATGGTTTTCGCAAGCGAATGAAGACCAGGTCTGGTCGAGCCATCTTGAAGTCGCGACGCTCCAAGGGTCGCGCCCGTTTGTCGGCGTGATCCACCGCATTTCTCGACGCCTCGGTTTCGCCCGTTTTCAGGGTATTCGGCCGTCTCGCGACGGTTCGCTGTCGGTACGCGTCGTGCTTGACCCCACCGCCGACGGGGTGTGTGTCGCGTTTTCGACACCGAAGCGAATCGGGTCAGCAGTCGTGCGTAACCGGCTTCGTCGTCAGGCCCGCGAACTCATGCGCGAACGCTCACCACAGCTGCCGAGTGGGTTCTATTTGGTTGGCTTTGACCAGGCACCTGTGGACAACAGCTGGGGACAACTGGGGATATCGCTGGACGTCGCCCTACCACGAGCAGTCGAGCGGGCAGCCAAGCCCAGTGCGCAAACGACCCCGACCCATGGAGCAGCACTGTGACCATCGTCACAGCTCACTCGGAAGTTATCCCCAGCATGGGGGCGGCTCCGACGGTGCCAATGGTCCCCTCGGGCATCCAGCGCGTGATGGTGCAGATGATCGAGTGGTACCAGCATCAACGTGAGCACGCCGTCTCCCCGTGCCGATTTTTCCCGTCGTGTTCGGTGTATGCCCACGAGGCAATCACCAACCACGGCGCCCGTCGGGGCGGCTGGCTCACCGTGCGTCGGCTCAGTCGTTGCCGGCCGTTCGGGCCGTCGGGTTATGACCCAGTCCCTGAATGCTCGTGTGTGAGGAAGCCCAATGTTTGATTGGCTCAATCCGATCTTTGCAGGCGTCGGCTGGCTCATCGCCTGGATCTACTCGTGGAGCAACGACTATTCGGTTGCCATTGGTTCCATGGCCATCGTCGTCATGGCGGTCATCACGCCGCTGACCCTAAAGAGCACCCGAGGCATGTTGGAAATGCAGCGTTTGCAGCCCGAGCTGCGCAAATTGCAAATCGAGCACAAAGGTGATCGCCAAGGCCTCAATGAGGCAATGATGAAGCTCTACCAGGGCCACAAGGTCAACCCGCTCGCGTCGTGCCTGCCGCTTTTGGCGCAGATGCCGGTGTTCCTGCTCATGTTTCGCCTCCTGACGGGGCTCACCTACCGCCCACAACCCGATGCTGGATTCGCCCCGAAAAATCTCGCGGAATCCTCCGAGATGTATCAATCGCTCGTCGGGAAGAACGAAATGAAATCGTTTGGTATCGATCTTGCCGTGCAACCGATTGAGGTGATTCGTGACGACTTCGCGCGCGGGCTCATCTATGCCGGGCTCGTCGTTGCATTGGCGTTGTTGTACCTCGTGCAGCAACGCATGGTGGCCTCGCGCTCCGTGAGCCCGACGATGTCGGCGACGCAACAAAAATTGATGCAGTATCTGCCAGTTGCATTCGCGGTGTTCCAGGTATTCCTGCCAACCGGGTTGATCGTGTACTACTTCGTGCAGGCATTGGTGCGCATTGGTCAGCAGGCGTACATCACCAAACGTTTTTACGGCGGTGACGAGTCGATTGGTCGCAAAGCCCAAGCTGCTAGTGCCCAGGCTCGCGAGATCAGCGATGCCGATGCCAAGAAACCGAAAAAGGCCGAAAAATCAGGCAAAAACGAGGACTTTACGAGCAAACGCGTGACCCCACCAAAGAACAAACCAGCCACGCAAGTCCGCCCCTCGACACCCGGGGCAAGCACTCCACCGAAACGACCAAAGCCACCACAGCGCTAACCGACACATGTACGCAATACCACAACTGCCCCTATAACACGATTCAACATAATGATGTTCAAAGAATAATTCTCACGAAGGAGAAAACAAGATGGAATGGGTCACAATTACCGCAGCAACCGTTGAAGATGCAACATCACTCGCACTCGATCAATTGGGGGTGGCTGGTGAGGATGCGGAAATCGAAGTAGTCGAAGAACCAAAGCCAGGCTTGTTCGGTCGTTTGCGCGGCGAAGCAACGGTGCGGGCGCGAGTGCGACCGACGGCAGTGCGCGATACGTCGCGACGCGAACGAGGCGGCGAGCGTTCTGCTCGACGCACCGAGCGTCCACGCAGCCGGAGTCGAAGCGGTGAGCGCGACGCCGGTGCACCAACTCGGGCACCGCGCGTGCGCCGCGAGGAGCGCAGTGATGCCGAGGCGGGCAACGACGATGATGGTCGGCGCCGCAATGACGGCCCCAAGGTGCCGGTGACCACGGTGCGTGACGCCGCAGCCACATTCCTCGAAGGGTTGTTTGCTGCTGCTGAATTGCCGGTCAAAGTGGAGTCCACGATTTCGGGCGATGACATCGAAATGTCGGTCCAGGGTGAGCAACTGACCACATTCGTTGGCGCACGCGGGCTGACCCTCACACAATTACAGGACATCACCCGAGTGGTGAGCCAGCGCCGTCTCGGCGACCATGACACCCGCCTGCGCATTGACGTTGGTGGCTATCGCCAACGTCGCAAGGACGCTTTGGGTCGATTTGCCACCAAAGTGGCGAGTGATGTCATCGAATCGGGCACCCCACGCATATTGGAGCCGATGAACTCGGCTGATCGCAAGATCGTGCACGACACCCTCGCCACGGTCGATGGCGTGGTCACCCAATCCGAAGGTGATGATCCGTTCCGACGGGTCGTGGTGTCTCGCGCTCCCGGCGCCTAATCACCGAACGTTGACCTGCGAGCCTCCCCTACGCTGGGGCGGTGGCGGTGAACCCCAGCGAGGCGATGCTGAGCGATATTCTGCACCGCGCCCAGGTGGAGGGTGCCCTTGGGGCACGACCCATCGCAGACGTGCTCGCCCACGCCCGGGGGTTTGTCGCTGCCCTGGAGACTGAGGTGGCGTCAGTGCTTGATCTGGGCTCGGGCGCCGGGGTGCCAGGCCTCGTGATTGCCCTCGATCGACCCCTTGTGCGGGTCACCTTGGTAGACCGGCGCACGACCAGGGTGGATGCGCTACGTCGGGCAGTGACCGTCCTGGGCTGGACAGACCGAGTGCACGCCGTCGAGGCTGACGCCGAGCAGTTGAGTAACGACCCCAGCCAACAGGGTCGCTATGACGCTGTGGTCGCCCGCGGCTTTGCTGAGCCGATGTCGACCCTGCGCATTGCAGCCCGCCTCGCCCGAGTCGGTGGCTGGGTGGTCATTAGTGAGCCCCCACCCGACCAGGCATCACGCTGGGAGACGGAGTGGGTGCGGTCGCTTGGGCTGAGTGCCCCCGAGCGGTGCGGGCCGGTGGTTCGGTTCCACGTGGAACAAGCAGGCACCTGAGCACCTGGGATCGGCACGACTGGGCATCGCCTGGTCGTCACGCACCCCTCGGGTACCGTAGGGAGGTGAACTCCCCCACCCCTCGTATTTTGGCGGTTGCCAACCAAAAAGGCGGTGTTGGCAAGACCACTACGGTGGTTAATCTGTCGGCGAGCATTGCCCTGCTCGGCCACCGCGTGCTGGTGGTGGACCTTGATCCGCAAGGAAATGCCTCAACCGGCCTCGGAATTAACATCCGCTCGCTGGAGCGCAGTGTGTATGACGTGCTGCTGCACGACACCCCGATTGACGATGTGTTGCAGTCCAGCGCTGTGAAAGGGTTGTTTGTGGTGCCTGCCAACCTCGATCTCGCCGGAGCAGAGATCGAACTGGTGCCAATGATGGGTCGCGAAACACGCCTGCAGAAAGCCCTCGAGCATGTGGTGGCTGATTTCGACTACGTCTTCATCGATTGCCCGCCGTCATTGGGGTTGTTGACGGTCAATGCCCTGACTGCCGCCCAAGAAGTGCTGGTGCCCGTGCAATGTGAGTATTACGCCCTCGAGGGCTTGGCCCAGTTGCTGCGCAACATTGAACTGGTGAACAAAAACCTCAATCCCCGACTGCATGTCAGCACGATTTTGTGTCAGATGTACGACAGTCGCACGAAACTGTCGGCCGATGTCGTGAGTGAAGTCCGAGAACACTTTGGCGACAAAGTGTTGCGCAGCGTGATTCCCCGCAACGTGAAAATTGCCGAATCGCCCAGCCATGGTCAGCCCGCAGTCGTGTTGGAACCCAATAGCTCGGGGGCCAAGGCGTACATCGCAGCAGCACAGGAGGTGGTCCATGGCCGGGCTTAAGACAGGCAAGGGGCTCAACGCCCTCATTCCAAGTGGGGGAGACACCCCACCCACGGCAAGTGGTCTGCTCGAGGTGTTGATTACTGCGGTGGAGGTGAACCCGTATCAGCCGCGCACCCATCTTGCTGACGACACCCTCAGCGAATTGGCTGCGTCGATTCGTGCTGTCGGTGTGCTGCAGCCGCTTCTGGTGCGAACACTGCGGCCTGGTGTGTATCAACTGATCGCCGGCGAACGCCGACTTAAAGCCGCGCAGCGCGCCGGGCTCACCCACGTGCCAGTGATTACTCGCGACACATCAGACGCTGGTTCTGCTGAGCAAGCGCTGATCGAAAATATTCATCGTGAAGATCTTGGTCCGCTTGAAGAAGCAGCTGCGTACCAGCAACTCCTCGAAGATTTTCGTCTCACACATGATCAACTGGCCACCCGTGTCGGGAAAAATCGGGCAACGATCAGCAACTCGATTCGATTGCTCGCCCTTCCGGCGTCGGTGCAGCAACTGATTGCCGATCGGCGATTGTCGGCTGGTCACGCCAAAGTGTTGTTGAGCATCACCGATCGTGCACAGCAAGAACGATTGGCCCAACGAATCGTTCGCGAAGGCTTGTCGGTGCGCGCAACCGAAACTCTTATTACCACTTCTGGTACAACACAACGGAGGAAGCGGGGGAGTAAGCAACACCAAGTGACCAGTGATCCGGCGTTGGCCGATGTCGCCCATCTCGTGGCCGAACACCTATCGACGCGAGTCGAAGTCAACGTACCAACGTCATCACACCGCGGCAGACTGAGCATCGAGTTTGCCGATCTGGCAGATTTGGAGCGCATTGCCCGCACCATCCTCGGGGCGCCACGGCCCTAGAAACATTGGGGTTACTGAGCCCTCAAGTGGTAGTTGAGGGTCTACCTCATCCTGATGGTGTCCCCAAGCTGTGGATATCCCTGGGGATACAGCAGGGACTCACTGGGGATAACCCGCGTGGTTGGGGACAGCAACGACGAATTACTGGAGATGTTCGGCGAGGTCGCTGAGTAGCGCCGATTTACCACGGGCGCCCACGAAACGTCCCACCGCTTCACCGTTTTTGAACACGATCATCGTCGGGATACTCATCACGTTGAAGCGCTGTGCGATGTCACCGTGATCGTCGACGTTGAGTTTCGCCACGGTGAGCAGCCCGGCTTTTTCGGTGGCGATTTCGCGGATGATCGGATCAATTTGTTTGCACGGCCCACACCACTCGGCCCAGAAGTCGACCAATACCGGGGTGTCGGCTGAACGAATCGTTTCGTCGAAATTTGCAGTGGTGAGAGTAACGACGTTGTCGGCCATGACGGGAACGCTACTTGTTCGCTGTGGCGTGCCGGTGTTCGAGCCAGCGTTCGGCGTCGATCGCCGCCATGCAACCAGAACCAGCGGCGGTGATTGCTTGTCGGTACGTGTGGTCTTGTACGTCGCCACAGGCAAAGACACCGGGGATGTTGGTACGCGTGGAACCACGTTCGGTGATGAGATAACCGGTTTCGTCCCGGTCGAGAACATCGGCGAACAGATCGGTGTTCGGTCGGTGACCAATCGCCACGAACAGCCCGCCAACCTGCAGTGTTTCGGTGGCGCCGGTGATCGTGTCGGTGACCTCGACTGCGGTGAGTTTCGCCTCGCCAATCAAACGGGTGACTTGGGCATTCCACCGCACGGCGATTTTCGGGTTGCTGAGGGCACGCTGCTGCATGATTTTTGACGCACGGAACTTGTCGCGTCGATGAATGATGGTGACCTTGGAGGCGAACTTGGTGAGGAAGGTGGCTTCCTCGATCGCCGAGTCACCGCCGCCGATGACGACGATTTCTTGGCCGCGAAAGAAGAAACCGTCACAGGTCGCACACGTCGAGACACCATGGCCGATCAGTGATGTCTCGTTGGGCAGGCCGAGCATCAACGAACGCGCGCCGGTGCTCACGATGATGACGTCGGCGCTGTATTCGTCGTCGCGCACCCAGACACGATGCGGGTGGGCCGAAAAATCGATTTTCGTCGCCTTTTCGGTGATGTACTCGGCACCAAAGCGGGCTGCCTGGTCGCGCATGCGCTGCATCAATTCCGGGCCTTGAACGCCTTCGGGAAACCCGGGGAAGTTTTCTACCTCGGTGGTGAGCATGAGCTGGCCGCCTGGTTGATCCGAACTCGACGACGGCTCACCCTCAATCACCAACGGGGCGAGGGAGGCACGCGCTGCATAGACCGCTGCGGTGAGCCCGGCCGGGCCTGAACCAATGATGATGACTTGGCGATGGGGATGAAGCGTCATGAGTGGTCTTTCAGGTCGGAATGGTTGGAACGGTCGGAATGACGGGCGCGCATCAGCAATGCCCCTACGAGGATAAACGCCCCACCGACGACAAAGTACGAGGCCCAAACCGAGCGCCGTTCGCTGAGTGCCAACTCGAATAGTTCTTGTGCACCGCGCATGATGGCGATGAGCAACAGCGTCACCAACGCGATGGAGACCACGGCGATCAGTGAGCCAAAGACGATGCCACGGGTGAGTGCAACGATTGGCTTGGTGGTGCGATCGCGCACGGCGCCCACGACCCGGTCGATGAGATCGACGGTCTTGCGCGGAAACTCAGGATCACTGAGCGGATTGGTAACCACGAGGTCAGGCTAACGCTGGGACGAGTTACGCCGGAAGGAATGCCACCTCGTTGATACGCGCTTGAAATGGATTCGTGCTCGAACATGCTGCACTCTTGCCGATCTCGGTCAACACGATGAGCAAATGTGTGACGGGTGCTGTGACGGAAAACTTCACGATTTCACCACGCGTGCGGTATTCCGTTGCGAGCGGCGCACCCCATCCGTCAAAACCAGATGGCGGCGTCGTCGCCGTGCCATAGATTTCTGCTCCCCACGGCCCGTTGGCAAAGTTCACGCGCAAAGCCCCCGTCCCGGCACCCGACAAGGTGACGAGCACACCGACATGTTCCTTTGCGCCGAAAAATTTGTCGGCGTAACACGATGTGGCCCACGCGCTGCGTGGATTTTTATCGATGAGCACCCCGATGAGCTCTTCGTTTTCCACCCCGTCGTCACCGTTGGGGTCGAAAGAATTGATCGCCATGATCGTGGCTGGCCCGCTGGGCAATGGTGAGTCGACGGCAGGGGCGATGTCGGCCGGGATGACCACATTGTCGGGGTCGTTGGTGCGCATAACGGCGGTGATGACGAGACCGGTGAGCACCAACGTGGCGAGGAGCAGTCGGGCGGTGGTGGTGCGAAAAAATCCACCGATACCGGATGCATTTCCTAGTCGCAGGGTGCGGCGCTCCGGCGGTCGTGCGGCAGGACTGGTGCGTTCGAGTACGACCCGTTGACCGGTCGGGGGAGTCATGTTGGTGTGGTCGTCTCGCTCATCGCGCAAGGCGGCGAGCAACGCCAGGCGGGTTTCTTCACCCGTTTGGTAGCGATGGTCGGGGTTGCGGGCGAGCAATTTGTGCACGACCCGCACGAGGCGAGGTGACAGTGTGGGGCGTAGATGCGCCAAGTCGGTGGGTTCCCGCTGCAGGCGGGCCAGTGCCGTATCGGCATCATTATCGCTGAGAAACGGCACTTTTCCAGAGAGACATTCGTACAACACGAGGCCGAGGCTGTACAGGTCGGCGCGACCATCGAGGGGTTTGCCACGCACGATTTCCGGCGACAAATATTTCGCCGTGCCCATCATGATGTTGTCGCTCGTGAGGTCGCTGCCCTCGGAGGCATGGAGTGCCTTGGCGATACCAAAATCAGCCAGCAGGAAGTGACCGTCGGGCCGCACGAGGATGTTGCCCGGCTTGACATCGCGGTGGATGTAGCCGTGTTGGTGAGTGGCATCGAGGGCAGCGGCAATCGCAGCGCCCATCATGATCGACAATCCCGGTGTCAACTTTTTCTTTTTGTCGAGCAAATCACGCAGGCTGCGGCCCTGCACGTATTGCATCACCACCACCTGGTACCCGTCGTGGGCGAACGAGTCGTACACCGCGACGATGTTCGGATGATTCAGCCCGGCGCAAGCGAGTGCCTCGCGGCGGAATCGCTCGATCGCCGTTTCGTCGCGGGCGATGTGGCGCTTCAGTACCTTGATTGCCACTTGGCGGTCAAGGAACGTGTCGTGGCCGAGCCACACTTCGGCCATTCCCCCACGCGCAATGTGGCGTTCAAGTCGGTATCGGTCGCCGATGAACCCAGGCTCGAGTTCAACAGCGGACATGACTGAACCGAGACGCTAGTTGTGCGCCTCGTCTGAATGGTGGAATCACACGCCGTGACGGCGTGTGCGGCTACTGCACGTGGTACGCGACGCCGATCGTGCCCGGGCCGGTGTGGGAACCGATGACCGAACCGATGTCACCGACGATGATTTCGCCCGAGTACGTCTCGCGCAATTGCGCGACGAACGCATCGACGTCGGTGCATTGGGCGTGCAATACGGCAAGATTCGATACCGTGCCGTCGTTGCGGAATTGATCGATCACGAACGCCAGCGCCTTGCTGCGGGTGCGTTGCTTGCCGCCCTCGGCCACCTTGCCGTCCAGCACGGTGATGATCGGCTTGATCGACAGCGCCGAGGCCAAGAGGGCTTTGGCGCCACCGATACGGCCATTTTTCTTCAGGTTTTCCAGCGTGTCGAGCGCCGCCCACACGCGTGTGCGGCCCGCCATATCAGTGACGGTGCGGGCAAGATCGTCGAGCCCCATACCACCCTTGGCGAGGCGTGCCGCAGCCACCACACTGATGCCCTCACCGATTGATGCTGAGCGGCTGTCAACGACGCGAATCGGAATGCGGAGTTGTGCGGCCTCGACACCCTGTTCGGCTGCCTGCTTGGTGGCCGATAAGTCCGACGAAAGGGTGATCACCAAGATTCCTGTTGCACCAGCACCGGAAAGGCTCGTGAATGCTTCGGCAAACTTGCCGGGTGCGGGTGCCGCCGTTTGGGGAAGTACTGGTGAAGCCGAACAACGTGCCCAGAACTCGTTGGGGGTGAGCGAAACCCGGTCGGTGAACTCTTCGTCACCGAAACTGAAGGTGAGCGGCACCAGAGTGATGCCCAATTCATCGACCAGTTGCTGGGGGAGATCGCAGGCAGAGTCGGTAACGATGCGAATGGTCATACTGGCGAGCGTAGTACGGGGTGCTTCTCGGCAGTTTTTTGCTTATGGCTACGCCGGGCATGAATGAGCCACCAGGCGCCCAGCAGCACGATGAACACGGCACTGACACCCCGCCCGAGACCGGCAATCGCATTCACCCGCACGCGGATTTGTGCGACATCAAGCACCGTGCCATTCGGACTGGAGAGCACAAGCTCAATCGGAATGAGGCCGTTGGCGCGGGCGCTTGCCGCCATAACCAATTCGCGTTGATCGCCTGGTGGAATGACGACGGCAAATTCGGTCGGCACAAAGCTCATCTTGCCGTTCGGACTCGTCACCCGTAGCTGCAGTGACACCGCATAGACACTCGAGTTGATGAGCGCCAGTCGCAGTTCGCTGTCACGGCTACCGAATGTGAATGATCGAGTCGGTAATTTGACCGCGGTGCGTGCCGCGTTCACCTGGTTGAGTACGGCATCAAGGTAGGTGGTGCGTTGCACCTCGGTGAGCGTGGTGTCGTTGGCAACGTCGACGAGTTCGACCCAGCGATCGGTGAGACCTTCGTTGGTGGCGAGCACATCACGAACGACGTCGATGCTGCCGAGTGCGTCGTTGGTGCGTGTCTGAATGGTGCTGATATCGATGAGCGGCACGACTGGCGGTGTGATTCGGGCGAGGCCCTCGAGGGTTGGGGCGAACTCACTGACCCGACGTAATTTGACCTGCGGTGCACCCCGCAAATGCCGAAGAACGATTGCAGCGATGAGCGGTTCGGTGGGCACGCCACTGGTGCTCGCGAGCACCAGTTGTCGGGTGGCCAACGCCGTGGAGCCGACGGGTGAACCGGCCAGTTCGTTTCGTTGGGCGATGATTTCTGCAGCAATAGCGGTTGCTGATGCATAAGCAGTTCCCGTTGGTTCGTCGAGCAAGTTGGCGTAGCGGGTGTCGGCCAGGTTGAGTACGACTCCGGTCGTTGCCGAACGCAGTGCGTACGGTCGATTCGGGTTGGTGTCAGCACCGTACGTTTTGACACCGTCCCCGACGACGACAACATTGGTCACCCCAAAAGTGCGCAGGAAGTCGACACCGGTGGCGTCGATCGCGTCGTTGGACACCCACGCTGCCCGCAATGGCAGGTTCGGGCCGTTCAGGGCGTCAAGAATGGTTTCGCCGCGCAGGAGTTGTGCCTCAAATTGCGATTTCAATCCGGCGGCAGCATACGACGCCACATCAATTGGACGAAACGTGCTCACCAACACGTCGTTGTCGGGAAGGCGTTTGGCCAGCTCGGCAAACAACGACTGGTCGGCTTCGTCGGTGGAACGGGCCAAACCGTTGAGGAGTTCTGGTCGTACACGGATACCGAGCGGCACCCCCGGCGGTTTGCGGAAAAGCAGGTCACGCAGGTCACGCAACTTTTCGCGCTCGGCTGCACCGACCACGATCGACCCGTCAGGCTGCAGTGTCGGTGCACCATCGATCGTGGCAATCATCGTGACTGGCAACGGTGTGGTCGTGCGCGACGACACCACGTTGATGAATGAGGTCAGCTGGCTGATGAGCCCCGACGGCGCCGTGAGCGTGAGGCGAACGGCCCGCAGTCCATCACGGGTGATAAGGAGTGAGCCGTCGCGTCTCGCCGCCACGGATGTCGCGATCAGCACCTGATAGCCAGGAACTGCTGCGGGTGTAACCGGGCGGAAGATGGGCCCGGGGATCGCCGATTCGGCCTCGGCGACGAACGTGCCACCCGCGACGATTGCTGCGACGGCCTCGCGGGTAACGAGTGGGTTGCTCATCTGCACGACGGCCGTCGTCGCTCTGTCGATGAGCATGGCTTCGATCGCTGCGTTGGTCGGCGTCGACACGGTAAAAGTCAGCCGCTCGTTCACCCGCGTAGTGAATGTGCCGGCGACGACCTCCAATTGGTAGTCAACGGCCAACGTCGGCGCGGGGGCGACCGCAACGAGCGTGATGACAACACCGCCAGCACCGAGCAACCGCGCCAGCCGACGACGGGTCATCGGTGGGTTCTTTCTGGCAGATGCACGGCACGCTCCAACACCACGAGTGGGTCGGGCAGCAAGACGAACCCCAACGTTCGGTAGAGGGCACGCGCCGCATCATTGGCCGGCTCGGTATTTACCAGCATCGTGGTGGCCCCACGTGTGGCGGCCCACCGTGCGGCGTCGTGTACCAATCGTTTGGCCACCCCACGGCGACGCTGCGCGGTGCTTACGGCCAGTCGCTGCAGGTAGGCGTGCATACCGACACGACCGACGATGGCATACCCGAGCGGGCCGGTGTCGGGTATGCCGTGCGCGACCAGAATGCGGTGCTCGCTCGTGGCGCGACAGGCGTGGCGCAACGTCTCACGCGACAGGTTCCACGGGGCGGCGAACGATTCGGCATCGATGGCCAGCACAGCAGCGAGCAATTGCCGTTGTGGGCGCAACATGACCTGTCGACAGGTCACATCACGACAGTTGATGGTGTCGGAGACATCGTTTCTGATGCTTCCGTCATGTTGCAAGACCACCAGTGACTGCACGGTCACGAACCCGCGCTCCTGAAACCAGCGTGCATCCGCAGTCGAGAGGGCCGGGGTGCGGTAGGTGTCGCATCCCCCGATGGTCACGACGCTGCACATGGAGCGCATCTTGGCCGGACCACTGCGCCCGTCGCCACGCAGTGCGGTTACGCCAGCCGACACACTCGAACGCTAGTGGCGCTGTCGTTGCGTAGCCTGTAAATCGTGCAGCCTGCGCGATTCGATGCAGTCGTTGCCGAACTTGCACCGATCACCGCCGCATTTGCAGAGGCGGGCTATCGCTTGTTCATCGTCGGCGGAACGGTGCGCGATTTGTTGCTCGGCCGTGATTCGGCGGATTTCGACTTTGATTTCACGACGAATGCCCACCCTGATGCAGTGAAGTCGATTCTGGCCGGCAAGGTCGATGCCCTGTGGACCCAGGGTGAGCGCTTCGGCACTATCGCGGCATTGCGCGGCACGCGCTCACTGGAAATCACCACGCATCGCGCCGAGGCGTACTCCCCCGATTCACGCAAGCCGGAGGTGAAGTTCTCTGATTCGGTGCAGATCGACTTGTCACGGCGCGACTTCACGATCAATGCGATGGCGCTCGAACTCACGGCTGCTTCACCACAGCTGGTCGATCCGTACGGGGGCCTCGACGATTTGCTGGCGCTTCGTCTGCGCACACCGCTGTCGCCCGAGGAAAGTTTCAGTGACGATCCACTCCGGATGTTGCGGGCTGCCCGCTTCGTAGCCACATTGTCGGTCACCCCTGATGATGCGCTGGTGTCGGCGGTGCGCTCGATGCACGAGCGGCTCTCAATCGTGTCGAGTGAACGCGTGCGCGACGAGTTCGACCGCATGATCGTGACCGATGCAGTCGGACTGGGGCTGCGCTTTGCGGTGGAAACGGGCCTCACCGACCACTTTTTACCGGAGCTGCCCGCTCTCTCACTCGAACAAGACCCGATTCATCGCCACAAAGACGTGCTCACGCACACCTTCGCAGTCGTGGAGAACGTGCGCAAAGAAATGCCCGGCGATTTTCGCATCACACGATTGGCCGCACTGTTCCATGACATCGGCAAACCGAAGACCCGCAAGGTGCTACCCGGCAAGGGAATGACTTTTTATCATCACGAGGTGGTTGGGGCAAAGATGACGCGCAAGCGCATGCGTGAGCTGCACTACTCCAACGACGACATCCGGCGGGTGTCAGAACTGGTGTTCCTCAGCGGACGGTTTCATACGTATCAAATGGGCTGGACCGATTCGGCGGTGCGCCGCTACGTGCGTGATGCAGGAGACGTGCTGACCGAACTCAACGTGTTGGTGCGTTGCGACTGCACGACACGCAGCGAACGAAAAGTAGACGCCCTCAATCAGCGAATGAGCGAACTGGAAGAGCGAATCAATGAACTTGCACAACACGAGGAGCTTGCGGCCCTGCGACCCGAGATGGATGGCATCGCCGTCATGGCGCACCTCGGTATCACGCCGAGCCGAGCAGTCGGAGAGGCCATCGACTTTTTGATGGAACTTCGTCTTGACGAAGGAATTCTCGGTGAACAAGAGATTCGCCGGCGACTAGATGACTGGTGGGCACAGCACCAGGCACGCTGAGCGCACTACCGTTGCGCGTTGTGGGCGTCATGGGCAAAAAGACGGGGATGCAGAGCGATGCGACGATCGATTTCCGCATGTTGCGCCGCACCTACGTCGAGCTGGTGCGCGCCGGTGATGTGCCCCGCCATGATGCGTGTGATGCAAGCATCGACCTCGTGCGCGCCGCCCACCATTACGGCGTGGCTCGTCGGGCCGCTTGCCCACTGTGTACTGCCAACGAATTGCGCAACGTGACGTACCTCTTCGGGCCGCGCCTCCCGAAGTCGGGTCGGTGCATCACATCGGCCCGGTCGCTGCGCGCGTTTGCTGCTCGCCCCGAGCAGTTCACCGCGTACACCGTCGAGGTGTGCCTCGCCTGTCAATGGAATCACGTGTTGGCAGCAGCCCCCTGCGGTGGACGGCGCTCTCGGCCACGGGTGCGTCGCCGGGCCTAGGCCCTTGTCGCCAAACTTCTGCGACCGCCACCGGAGTACGCGGCACACAACCCCGTAGCAGCCCGTTGGCACACTGACGGGGTGACGGTACGCTCAAAGTCCTTATCCACCCTGCCCCTTGCGGGGCCACGACCTCACTGGTCGTGTCCGAAGGGAGTCAATAATGCGTGCATATGAATTAATGGTCATCGTCAGCGGTGCGTTAGATGAAAATGCCGCACACGGCTGGATGAACCAGATCGCCAAAGCGGTGACGAACGTCGGTGGTTCCGTCCATGGAACGCCCGATTGGTGGGGTCGACGTCGGTTGGCCTATCCGATCCAAAAGCAGAGCGATGGCTACTACGCCATCTTCAATGTCGTCGCCGACGGTGGCATGCTCGACGAAGTCGAGCGCACCATGCGCCTGTCAGACGATGTGTTACGACACAAGTTGCTGCGTCTCCCCGATCACGAAGCAGAACGTCGCGGCATGTCACCCGCCACCAGCAAGTAACCCACCACCCGCAAAGGAACATCCATGGCAGACAACACGATCACCCTCGTCGGCAACATTGTGCGCGACCCCGAACTTCGCTTCACGGCCAACGGCAAGGCCGTTGCCAACTTCGGTATCGCCGTAGGTCGGCGCTTCCAGGTGAACGGCGAGTGGCAAGAACAGACATCCTTCTTCAACATCACAGCCTGGGGTGAACTCGGCGAAAATGCTGCGGCGTCTTTGTCCAAGGGTGTGCGCATCGTGGTGACGGGTCGACTTGAGCAGCGTGAGTTCACCACTCGCGAAGGCGACAAGCGCACCGCCATCGACGTGATCGCCGACGAGCTCGGACCCAGTTTGCGTTGGGCGACCGCGCAAGTCGAGCGCAAGCCCCGCCAAGACGGTGCAGCCAAGAAGACCGGCACCGGTGCGAGCCCTGCTGGCGAAAAAAGCCCCTTCGAGGGTGAAGAACCGTTTTAATTCTGCCCAGTATTTTTCCCTGACCATCCCGAGCCACACAAAGGACGAATGACATGACGAGTAAAAAAAACAAGTTGCGCGCAGCGAAATTGTTGCAGCGCCGCTACAAGAAAAAGCCGAACCCACTCAACCCCGAGCGCATCGTCTACATCGACTACAAGAACGTCAACCTGCTACAGCGCTTCATGAGCGACCGCTCAAAATTGAAGGCTCGTCGGATGACGGGTGCCGATGTGCAACAACAGCGTGACATTGCTACGGCGGTAAAGAACGCCCGCGAAATGGCGTTGCTGCCGTACACCAAGCGCGTGGCCGGTCTGCGTGGCCCACGTAACCGTGATGATGACCGTGGCGAATCACGCGGCGAGTCACGCGGCGAATCGCGTGGCGGTGTCAGTCGTGACGTCGTTGAACGGTATGCCAATGTGCCCGACGCGCCAGCAGCCGCAACCCCAGCCGCCGCCCCAGCCGCGGCCGTTTCCGAGACACCCAGCGAGGGCTGACCTGTGAAGGTGCTCTTGCGCCGAGATGTGAAGGGCACCGGTCGGCGTGGCGACATCGTGACCGTGACCTCCGGTCATGCCCGCAACTATCTCATTCCAAACGGCTTGGCCGTCGAGGCCACCGAGGGGGCAGTGGCGCAGGCCGACACGGTGAAGCGTTCGCGGGATGTGCGTGAAGCCGCTGATCGCGATTCAGCACGGGTCATCGCCGCGGTGTTCGCCGCAACGCCGCTCGTCGTCAATGCCAAAGCGGGTGCGACCGGCAAATTATTCGGCTCGGTCACCGCGAGCGACATCGTGACTGCGGTGGAACAACAATTCCATGTGGTGATCGAGCGCAAGCATGTCGAAATTGCGACACCAATTCGCGATGTCGGCTCGCATCAGGTGACGGTTGGTCTCTATGGCGATGTGCGGGGAACACTCACCGTTGAGGTGCGCGCAACGTAGGGAACATCCCTGCCATCCCCAGGTTGTCCACAAGTACTCTGCACATTTGTGCACGTTGTTACATCGTTTCCCGCACCTGGTCTCGTGTCCGCCCAGAGTGGCGTCGATACGTCGGTATTCCGTCCACCCCTGTATTACTGTCCACAGGAAGAGCACAGGTTGACCACAACCCGTGCACGGGATTATCACAACAAAATCACAGGGTTGTACCCCTTGTGATCAACAGGCCGAAGCGGCAAAGGTAGACGGGTGAGCATCACCGATATTCGACGAGGCGACGACGGTCGTCCAACCCAACGCATTCCGCCGCACAACGTCGACGCCGAAGCGTCACTGCTCGGTGCGATGATGCTGTCTGAAGACGCGATTTCGATCGTGCTCGGCGGTTTGGCGTCCGAAGATTTTTACAAGCCGGCGCACCGCCACGTGTTCGATGCAATCCGGTCGCTGAGCATCGCGGGTGAACCCGTCGATCCGGTCACGGTCGGTGAAGAGTTGCGGCGAGCTGCATTGTTGGACGGTGTCGGTGGGCTTGACGCGCTGGTGCGTTTGCAGAACGCCACCCCGGCTATTTCCAGCGCCGATCGCTACGCCAAAATCGTGCGTGATGCCGCCAAGTTGCGTCGTGTCATCGCGGCGGCGGCCGCCATTGCTGAAATCGCGTACAGCGAACCAGCCGACGTCGACAAGGCACTCGACGAAGCAGAGAGCCGCATCTACGACGTGTCAGCCGGCAACGTCAACGAGGGCGCCTCCACGCTTTCCAAGTTGCTGGAAACTTCGATGGAAAAAATCGAGGAACGTTGGAACAACCCTGGTGCACTGGCGGGCGTTCCCACGGGTTTCCGCAAACTGGATGAGTTGTTGCTCGGCTTGCAAGCAGGGGCACTCCATGTCATCGGCGCGCGCCCCGGCATGGGCAAGAGTGCGCTGGCACTCAATATGGCGGTCAATGTGGCCCGACTCACGATGCGCCCGGTCATCTTTTTCAGTTTGGAAATGAGCGCCTACGAGTTGTCGCAGCGCGTGCTGTCGAGCGAGGCCAGCGTGCCATCCGAAGTATTGCGTGGTGCAGCGCCATCCGAAAAGCAATGGACCGAAATCGGTCGTGCCGTTGGACGTCTCGACATTCCGCTCATCATCGACGATTCGCCGATGACCTCGGTGGGTTCGATGCGGGCCCGGGCCCGACGTGTGCGCCTCTCGCAGGGCGATCTTGGTCTGATCGTCATCGACTATCTGCAGTTGATGGGCGGCGATACCAAAGTGGAAAACCGCCAACTTGAGGTCAGTGAGATCAGTCGCAAGCTCAAGTTGATGGCCCGCGAATTCAACGTGCCGATCATCGCCCTGAGTCAGTTGAGCCGCAACCTCGACAACCGTGGCGATAAGCGACCGATTCTTTCTGACCTGCGCGAGTCGGGTGCCATCGAGCAAGATGCCGACGTCGTGATGTTCATTTATCGCGGCGAGGCAGCCGGCGACACGGCGGCCGCGCGTGGGTCGGCTGATCTCATCGTGGCAAAACATCGAGCGGGTCGCACCGACACCGTGAAGTTGGCCTGGATCGAGCCGTTCACGCGCTTCGAAACCTATTTCGAGGGCACCTCTCCCAGCGGTCTGTAGTCATGTTCCTTGGTGAAGATCTGTTGGCGTGGTTGATTTTGGCATTGGGTGGGGCGATGTGTGTTGGCAATCTGGCTGCGGTGTTCAAGCCCCGTGATGCACCGCGCGAAGAGGGCGAACTTACCCGGGCGCCAAGGGTGCGCAGTATCGGCATGGCGCTCCTCGGCCTCGTCGCCGCAGTGTGGGCGATCTTTACGTTGCTATCGAGCGGGTGACGGGAATCGAACCCGCGTCCTCAACTTGGGAAGCTGATGTTCTGCCATTGAACTACACCCGCACTCACGACCGAATCGTAGCAACGAGTCGCGTTTACTAGGGTTCGGGCACGGTGATTCTCTCCGATCGGTCCATTCGCGAGGCGTTGTCGAACGGTCGCATCGTCGTCGACCCGTACGACGATGCCTGCCTGCAGCCATCGTCGATCGACGTCAAGGTGTCGCACCTGTTCAGGGTCTTTCGTAACCACTCGACCACGGTGATCGATGTCAAAAAAGAACTCGCCGATCTCACTGAACTCGTCGAGATGAAAAATGACGAAGCGTTCATCTTGCACCCGGGTGAATTCGTGCTCGGCTCAACGCTCGAACGTGTGGCGATCGCCAACGATCTCGTCGCCCGCGTCGAAGGAAAAAGTTCGTTAGGCCGGCTTGGTCTGCTCATCCATTCGACGGCCGGGTTCATTGATGCCGGCTTCGATGGTCACATCACCCTCGAGTTGTCGAATGTCGCCAACCTGCCGATCACGATTTACCCGGGCATGAAAATCGGTCAGGTGAGTTTCATGACGATGACCACACCTGCCGACAAGCCGTACGGCTCGGGTGCGCGGGGTTCGAAATATCAGGGTCAGCGTGGTCCGACACCAAGTCGATATTTCGAGAACTTCCGCTAACGGATAACGCTCCGCGGTGCGGTGCGCGTCTTATTCGCCGGCGACGGGTTCGCGCAGTGGTGCACCGATTGCAGTTGCAGTGCGCTCACCGTTTTCGATGGCATCAAGCACATGTATTGCAATGTCGCCGACCTTGACGGCTGATTCGTCCTTGCCCGCACCTTTGACGCCGTCATCCATCATGATGTAACAGAACGGGCAGGCCGTCGCTACACGCGTGGCACCCGTGGCGATGGCTTCACGGGCGCGCTCATCATTCACCTTGGTGCCGATGTTTTCTTCCATCCACATGCGTGCACCACCTGCACCACAGCACATGCCCTGCGTGCCGTTGCGTGGCATCTCCACCACTTGAATGCCCTTGATCGAACCAACCACCTTGCGTGGCGCGAGGTACACGTCGTTGTGGCGACCGAGATAGCACGAGTCGTGATAGGTAATGCGGTCATCGAGGGTCGCATTGCTCATGTCCAAGCGGCCCGAACTGATGAGTTCTTCAAGCAACTGTGAGTGGTGCACCACTTCGTAGTTGCCACCGAGTTGCGGGTATTCGTTCTTCAGGGTGTTGAAGCAATGCGGACACTGGGTGATGATCTTCTTGACACCCATGCCATTCAGCATCTCCACGTTGGGCGTTGCGAGCATCTGGAACAAGTACTCGTTGCCGCTGCGGCGCGCGCTGTCACCCGTGCACATTTCGCTCGGCCCGAGAATCGCCACGTCGATGCCCGCACGCTTCAGCAACTTGGCCATTGCCTGCGTGACTTTCTTGTTCTTGTCATCGAACGAACCAGCACAGCCGACCCAGTAGAGGTACTCCTGGGTGAGTGGTGCACCCGGGTCGAGCACGGTCACGTCCAAATCGGTGGCCCAGGCCGCTCGGTCACCCTGGTTCATGCCCCACGGGTTGCCTTGGTTTTCCATCGCGCGATAGGCGTTGCCGAGTTCGGCGGGGAAGTTGCTTTCCATCAGCGTCAGGTAGCGACGCATGTCGAGGATCTTGTCGAGGATCTCGATGTTGACCGGGCAGATCTCGTCGCAGGCCTTGCACGAGGTGCACGCCCAGATTTCTTCGGCGGTAATGCGATCAAACACCGAGTTGGCACTCACCGTGATGTCATGGTCAACACCGATCGGTGGCGAAACACGACCACCCGGGGCGTGTGCCGCGGTTGCCGCCATCACCTCACCACTCTTCAACACGATTTCCCGCGGGTCGAGCGACTTGCCGGTGGCATGGGCGGGGCACACGCTCGTGCAGCGACCGCACATCGTGCAGGAGTCGAGATCGAGCAACTGCTTCCACGTGAAACTTTCAATCGTGTTCACACCGAAAGACTCGAGTGATGTCTCGGCCAGGTTCGGCATGGCACGCATCGCACCTTTTGGCCGGTCGCGATCACGCAGGTACATGTTGAGTGGGGCAGTGAAGATGTGGCGCAACATCGTGATCGGCAACAACGCCAAAAACGCGATGAAGGTGAGCACATGGAACACCCACCAGCCCTGGTGCCAGGTTTGCAACGTGCCGAGTGATGCACCGTTCACCGTCTGAGCCAACGGCCAACCGACGATGCTCCACTTTTCGTAGTCGACATTTTTGCCCGCCGCCTGCTCGGTGGCAATGCGGAACATTTCGCTGCCATAACCACTGACACCAATGGCGAGCATCACCCCGAGAATCCAGGCATGCTCGGGCTTCGACTTGACACGGATGCGGTACGGGCGTTGCACATAACGACGCAGGATTGCCCACACGACGCCACCGGTGAACACGAGACCAGCAACGTCACCGACCAGGGCGTAGGCGCGGTACACGTCGCCGTGCAGAAACTTCAACGGTTCGGGCATCTGGTGGTCGATTTCCAGCACCGTGGTGACACCCAACAAGACGAGGAACCCGAAATACATCATCGAGTGCATGAGCCCGGCCGCCGAGTCGCGCATCAATGTGCGCATGTACACCCCGGCATTGAAATCAGCAAAGCGACGGCGCACGTTTTTTCGTGTCGTGCGACGATTGTCGGGGGCGCCACGTTCCCAGTTGCGAATGCGGTCGGCGAAACGTAGCGAACCCCACACCAGAATCACCGGGATGACCGTGTAGAACGCCACGATCAGGGGGCCAGGAATGCCGCCGAATACTTCGCGGTGAACCGGCGAGTCGCTCTTCCAGCCGGTAATCGATGGAATGAGCCCGGAGACGAACGTAAAGAGACCGATGCCGCAACCAAGGACGATCGACAATTGGTACGGCTTCAGGCGACCTGAACGCACTGGTTGTGCAGTTACTTCAACCGACATACACCGAACGCTAGTTGTGTTCGGCGCGAATGGCGCTACCTACGGTGGCTTAAGCGACCATGGCCCGATCAAGTTCGCGCACACGAGACGCCAATGTGGTCAATAACTTGCTGGACAGCACCGGCACGTCGCGCAGCACACCTTGAAAATGTCGCTGACTGATGACAAGTACGTCACAGTCGGTGTCGCAGGTAACGGTGGCGGTACGTGGACCATGGTCGAGTAACGCGAGTTCACCGACCATTGCACCGGCCCCGAGCGAGGCGAGTTTTTTGCCATCACGACGCACGGTGGCCTTGCCTTTCAACAGAATGAAGGCTTCACGACCTGGCTGACCCTGCTCGATGAGCACTTGGCCAGCCTTGAATGAAACCTCATCTGCTGCATCAACGATGCGTGCGAGATCTTTCTTGGAACATGACGAGAACAACGAGACGTGATGCAATGTGGTGAGGGGATTGGTGCGTTTTGCCATGCCTCAACCATACGAACGCATTCGTGCAAACATGCACGAATGCGTGGTGAAGGTTGTCTCAGAGACTCGCTTGGCCAGCGACTGCATTGGTCGCAGCGCTTATCGCAGCGCTGTCACCGAGATATGCGACGTTCGCCACACGTAGTGCGCGATGCGCTCGATCGTCGCTGTTCAAAGTATGAAACGTGTAGTGGCGGGGCACTCCGGTCGGGATGTTGAGTTCGGCGATCGCTGCTTGGCTCAAATGTTCGAGATGCATCACCAGCGCACGCAACGAGTTGCCGTGTGCAACGACGAGCACATCGTTGCCGCCCTGCAACAGCGGTACGAGTACTTCCTGCCAGAACGGCACGACTCGTGCGACGACGTCTTGCAAACATTCGGTGGCGGGCAACCGCACCGGGTCGATGTCTGCGTATCGCGGGTCGTTCGCCGGGTGTTCGGGGCTTGATCGATCAACGGGCGGGGGTGCCACGTCGTAGCTTCGTCGCCACAGCTGGGTTTGTTCGACGCCGTGTCGTTTTGTCGTTTCTTTTTTGTCGAGCCCCTGCAGTGCGCCATAGTGACGTTCGTTGAGGCGCCAATCCTGCACGATGGTGACGGCCGGATGTTCAAGTTCGCAGAGTGCCCGACGGTTAGTTTCGATTGCGCGAGCCAACAGTGACGTATAGACGACGTCGAAGTGCAGGCCCATGGCACGCATGGTGCGACCGGCGTCGTCGGCTTCTTTTTCGCCCTTGGCACTGAGCGGCACATCGTGCCAACCAGTGAACAAATTCAATTCATTCCACGTGCTTTGCCCGTGGCGCAGCAGCACGAGAACGCCGGGTTTGGCGGTCGGTGTTTGCGTTGTGGTCTCCACGGCGCAAGGCTAGAGCGAGAGCACCCCATGAACGAGTCGGCGCTGTGACCACCAGCAACACACCCGATGTCGTTGTCGTCGGGTCGGCCAATCTTGATCTCGTTGCACTTGCGCGTCGATTGCCACATCCGGGTGAAACGGTGTCAGCCCATGGTTACTTCGAGGCATGTGGTGGGAAAGGTGCGAATCAGGCGATCGCTGCGGCTCGTGCCGGTGCCCGCACTGCGTTCATCGGTGCAGTCGGGCGAGACGCAGCAGGGGACACGCTGCGCGCGGCGTTCATTACCGACAACGTGAATGTGGATCATCTCGTCACTTTGAACGGGCCGACGGGTCGTGCGTTGATCGGTGTGTCGGACGATGCGGAGAACCTCATCATCGTGGTGCCTGGTGCAAACCACGCGCTTTCAGTCGCCGATATTGACGCAGCGGCAGCGCTGCTGGCCTCGGCCAAAGTGGTGTTGATGCAACTCGAGGTGCGCATCGACATCGTGCAACGTGCCGCTGAACTGGCGGGCAACGACACGATCGTCGTGCTGAACCCTGCACCGGCAGCCGACCTGCCTGACGCATTACTGCGCCACGTCGACATCATCACACCGAATGAACACGAAGTCGCACTGCTCGGCGGCCCGGCGGCGTTGTTGGCGCGGGGGGTGGGCAACGTTGTCGTTACCGAAGGGGCGCGTGGCGCACGACTCGTCACCCGTGACGGCGAAACCCGTATTCAGCCGTACCCGGTTTCGCCACTTGACTCAACCGGTGCTGGGGATGCGTTTTGTGGTGTCTTGAGTGCACGCCTTGCGCTCGGTGGGGGGTTGTCGGATTTGTTGCTGGCGCTCCGGGCCGCTGCGGTGGCTGGGGCGTTGGCGACCCAAGTGCAGGGTGCCGTACCGTCGCTGCCGCACTGGGCAGCGATCGCCGCAGCACTGCAGGAGTAGGCCCAGGCCTGCCTCCCAGGCAGGTGACACATATCTTGAGCCGCGGCGGCTCAACCTTTGCCGACGTCCCCATAGGCTCTACAGCCTTACGTTACGGAGGTAACCCCATGCCCAAAGCAGTCGGAATCGATCTCGGCACCACCAACTCAGTCGTTGCCGTGTTGGAGGCTGGCGAACCAGTCGTCATCCCCAACTCCGAAGGTGCGCGCACCACCCCGTCGGTCGTCGCGTTCTCCAAGGCCGGTGAAGTGCTCGTCGGTGAGGTTGCCAAGCGTCAGGCAATCACCAACCATGATCGCACCTTCCGCAGCATCAAACGATTTATGGGGCAGAACTGGCACTCAGAAGATATCGACGGCAAAAAGTACACGCCACAAGAAATCAGTGCCCGCACGCTCATGAAGTTGAAGCGCGATGCCGAGGCGTACCTCGGTGACACCGTCACACAGGCGGTCATCACCGTGCCGGCGTATTTCGACGACGCACAGCGCACCGCGACGAAGGAAGCCGGACAGATTGCCGGTCTTGAAGTGTTGCGTATCATCAACGAGCCGACGGCAGCAGCACTGGCCTACGGCCTCGACAAGGGCTCACAAGAAGAGACCGTGCTCGTGTTCGACCTCGGCGGCGGCACGTTCGACGTGAGTGTGCTTGAAATTGGCGACGGTGTGTTCGAGGTAAAGAGCACCCATGGCGACACCCACCTCGGTGGCGACGACTGGGACCAGTGCGTCATCGACTGGTTGGTCACCCAATTCAAGGCAGCCCACGGCGTCGACCTGAGCAAGGATCGCATGGCCACACAGCGCCTCAAAGAAGCGGCTGAAAAAGCCAAAATTGAGCTGTCACAAGTGCCCCAGACGCAGATCAATTTGCCGTTCATCACCGCAACTGCGAATGGTCCGTTGCACCTCGATGAATCACTCACCCGCGCAAAGTTCCAGGAGTTGACCGCACATTTGCTCGAGCGATGCCGCAAGCCGTTCGAACAGGCGATCAGCGACGCCGGCCTCACCAAAGGTCAGATTCAGCACGTCATTCTCGTCGGGGGCTCGACACGCATGCCCGCCGTGCAGGAACTCGTGCAGTCGTTCACGGGCAAAGAACCGAATCGCACGGTGAACCCCGATGAAGTGGTCGCCGTCGGCGCAGCGGTACAAGCCGGTGTGTTGCGTGGTGACGTGAAAGACATTTTGTTGCTGGACGTAACACCGCTGTCACTCGGCATCGAGACCAAGGGTGGTGTGATGACCCGGCTCATCGAGCGCAACACCACGATCCCCACGCGTCGTACCGAAACATTCACCACCGCCGAGGACATGCAGCCATCGGTGGAGATTCACGTTTTGCAGGGTGAGCGCGAGATGGCTTCCTACAACAAGACACTCGGCAAGTTCCAGCTCGTCGATCTGCCACCTGCACCACGTGGTGTGCCGCAAATCGAAGTCACCTTCGACATCGACGCCAACGGCATCGTGCACGTCTCGGCGAAGGATCGGGCAACGAGCAAAGAACAGTCGATGACGATCACCGGCCAGTCGTCGCTTTCCAAGGACGACATCAACCAGATGGTGAAAGATGCCGAAGCACACGCCGACGATGATCGTCAACGCCGAGCCGAGGCCGAGGTGCGCAACAACGCCGATTCGCTCGTGTATCAAACCGAAAAAGTGCTGCGCGAACAGGGCGAGAAAGTCACCGAGGACGAACGCAAGGCCGTCGAGCAACCACTCGCCGACCTGAAGTCGGCGTTGGGCGCCAACGATGCCGACACGATCAAGAACGCGACCGAAAAACTGATGACTGCCAGCCAGGCGTTCAGCCAGAAGCTGTACGAAGCAGCATCGCGGGATGCGAATGCGGCAGGCACTTCAGCGACCGGTCAATCGGCAGATGGCACAGCGTCGGGCAATGACGGCGACATCGTTGATGCCGAAATCGTCGACGAACAATAACCACGGCCCAGCGACGACGGCACGACCATGACCGACGATCAGACCACGTCAGACCACCAGGAATCTGACGGCGTCGATCCGATCGTGAACGAAACGGTCGTGCACGATTCGATCGACGTCAGCGACGTGCTGGAAGCCGTCAGCAAGGAGCGTGACGACTTCAA